>CAYHNV010000256.1:0-1524 GCA_964358065.1 uncultured Elusimicrobia bacterium | reverse complement strand
GGCCGATGTGCTGGCCGAGCGCCGCCTGGCCGAGACCGGAGCGCCGGGGCCCTCAGTGCGGCCCGCTGCCAACGCAGCGCCCAACCTCCAGGCCGCCGACGCGGTGGTGACCGGGGCCTTCTTGCGCCGCGGCGAGAAGATGCGCGTCAGCCTCCGCCTGGTACGCGCTTCCAGCGGCGAGATATTGGCCGTGACGGAGGAGGATTTCTCCTGGGAGAAAGCGCAGGACGCGGGCCTGGGAGACCCCGGCAGCTGGACCTTGGTCGTCCCCTCCCCGGAGTTCCTGGCCGAAGTCCCCGTCCTCGACGGCGACGAGCTGCTGCTGCGCGACGCGCCGCGCGAGGAGGACTGCTCAACCGCCGCCGAGCGAGTCGACCTCATCGAGGGGGGCATCCTGAGCCTGAAAGCCCGCTACTGGGCGGCGGAACTGCGCCAGGGGGTCTCCCCTTACAGCCTGACCCGCAATCCCGGCTCGACGATCAGCGATCCTCATCTCAAGAAGCGCTTCTACGACGCGATGAAGGAACAGTATGACCGCCCGGAGGTCCCGGAGTTGAGCCCGCGCGAGCTGGAGAGGTTCCAGCGCGAGGACGCCCGGGCCCTGGAGCTCTTCCGCCGGTGCGGGCTGTGAAGGAGGATATGTGAACTCCAAGATACTGGTCGCCGACGATGAGAGCGCGGTGCGCAAGATGATGACCACGGCGCTCGAGGGCCATCACTTCGCGGTCAGCGCCGCCCCGAACGGCGACCGCGCCCTGCAGATGGCGAATAAGAATGACTACGCCCTGATCCTGCTGGACGTGCGCATGCCCGGCATGGACGGCATGGAGGTCCTGAGGCGCCTGCGCCGCAGCCAGGCCACGCGGCTGGTCCCCGTCATCCTGGTCACGGGGATGGGCAGTACGGACGAGAAGATCGAGGGCCTGGCCCTGGGCGCCGACGACTACGTGGTCAAGCCCTTCTCGATGAACGAACTGATGGCCCGCGTCGACCGCCTCATCAAGCGCGCCTGCGAGGAACTCTCGGCCAACCCCCTCACGCACCTGCCGGGCAGCCCCACTTTGGAGGAGACGGTGCGCGGGCGCATCTCGCAGAAGAAGCCCTTCGCTCTTCTTTATCTCGACATCGATCGCTTCAAATCCTTCAACGACGCCTACGGCTTCGCCAAGGGCGACCGTCTGCTCAAGACCTGCGGGGAGATCCTGACCGAGAGCGTGCTGACGGTCGCGGGCGACGAGGGCTTTGCCGCGCACATCGGGGGCGACGACTTCGCCGCGGTCTGCGCGCCGGAGAAAGCGGCCGACCTGGCCCACCGCATCACCTGCCTCTTCGACCAGGCGGCCTCCTGCCTCTATAAGCCCGAGGATCGCAAGCGCGGCTACGTGGAGACGCTCGACCGCGCGGGCCGCCCCACGCGCCAACCCATCGTGACGGTGCGCATCGGCGTGGCGACCACGGCTTCGCGCCCGCTGAGCCACTACGCCGAGGCCGCCGAGATCGCCTCGGAACTGAAGTGCTGGCTTA
>CAYHNV010000255.1:0-1601 GCA_964358065.1 uncultured Elusimicrobia bacterium | reverse complement strand
CCGGGCATGGGCACCGGTTGCGGCAGCGGCCGCGGGCCGGGCCCCGGCCTGAACGGGTGCGGGATCGGCATCCCGGGGAGGAAAACGCGCATCGCGGCGTTGGCGGTGCCGATGGGCCAGGCGAGCAGCTGCTGCGCGGGAGCGGGGACGGCGAGACCGAGAACGATCAGGGCCGACAGGGCGTTGCGTTTCATGTGAGCTCCTCCGTATCGAGGAGTGGGACCCCCGGCCCCGCGAAAAGGTTCCCTATTCGGCGGGCTTGACGACGACCGGCTTCGGGGAGAGCGCCAGGGCGCGCACGCGGGCGGAGGCGTCGTCGAAACCGGCGTCCTTATAAAGGACCACGATGAACTTCCTCCGGACCTGGACGTCGACGATGCCGCAGCCCGAGGGTCCGGCGAGGAAGACCGCCATCTGCCCGGGGAAGTCCACCGCCGGGGGCTCGCCGGACAGGCCGGCGGCGTCCCAGGCCGCCTGGAGCGACTCGGCGGTCTTGAGCGTGAGGGCTTTGATGGCCGGGGCTCCTCCCTTGGCCTTGGCCATGCCTCGCACTGCGGCCGTTGATCCCCGGGCGCGGCCGACGCGGGCCGGCTCGGGCGTGGCCTGGAGAGCCATGAACTCACGGCCGCCGGAAGACAGCTTGTCCTCCTCGGCGTCCTTGTCCATGATCTTGGCGATGCCCATGCGCTTCTTCTCTTCCTCGAAGCCCTTGTAGAGCCGCTCGTTGATGGCGGAGCGCTCCTCTTCGTTGCGGGCGAGATATCCGCTGCTCTCTCCATCGGCCGCGGCGGGCGCGGGTGCGGGTGCGGGTGCGGCGGCGGCCGGGCCGGAGGGAGCGGAGAGACCCGCACGGCCCGCCATGCTCCTCGCCCCGGCGCCGTCCGATTCCTGGAACTCGAGAGGCTTGCCTGGCGCGCTGATGTGCTTGCCGAAGGTCGCGGGCTTCGCGGCGTCTTCCTTCTTCGCGGTCTGGGCCGTGATCTCGTTGGCGGCGGCGCTCTTCACGGCGATCGTCTCGCTGTCCCAGCTGGCCCTCGGAACGATCATCTCCTCGGGGACGCGGGTCTTGTCCCAGACGACGAGGGCGACCACCGCGGTCGACAGCGCGAACGCCAGCGGCCGGTACGAGGGGGGGGGGATGAGATAGTCGCGGCCGGCGCCCGAGCCCTCGCGGGCGCGGCGGGCTTCGAGCCGGGCCATGAACCCGACGGGCAGCTCCTCTTTGGGCAGGCCCTTCACCGTCGCGGAGACGGCGCGCAGGGCCTCGAGCTCGAGGCGCATCTCCTCAGAACGGGAGATCTCCACCTCGACGGCCCGGCGCTCGGCGTCGGAGAGCGCGCCGTCGAGATAGGCGGACAGCTTTTCGCGGTCGGAGTCGTTCATGCGGATACCTTGTCGAGCAGGATCTTGAGCTTGGCGCGGGCGCGGAACAGGCGCGACTTGACGGTGCCCTCGGCGAGGCCCAGCACCTCGCCGATCTCGCCGTACGAGCGTTCCTCGATCTCGCGCAGGACGACGATGGCGCGGTCGTCCGCGTCGAGCTGAAGCAAAGCTTTCTGCACCACGGCGGCCGTTCCCTCCTTTTCGAGCTCCGTGTCGAG
>CAYHNV010000254.1:0-1641 GCA_964358065.1 uncultured Elusimicrobia bacterium | reverse complement strand
AAGGCCCTCCAGCTCCTCAAGACCAAGAAGGACATCCGGCTCGTCACCCTGCCTTCACGCCTCATCGCCGCCAACGAGCTGGACCTGCGCGCCGTGGCTGGAGGCATGCTCGTCCAGGAGCGCGACCAGAGGCCTTTCCTCGGCGACCTTAAGACCGTCTCCAAGCGCGCGCCAAGCGAGCGCGAGATGGCCGGCCTCATCGTGGCTTGGCACACGGCCATGCATGCCCACACCCATGCGGCCGTCATTGCCCGCGGCGCCGCCGTCATCGGCTTGGGCTCGGGCCAGACCTCGCGCCTGGACTCGGTGCGCCTCGCCTTGGTCAAGAGCCAGGAGCGCCACCCCATCCTCGCGGCGGGCGAGCCCGTGGTGATGGCCACGGACGGAGCGCTCACCGCCGAACACGTCCACGCGGCCGCCGAAGGAGGCGTGAGCGCCATCATGCACCCGGGGGGCGCGGCCGAAGACAAAGACGTCGCCGAAGCGGCGGACCGTCATGGGCTGGCCCTGGTGGCCACCGGCGTGCGGCACTTCCGCCACTGAAGCGACCCGGTCTCAGGCCGGAACGGATAGGTCCCAGCACTCGTTGGCGTGCTTGAGAAGGTCGGTCTCCGTCTGGGCGCGGCGCACGAAATCCTGGACTTCCTGAGACTTCCAGGCGGCGCCGACCTTGGGCCAGGCCGACTTCAGACTCTCGGTCTTGAGGTCGGCCACGGCGAATGGCAAGGCGTTGAGGAGCTTGGCGCGGCCGTTGGGCACGACGAGCACCATGGACTGCGGGCTCTCGACGCGCGTCTTCAACTCCTGCTCAATCCCCCACGGGTAGATCGCCAGGCGCGGGCCCTTGCGGGCGGCGGCGGCGGCCTTGAGTCCCATCACGGCCTCGGACCAGACCGCATCGGAACACGCGAGAGAATCCCACGCATGAGCGGCCCGCCCCAGCCTCATCATCGGTCCGGTCACGAAGGTGCGGATGCCGCGCGCGGCGGCTTGTTCATAGACGGAAACGGCATCTTGAACATTGAGCTTGGTCGGGATGAAGACGAGCTCGGGCTCCAGGCCGCGCTTGACCAAACGATCGAGGGCATCCCAAGCCGGCTGGTAACCCGAACCAGGACGGAGCCGTTCATGAACAACGGAGGACTTGCCGTCGATGGAGATCTGTACGCAAGCGATGTTCATCGCCTTCAACCGCGCGACGGCGGCGTCATCGAGGTCGAGGCCGTTCGTCTCGATCTTGATCTCGACGCCGCCATTGGCCAGCGTCTCGAATATCTCCCAGACATAGGGCGAGCCCATCGGCTCGCCGCCGCCGAAGGCGACATAGGCGATGCCGAGGTCGACGATCTGCCGGGCGAGCGACAGGCACTGCGCGCGGTCCATCTCGTCGGGCCAGGCGTTGCCCGGGCCCGACTCCTCGCAGCAGTGCAGGCAACGGCCGGTGCAGCGGTTGGTCAGCTGCCAGGCAAGAAAGAGGGGGGCGCCGTAGTCTCCTACGCACACCCCCCTCCGGTGCGTCACGTGAACCGAATGTAGGGCTGAGCCATCACGCGCTCGGAAACTTCCTCCATGGAGGGCGTCTCCCAAGCGAGCTTCGGCTGAGCCTTGGCATCGGTCACGGTCTTCTGGTCGTTAGATCGG
>CAYHNV010000253.1:0-1659 GCA_964358065.1 uncultured Elusimicrobia bacterium | reverse complement strand
CTCGACAATCCCGACGAGGATATCCCGCCGCTGCCCGACGCGGAGGCCGCCGCCGCGCTGAGCGCCCTGGCCGCGCCGCTCGAACGGCTGCTGGCCGCCTACGATCGCGGCCGCGCCGAGCGCGAGGGCGTGCGCGTCTGCCTGGTCGGCCGCCCGAACGCCGGCAAGTCAAGCCTGCTCAACGCCCTCCTCGGCAGCGACCGCTCCATCGTCGCGGCCGCCGCCGGGACCACGCGCGACACCATCGAGGAGCCGGCCGTGCTGGAGGGCTTGGACGCGGTTTTGGTGGACACCGCCGGACTGCGCGACGACGCCGAGAGCTAGACCGAGCGCGAAGGCGTGGCCCGCGCCGAGCGCGCGCTGTTATCCTCCGATGCGGTCGTCTTCGTGGTGGACGCGGTCCGCCCTCCCGACGAGGCCGACGAGCGCGCCCGCGCGCGCGTGATGGAACTGGCCGCCGGCCGACGCCGCCCGGTGGTCGTCGCGTTCAATAAATCCGACCTGCTGGGCGACGCCGCAGCGCTCTGCGCAGGCCTCGCCGTCTCGGCCAAGACCGGCGCGGGGCTCCCGGAACTCGCGCGCGCCGTCGCCGCCGCGGCGGGCGCGTCCTGCGACGACGATGGGCAGTCCCTTCTGCTGGGAACGCGCGACCGGGACGCCGTTGCCGCGGCCCTGGCTGAGGTGTCGGCCGCCCGTCGCTGTGTGCGCGAGCACCCCGGCCTTTGGGAAGACCGCGCGGCCAGCCACCTCCGAGAGGCGCACGCGCGCCTCGGCTCGGTGCTGGGGGAAGACGCACCCGATGAAATCCTGCACGCGGTGTTCGCGCGTTTCTGCGTCGGAAAGTAAGCCAAGAGGACCACCGCCATGACCCCTGACAAGAAGAAGCCCGCCAAAAAGACCCCCGCGCCGAAGGCCGCGCCGCACACGCCGGCCGAGGACATCTCCCCGGAAGAACAAATCGTCGGCGCCCCGCTGCTGGGCAAGGTCCGGGCCTATGATGAAAAGACGCGCGAGATGCTCTTGATCCTGGAAGTCGCGATCAGCATCGGCGACGCCGTGCGCGTCAAAAGCCGCCTCACCGATCTGATCCAGAAAGTCGAGCGGATCCGCGTCGCACGCCGCTGCGTCCAGAGCGCTTGGCCCGGAGAGAGCGCCTCCATCGAGGTCGCCGACGCGGTCCGCTGCGGCGACGCCGTCTTCAAGGTCCCCTCCGCGTGAAGTTCACCTCTGCGCGGGGCGTCTTGGCCCTGCTGCTGGCCGTGAACATCCTCAACTACATCGACCGCCAGGTCGTCTACGCCCTGCTGCCCCTCATCTCGGCAGACCTCCATCTCAGCGACGCTCAGGCCGGAAGCCTCGCCTCCGCCTTCATGGTCGTTTACATGCTGGCCGCTCCGCCCATCGCGTGGCTGGCCGACACGCGCGGGCGCAAGCCCTGGATCGTCGCGGGTGTGGGACTCTGGAGCCTGGCCACGGTCGCCTCGGGGCTGAGCCGGGGCTTTGCCTCCCTTTTTGCCTCGCGCGCGGCCGTGGGAGTGGGCGAGGCCTGCTACGGCGCCATCTCCCCGTCCTTCGTGGCCGAGCGCTTCTCCCCACAGCAGCGGGGCCGGGCACTGGCCATCTTCTCCATGGCCATCCCCGTCGGCTCCGCCCTGGGCT
>CAYHNV010000252.1:0-1663 GCA_964358065.1 uncultured Elusimicrobia bacterium | reverse complement strand
CCTCGTCGGCGTGGAACGAATAGGCGTCTTTCATCAGGAACTCGCGCGCGCGCATCACGCCGAAGCGGGGGCGGATCTCATCGCGGAACTTGAGCCCGAACTGGTAGAGCATCATCGGCAGCTGTCGCCAGGAACGGATCTCGCGGCGCACAAGATCGGTGACGACCTCCTCGGCGGTGGGCGCGAAGCAGAACTCCGCGTCCTTGCGGTCCTTCAGGCGCAGGAGTTCCTTGCCGTAGACCGGCCAGCGGCCGGTCTCCTCCCAAAGGGCCTTGGGCTGGATGACGGGCAGCCAGACCTCCTGACCTCCGACGGCGTCCATCTCCTCGCGCACGATGCGTTCAACCTTGCGCAGCACGCGAAGTCCGAGCGGCAGCCAGTCGTAGATGCCGGAAGCGACCTTGCGGACCATCCCCGCGCGCTGCATCAGCTGTGCCGAAATGTTGTCCGCGTCCGAGGGCGCCTCACGGAGCGTGGGAAGAAGATAGCGGGAGAGTTTCATTTGGTCTCGACGGCGACAGGCTTGGCGGCGCGTTCGGATCGGATGCGCAGGAAGTCGTTGTAGGTCGCGAAGACGAGCAAGGACAGGAGCATCGCCAGACCCACGGTATTGGCCCTCTCCTGGACGACGGGCGAGAGGCGGCGGCCGCGCAGGCCCTCCCAGAGGTAGAAGACCCCGTGGCCGCCGTCGAGCATCGGCAAGGGCAAGAGATTGAAGAAACCGATGGCCACCGAGATGAAGCCGACGAGGAAAATAAAATCCTCCCAGCCCGAGCGCGCGGCGCGCGAGATCATTTGGAAGATGCCGACGGGGCCGGCAAGGTCGGGGCGCTCGCGCTTCCAAATCTTGCTCGCGATGGTGGTGACGGTCTGCGTGCTCTGCAGCCAGCAGAGGCGCGCCGATTCGCGCATCGCCGTGAAGGGCCCGACGGGGCGATACTCGGCCTTCGGCATGATGCCGATGACCCCTTTCTCGCCGGCCTCGTCTTTGCGCGGCGTCAGCTTCACGTCAAATGACCGGGCATCACGCTCAACGCCCAGCAAGATCTCCTTGCCGGCGGAGCGGTGGATGGAGCTCGCCAGGTCTTCCCAGCCCGCGAGAGAACGGCCGCCGAAGAAAAGGATGCGGTCGCCGATCCGGATGCCGGCTTGATCTGCGGGCAGGCCGATGACGATATTGCCGATCACCGCCTGCTTGGACGCCTCGGGCAGGCCGCGGCCCCAGATGAGGCCGGTGTAAAGGCAGAAAGCCAGCACATAATTCATGGCCGGACCCGCGTAGACGATGATCAGGCGGCGGTTCCAGGGCTGGCCGAAGTACTCATCCGGCTTGGGCTCGGGCCCGCCGACCGGGTCCTCGCCCGCGGGCTTGACGAAGCCTCCGAAGGGGATGGCGCAGAGCGAGAAACGCGTGCCCTGGCGTCCCGTGAATCCCAGGAGCTCCGTGCCGAAGCCGAAGGCGAAACGCTCCACGCGTACGCCCAACTTGCGGCAGGCCAGGAAATGGCCGAACTCGTGGAGGAAGATGACCAGGCCCAGAGCGACGGCGTTGGCGACGAGAGTGTGCAGTCCGGACAAGATCATGTTCATCGGCAGGACTCCTCGGCCTTGGCTCGCGCCCAGGCGTCGATTTCAACGACTTCTTGGAAGCCCGGCAGGCCTC
>CAYHNV010000251.1:0-1689 GCA_964358065.1 uncultured Elusimicrobia bacterium | reverse complement strand
ACTCGCCGAACACCGTGGGAACTATTTCCACGCGGAATTCTATGGGGTTGCCCTGCGCCAATATGTGGATGCGGCCCGTCTGGGGGATGCGCCGGTCGGTGATGTTCATCGAGATCGTCATGATCTTGATCTTCGCCGTGATCGCGTTGCGGTAGCCCCACGGCACCGTAAACGGTCCCGGGACCAGAAGGCCGTCGATACGGTAGCGCACGAGAATCTTGGAGTTCTTGCCCGTGGGATCCTCGAAGGGCTCGACGTGGATGTCCGAGGCCTTCATGGACAAAGCCCCCAAAATGATGGCGTTGACGAACTTCTCAACCTCGGGAGCGGAGGCGTCGATGTCGGTGATGTCGGTCTTCGCATCCTCTTTCTTGATCTCGAGGCCGCCCGCGTCCGGGACCGCGGAAGCCTCGTTCTTGGCCACATCGCTCATCAGGCGGTTGAGGGCCTCTCCCTCGCCCCGTCCGTAAGCGAGGTCGAGAGCCGCCAGGATGTCGTGCGGCAGGGCCAGGTAGGGCTGGACCTGCAGACCAGTGCGCAGCTGGATGTCCTCGGAGACGAAGAAGTCCCGGGGATCGGCCATCGCCACAAAGAGGACGTTCTCCTCCTTGGCGAAGGGAATGGCCACATGCCGGCGGGAAACCGGCTCGGGAACGGTCTTGGCGACCTCCGCGTCCACGTCCATCTGGACGAGGTCCACGGCCTTGACCTGCCACTCCTCGGAGAGGGCCTTGAGGAGCTGGGCCTTGCCGATCACTCCGCCGTCGATGGCGGCCTGCTGGAAGCTCTTGCCGGTCTTGGCGACGTCGGCGTTCGCCTGTTTAAGCTGCTCCTCGGTGAGGAGCTTGCGCTCGACGACGATCTCCTGGACCGTCTTGCGCCGCTGTAGTCCCTTAACGGCCATGATATTCTCCGAAGACGCCGCGCAGCGCCCCGAAGATCTCGCCAAGCGTGGCGCGGGACTCGACGGCATTGAGGATATGTGGAAAGAGGTTTTCGTTGGGCGCACGAGCGGCCTGGCCGAGACGAAGCACGGCGGCCGAGGCGGCCTTGGAGTCGCGATCCCTGCGGAAGAGCTTCAATCGCCGCACCTGCACGGATTCCTGCTTCGCCGAGACCTTGAGTCGCTTGGGCGGATGCGCCGTTTCTTCAAGAAGGAGAGTGTTCACGCCGACGATCTTGCGGCGGCCTTCCTCGATGTCGCGTTGGTAGGCGTAGGCGCGTTCCTGAATCTCGCGCTGAGGGACTTCCGCGTCGATGAGCTTAAGCATCCCCCCCTCGGCGCGGATGCGCGCGAGCGTGGTGGTGACGCGCTTGTCGAGCTCGTCGGTCAGGGACTCGATGGCCCAGGCGCCGGCCACGGGGTCGACGGTATCGGCCACACCGGTCTCGTGCGCCAGGATCTGCTGGGTGCGCAAGGCGAGCGAAGCCGACTCCTCGCTGGGAAGGGCCAGGGCCTCGTCGAAGGAATTGGTGTGAAGGGACTGCGCGCCTCCCAGGACCGCAGCCAGGGCCTGCCAGGCCACGCGCATGGCGTTGTTGTGCGGGGGCCGGCTGGTCAGCGTGGAGCCGCAGGTCTGGACATGGAAGCGCAGGGCCTGGGATTTTGGATCATTCGCTCCGAAATCATCGCGCATGACCCGGGCCCAGACGCGGCGGGCGGCGCGGAACTTGGCGATTTCTTCCAGG
>CAYHNV010000250.1:0-1690 GCA_964358065.1 uncultured Elusimicrobia bacterium | reverse complement strand
CTTCTGAAGCAGTCGGCTGACGACTGCGGCAACCAGCGGGGCGCTACCCAGAAACTTACCCCATTCCTCGAATCCTAAATTCGTGGTGATGATGGTGCTCTTGCGATTGCAACGGTTGTCCATCAGTCGGAAAAAATCATTCACCTGCCGCGGTTCGAGCGCCGCGATATAGCCGAGTTCCTCGATAAGGAGCAAGTCCAGGCTCGATAGGCTCTGGATGCGGGACCTTGTGGCGCGGTCGGCATGGCCGGCTTTGAAGTCGTCGAAAAGCCTGTCGGCCTTGATGGCCTGGCAACGCTTGCCGGCGTAGATGGCCTTCATCAAGATTCCTGCCGCCAGCCCGCTCTTGCCCACCGCGGCCTGACCGATAAACACCACCGACTCGCCCCGGGCGATGAAGTCCAGTTCGGCCAATTCGGAGATGACCCGCTTGTTGACACATTTCTGGATGTGGAAGGGGAAAGTCTCCAACGTCCAGAACTCGTCGAGGCCGGAGCGCTTGAGGCGGCTGGCGATGGCGCGGTCGCGCTGGCCCTCATGCTCCCGGCGCAACAGTTCCAACAAGAACGCGCCGTAGCTCGACTTGTTCTTCTGTGCGGCTTTGATGGCTTCGTCCACCGTCGCGCGAGCGTGACGCAGCCTGAGGGTATCGAGCAGCGAATGAATATTATCGAGCATCTTTGTCTTCTCCTTCCGGGTTCGGAATGTAATTCTTCAAGTCGGGTTCCGGGGTCACCGCACCCTCTCGATACTGGAGGTTGTTCTCACAGTCTTTCAACTCAAAGCCGAGGGGCAGCTGAAAGTCCCGCTGGGCCACGTCCTGCAACAAGATCGTCTCGATGCGGTTGACGTCGAAGAGCCGGTGCTCGTGCGCCTTGGCTACGGCCGCCTTGATATCCTCGGCGCGGTACTGACAATACAAGCGCCAGAGCTTGCGCACGCTCCAGAAATAACGAGGTCCCCGCGCCAACTTAAGCGCGGAAAGATACGCGCTCATCGGTTCCCCCAGGGCCTGAAGCTTCCCTTCCTCCGCCAGCTTCGCCGACTTCTGTCGGCGCGGCGCCGCTGCGGGACGGGGTGATGCCGACGGCGGATCGCCGGGCATCTTCTTCTGGTGCGCCGCCACTTCCTGGTGGCCATCGAGCACGATCACGCGATCCTTCGTCTCGCGCACCTGGAGTTCCTTGCCGATATAGGCTGCCGGAACCGGATACTTGAACGGCTCCACGCTGACCTGGCTATAGGCGTCCACCGTCCGCGGCCACAGACGGTAAACCTCCGGCACGTACACCGGCAGAGGCACGAGCGCCCCCTTCTCGGCGGCGAACAGTTCCACGGGGCTGGCTTTGAGTTCCCGCTTCACCTTGCGGTTGCCGCGCTCTATCCATTCAAGCGCCTGCCGGTTCAAGTCCGCCCAGTCTTTGAACTCGCGCGCGACTAGGAAATTCCTTTCGATCCAATCGTAGGGCCTCTCGATTTTTCCCTTGCGATCGGAATGCATGATCTCATGGGCCATGAAATGGAAACCGAAGCGCTCCTCAAAGGCCTCAATCTCGGGACCCATCTGCGCCCGGCTCCCGGAACCGCACAAGATCGCGACCGAGGTGTTGTCGATGACGCAGCGCGGGCAGACTCCCCCGAAATACTGGAAGGCCTCCGTCAAGAATATTTTCATGTGAAACCGCTGAAA
>CAYHNV010000249.1:0-1693 GCA_964358065.1 uncultured Elusimicrobia bacterium | reverse complement strand
TCGGCATGGAGCTCGCCGCGGAGATCCGCTGCCACGCCATCGAGCACCGCATCAACGCCGAGGACCCCGAAAATGATTTCATGCCCTGCCCGGGGAAGATCGAGAGCCTGGAGCTTCCGGGCGGAGCGGGAGTTCGTGTGGACACGCACGTCTACGAAGGCTACACGATCCCCAGCCACTACGACAGCCTGATCGCCAAGCTGGTCGTTTCCGCGGGAGATCGGCCGGCGGCGCTGCGCAGATCCCTGCGGGCGCTGGGAGAGCTGAAAGTGGGCGGCATCAAGACCACCACGGGGATGCACGCCCTCATCGTGGCTCATCCTGTTTTTCAAAAGGGCGACTTCGACACTCATTTCATCGAGAAGACGGGGTTGCTTGCCCGGGAAAAGGAGGCGGCACATGCCTGACCTCAAGAATACGATCACGGCGCAACTCAAAGACAGCGCGCGGGTGCTGACGGCGACGGCAAAACAAGCGGCGCTGATCGACAAGGCGGCACAAGATTTATTGCGAACCTTCCGCAACGGCGGCAAGCTTCTGAGCTTCGGCAACGGCGGCTCCTCCTGCGACGCGCAGAACTTCGCCGACGAGCTGACGGGACGCTACCGGCGCAACCGGCCGCCTCTGCCGGCTCTGGCGCTGACCACCAATCAAGGCGACCTGACCTCGATCGCCAACGACTTCGGCTTCGAGCATGTCTTCGAGCGGCCCCTGCGGGCGCACGGACGGGCCGGGGACATCGCGATCGCGATCTCGACCTCCGGGAACTCGAAGAACGTGCTGAAGGCGGCCGTGGCGGCGCGAGAGCTGGGCCTGACGGTGATCGGCCTGACGGGGCGCGGCGGCGGCAAGCTCAAGGCCCTCTGCGACCACTGCGTCCGCATCCCGTCCGACTCGACGGCGCGCATCCAAGAGGCGCACATCACGGTGATCCAGATATGGTGCGGGATCCTCGAAGACGAACTCTTTCCGGACGCTCCCCTGGCCCATGGCTAAGACCACGGCCGCCAAGATCCTCCCGCTCAAGAAGCTCCTCACCCTGCGCGAGCTGTGGCGCTGGGAAGGGCGCACGGTGGTGTTCACCAACGGCGTCTACGACATCCTCCACGCGGGGCATGTGAAGCTCCTCGAGAAGGCCAAGGATCAGGGCGACCTGCTGGTGGTGGGCATCAACTCCGATTCTTCCGTGCGTTTATTGGAGAAAGCTCCGGGGCGGCCGGTGAACAACTGGCGCGACCGCGCCGAGGTGATCGCCTCTCTGGGCTGCGTCGCGGCGGTGGTTGGCTTCCGCGAACAGACGCCGGAGCGGCTGATGTCGCGCCTGCGGCCCGACATCCAAGTCAAGGGCGGCGACTATAAGCCGAAAGACCTCCCTGAAGGCAAATACGCGGGGCGCGTGGTCATCGTGCCGCTCAAGAAGGGCTACTCGACTTCCGCGCTGATCAAGCGCATGCAGGACAAGCGAAGGCTCGCCGTCTCTTGATGGCCTGCTCCAGTCGCTGAACGCGCTACTCTTCGTCGGCGCCGGACTTGACGCGGGGCGGCCTGCCGGCGGCCAGCCAGGCAAGGTAGGCCTCGAGGAAGGAGTCCAAGTCGCCATCCATCACGTTGGCGATCTGGGAGGTTTGCTGGCCGGTACGCAGGTCCTTGACCATCTGGTAGGGCATGAAGACGTAGGAGCGGATCTGGTGGC
>CAYHNV010000248.1:0-1727 GCA_964358065.1 uncultured Elusimicrobia bacterium | reverse complement strand
GACCTGGCTATTTTCGATGTCGACCGGATCGATTATGCGGGCTCCGCGGGCGACCCTGCGGCATCCTTGCTGTTCTGCGGAGCCTCGCACCGCACGAAGTGGACCATCGTCAACGGCCGCGTCGTGGTCAAAGAGGGCCGATTAGTGAACGGCGATGAGAGTGATATCGTGCGCCGAGCCAACGCCGCGTGCCTCGACCTGCTGAGAAAAGCCGGGACGATGGCTTGAAAGAAATACGAGTCTCGCGCGAGCGCTTCCGCGCGATGGCCGAAGCGGAACTGGTCGCCATCCCCAAGAGGTTGCGAGACCTTATGGTCAACGTGACAATCGAGGTCCAGGATGAGCCCGGCGATGAGGCCGACGACATGGACGACGCCGACGACCTGATGGGCCTCTACTCCGGCCCCACTCGCGCCGAGATCCTGAGCGGCGCGGGCGGCGGCGCGCTCCCCGCCAAGGTCTACCTCTACCAGTGGAACATCGAGGACTCGGTGGACAGCATTACCGAACTGCGCAAGGAAGGCCGCCTCACTTTCCGCCATGAGCTGGCCCACCACTTCGGCTTCGACGACGAGGAGCTCGAGCGCGTCTGGCCCGAAGGCGCCTAGCGGCGGCGCTTGGCGACGGCCCGCAGGCCGGCCTCGAGATCCTTGATGATGTCCACGGGGCTCTCCAGCCCGATGGAGAGCCGGATACCGCCGTGCTCGCGCATGGGCCCCTCGCCCGCATAGGCGGAGTGGGTCATGGCCGAAGGTATCTCGATCAAGGTCTTGGTGTGGCCGAGGCTGACGGCCAAAGTCACGCAGTAGGCGTTCTGCGCGACGTGGTCCACGAACTTGACTCCAGAGACCTTGCGCTCGTCGAGGCGAAAGTAGATCATGTTGCCGGGCGCAAATCCCCCGTCGAAGTCGCGCATCTGCTTGAGGGCCAGCGCGCGTTGCGGAAAGGAGTCGAGGCCCGGGTAACGGACCATCGCGACCAAGGGGTGCTTCTCCAGATACTGGGCGACCTGGAGTGCGGTGTACTGCTGACGCTTGATGCGCAGGGGAATGGTGGGCACGCCATAGACCAGGATATTCCACGCGGCCTTGGGCGAGAGGATGCCGCCGAAATCCTTGCGGTAGCTCGCCAGCACGGGGAAGACCTCCTTGGAACAACACACCGCACCCCCGACCTCGGTGCCAAAACCGCCGATGTTCTTGGTCAGCGAGTGGGCCACCAGATCGATGGCGTGCTCCAGCGGCCGCTGGCAGAAAGGCGTGGCAAAGGTGTTGTCGATGACGGAGTAAAGACGCCGCTTGCGGCTCTTGTTGGCCTTCATCACGATCTCGGCGATGGAGCGCAGGTCCACCAAGTCCAAGGTCGGGTTGACCGGGGACTCGAAATAGAGGGCGCGCGTGCGGAAGTTCACAGCCCTGGCCACGGCCTTGGCGTCGGTGAAGTCGACGCGGCGGACCTTGACGCCGAGCTTCGGGTACCAGTTGGTGAACAACGAATGCGTGCAGCCGTAAAGCAGAGTGTGCGCCAGGACCTCGTCGCCGGACCGGAGCAGACAGCCGAGCGCGGCGGCGACCGCGGCCATGCCGGAGGCGAAGCTCAGGCAGGCATCGGAGCCCTCCATGGCGGCCAGCTGGCTCTCCAGGAGGCCGCGAGTCGGCTCCTCGAGGCGGTCGTAGATATAGACCGGCGCGCCGTCCAATTCCCCGCGGTATCGGCCGAACTCCGTG
>CAYHNV010000247.1:0-1787 GCA_964358065.1 uncultured Elusimicrobia bacterium | reverse complement strand
CTGCGGGTCGTCAATTTCGTGGAGCCGCGGCCCGGCATTCCGCCTTCACCCGCCCATGTCCAGGCGCTGGAGGCGCAGATCAAGCGCGAGAAAATACCGCTGATCCTGATAGAACCTTACTTCGATGAAAAGCTGCCGCGGAAGATCGCTCAGGAGACCGGAGCCCGCCTCGTTATTCTGCCGCCGTCGGTCGGCGCCGAGACGAGCATCAAGACGTATTTTGATTTATTCGATCATGATCTGCGGCTGATCTTGAGAGCGATCGGCAAAGCGGAGGCCAAGCCATGAGCGACATCCTGCAGATCATGTTCTGGCCCTTCATCGCGAGCCTGGTCTTGGCCGGCATCCACGCTTACTTGGGCCTCCATGTCGTTGAACGCGGCGTCATTTTTGTCGATCTCTCGCTTGCCCAAGTCGCCGCGCTGGGCAGCGCGGTCGCCCTCCTGGCCGGCTGCGATCTTCACGGCCGTGGCGCCTACTTCTTTTCCTTGGGCTTTACGCTGCTTGGCGCGGGCCTCTTTGCCGGGACGCGCAGTCGCCGCTCGAGAATCCCGCAGGAGGCGTTCATCGGGATCACCTACGCGGTGAGCGCCGCCTTGGCCATTCTCATCATGGATCGCCTGCCGGAAGGCGCGGAGCACATCAAGCACCTTCTGGTCGGCAATCTGCTGGCGGTGAGTCCTTGGGAGGTTCAGAAGATGGCGCTGCTTTACGCGCTCATCGGGGCCCTTCATTGGTTCTGGCGCAAGCCATTTCTGGCCATCTCGACTGATCCCGAAGAGGCGATCGCCCGGGGCTATCGCGTCAAGCTTTGGGACTTCTTATTCTACGCCACGTTCGGTCTCGTCGTGACGTCTTCCGTTTCGATCGCGGGGGTTTTGCTGGTCTTCACCTACCTCATCGTCCCCTCCGTCACGGCCATGCTGTTCTCGCGGACGGTGGGCGCACGTCTGGCGATCGGCTGGGCGATGGGAGCGGCGGCCAGCCTCCTCGGCATGTATTTTTCCTACCGTTTCGACGCGCCGACCGGAGCGACCGTGATCTGCGTTTTCGGCGCCCTGCTCGCCATTCTTGCGCTCAGTCGCAAGCTCCTGTTTTTGGTAAGCTGAACGCCAATGCGAAAGTTGGTCGAAGGCATCGTGCGCTTCCGGCGGGAGATGCGCCCCGGCTATCGCGCGCAGTTCGCTCACCTGGCGCTCGACCAGAGGCCCGACACGCTCCTCGTGGCCTGTTCCGACAGCCGCGTGGTGCCCAATACCTTCGCCTCGACGGACCCCGGAGACCTCTTCGTTTTGCGCAACCCGGGAAACATCGTCCCGACCGAGGACGCCTCGCGAGTTCCCGCCGCGGCGGGCGCGGCCGCGGCCGTGGAGTTCGCCGTGCGCCGCCTCGGCGTGACGGACGCCGTGGTCTGCGGCCATTCCGACTGCGGGGCGATGAAGGCGATGGCCGCAGGCTCGGAGGAGGGTTCCGGCCCGCTGGCGTCCTGGCTCCAGGCTGCCGGCGACTCGCTTCGCGAGCTGGAGCGGCGCCCGGAGCTCGCGCCGGAGCGCCCTTTCCATGACCGCCTGGCCCAGGCCCACGCGCTCGTCCAGCTCGAACACCTGAAGACCCACGCCCCGGTGCGCGAGTCTTTGGCCGCGGGCCGCCTGCGCCTGCACGCCTGGTGGTTCGACCTCGCGGGCGCCGACGTCCACGCCTGGGAGCCGGCCCTGGGGCGCTTCACCCTTATCGACGAGGCAGAGGCGGAGAGAATCCTCGCCCGCCTCGACGCTTCTTGACTCGGG
>CAYHNV010000246.1:0-1804 GCA_964358065.1 uncultured Elusimicrobia bacterium | reverse complement strand
CCGACGATGGGATGCGCGCTCATCTTCCTCGCCGTCGTGGTCTCCACCCTGCTCTGGATGCGCCCCGACAACCGCTTCACCTGGCTGCTCCTCGCCACGACGCTGTGCCTGACCGCGATCGGCTTCTGGGACGACTATCTCAAGCTCATCAAGAAGAACGCCTCCGGCGCGCCCTCCCGGGTCAAGTTCCTCGTCCAGATCGCCGTCGGCCTGGCCGTGACCTCCTACCTCGCCGTCTGCCCTCCCAGCGGCGC
Source organism: uncultured Elusimicrobia bacterium (assembly GCA_964358065.1). GTDB lineage: Bacteria > Elusimicrobiota > Elusimicrobia > UBA1565 > UBA9628 > GWA2-66-18. The sequence goes on along the minus strand of CAYHNV010000246.1, from coordinate 1,550 downwards.
GTTTTCCACCTCGGTCAACGTGCCCTACGGCAAGGAACTGTTTCTGGAGCTGGGCGCGCTCTACTTCATCATGGCCGTGCTGATGATCGTCGGCTCCTCCAACGCGGTCAACCTGACCGACGGCCTCGACGGCCTGGCCGCGGGCTCGGTCATCTTCTGCGCTTTGACCTACGCCGTGCTGGCCTACGTGTCGGGCAACGTGAAGTTCGCCTATTATCTGCGCATCGTGCACGTCGACGGCGCCGGTGAGATCGCCGTGTATCTGGCGGGACTCATCGGGGCCTGCCTGGGATTTCTCTGGTACAACTCCTACCCCGCGCAGATCTTCATGGGCGATACCGGCTCGCTCTTCCTGGGAGGGGTCATCGCGGTGACGGCCCTCTGCGTGAAGCAGGAGCTGCTCCTGCCCATCGTCGGCGGGATCTTCGTGCTGGAAACCCTCTCCGTCATCATCCAGATGCTCTCCTTCAAGCTGCGCAAGGGCAAGCGCGTCTTCCGCATGGCCCCGATCCACCACCACTTCGAGTTGAGCGGCGTGGCCGAGCCCAAGGTGACCGTGCGCTTCTGGATCGCGAGCATCGTGCTGATGCTGGCCGCGCTGGCGTCGCTGAAGATACGCTAGTCTTGGGACAAGGCGCTGTGCCGAATAGACATTGAATTATAGAACGTCATATTCTATAATTCATGCATGTTAAGGCGTTCAGCTCAGGCGCGGCTGGCATTCCTCCGGCGCATATTCCCGGTCGTAACGGTCGTCGGTCCGCGCCAATGCGGAAAAACCACTCTCGTGCGCGGCGAGCTTCCCAAGTGGCGCTGGCTGGACTTGGAGAAGCCGCGGGACTGGAATATCCTGACCGCGGACCCCGAAGGGTTCTTTGCCGACAACCCTAAGCAGGTGATCATTGACGAGGCGCAAAGATATCCCCCGCTCTTTCCGCTTATGCGGCATGTTGTCGACCAAGACCGGCGGCCGGGACGCTTCGTGCTCACGGGCTCAGCCCAACCCGCCATGATCCGGCAGGCCGGCGAGAGCCTCGCCGGCCGGGTGGGAATCCTCGAACTGACGCCCTTTACCTCCCAAGAGCTCTCGTTGCGCCCTCCATGGCTGGCACAGCGTTGGTTCTGGGGCGGATTTCCTCCCTTGTATCAATTGAAGACCCCGGCCGCCAAGCGGGAATGGCTTGAGAGCTACATCACAACGTTTCTCACGCAGGATCTGCCGGGTCTTGGCGTGACGGTGGCCGCGCCGCGCCTGCGCCGGTTCTGGACCATGGCGGCGCACCTGCATGGTCAGATACTCAGCCTATCGGAGCTGGCGCGTGCGATGGACCTTTCATACCACACGATCGCGCACTACCTCGACATTCTTGAAGGGGCCTTCGTGATCCGCCGCCTGAAGCCTTACCATGCCAATGTGGGGAAAAGGCTTGTTAAGAGTCCGAAGCTCTACATCCGCGACACCGGGATACTCCATTCGCTCCTCGGGCTGCGCAGCCCGGCGGATTTGGAGGGCTGGCCCGGCATCGGCGCTTCCTTCGAGGGCCTGGTGG
>CAYHNV010000245.1:0-1819 GCA_964358065.1 uncultured Elusimicrobia bacterium | reverse complement strand
GAGTTTTCCACCGCCTACCCGAAGCCGGCCCTGCTGGAGCTCGGCGGCAAGAACCCGACCTACGTCTCGGAGCCCGCGGACCTCGAGATGGCGGCCGAGGGCGTCATGCGCTCGGCTTTCGGCCTGCAGGGGCAGAAGTGCTCCGCGTGCTCCCGGGTCTACGTGCACGAGAAGGTCTACGACGCCTGCGCGGCCAAGCTTCTGGAGAAAACGAAGGCCATCAAGTGCGGCGACCCGACGCAGAAGGACGTCTTCTTCGGCCCGGTCATCAACGCCAAGGCCGTGAAGACCTTCGAGGAGGCGATCGTCTCGGCAAAAAAAGGCGGCAAGGTCCTCATCGGCGGAGAGCGCATGAAAGGCGGGATCTACGACAAGGGCCACTTCTGCGCCCCGACGATCGTAGAACTCCCGCTCGACCATGAGATCTTCATGCGCGAGCTCTTCGTTCCCATCCTCGCGATCGGGAAAGTGAAGAACATGGATCAGGCCATAACGGAATCCAACCGGGCGGAATACGGCTTGACCGCGGGGATTTTCACGGCCAAGAGAGAAGAAATAGAGAGATATTTCGATGAGATCGAGTCGGGTGTGTGTTACGCTAACCGCCGCACGGGTGCGACCACGGGTGCTTGGCCCGGGGTGCAGTCCTTCTGCGGCTGGAAGGGCTCGGGCTCCCCTGGCAAGGGCGGCTGCGGCCCCTACTACGTCACGCAGTTCATGCGCGAGCAGTCGCGCACCATCATGGAATGATGCCATGGCCGCCAACTATCCCAGCATCGTCGTCCCCCCGCCCGGACCCAAGGCCAAGGCGATCATCGAGAAGGACGCGGCCTACGCGTCCACTTCCTACATCAAGGAGTACCCCCTCGTCATCGGCGGCGGCAAGGGAGCGATGGTCGAAGACGTCGACGGCAACCGCTACATCGACTGGATGGCGGGCATCGCGGTGTCCTCAACGGGCTACAATCACCCGAAGGTGGTCAAGGCCGTGCAGGAGGCGGCGGGCAAGTTCCTCCACGTCTGCGGCACGGACTTCTATTTCCAAGGTTTTTCCGACCTCTGCGAGAAGCTGGCGAAGTCCGTCAAGGGCAAGGAGAAGCGCCGGGTGTTCCTGACGAACTCCGGCGCCGAGGCGGTCGAGGGGGCCGTCAAGCTGGCGCGCCATCACACGCGTCGCCACGCGCTCATCTCCTTTCACAACGCGTTCCACGGCCGTTCGTACGCGGCGATGTCGCTGTCCAGCTCCAAGGTCAAATACCGCAAGGGTTTCGGTCCTCTGCTTCCGGGCATCTACCATCTGCCCTTCCATAACCCGTACCGCAACACCCTGGAGGACTGCGTGAAAGCGGCCCACCAGCTCTTCGAGACGCAGGTCTCCCCCGAGGAAGCGGCGGCCGTCATCATGGAGCCCCTCCAAGGCGAGGGCGGCTACGTCCTACCCTCCAAGGAATTCCTGCAGTTCTGGCGCGCCCTCTGCACGGAGTACGGCATCGTGCTCATCTACGATGAGATCCAGAGCGGCGCGGGCCGCACCGGGAAGCTGTGGGCCTGCGACCACTACGGCATCGAACCCGATGTGATCCTGGCCGCCAAGGGCATCGCCGGCGGCATGCCCATCGGCGCCATCATCGCCAAGGAGTCCGTCATGACCTGGCCGCGCGGCGCGCACGGCTCCACCTACGGGGGCAACCCCGTGGCCTGCGCCGCGGCTCTGGCGACCATGGGCTTAGTCGAGAAGGAGCTGGCGGCCAACGCCGCCAAGATGGGCGCGCGCCTGCTGACCGGCCTCAAAAAGCTCCAGCGGAAGCACTCCGTCATC
>CAYHNV010000244.1:0-1834 GCA_964358065.1 uncultured Elusimicrobia bacterium | reverse complement strand
TGCGAAGCTCGGGATTGTCGGCTGAAGCCTTGGTCAGCCACTCCTTGCCATCCAGGCCCCGGGCGCCGGAAAGCCAAGGCACGTCGATGTCGGGGTACGCCCCCGGGTCGAGAGGCACGAATGCCTTTAATTTCTCCAGCGAAGCCTTGTAGCCCGCTTCGCCCCGGATCGCCGTGGCGACCAGGTTCTTGACCCGGTTGGTGACGATGCGGCTCTCCGCCATGCGCTGAGGCGTCGGGAACACGCGTCCGGCCAGGTAGGACTCGACCAGCTCGAAACGCTTGCGGCGGCTCTGCGCGAACGCCGCCTTGCGGCGGCCGGCGGCGTACTCATAGGCCCCTTGTGCGACGCTCAACGTGACCAGAACCTCCAACGCCTCGCGCTCGACGCGCAGGGATTGCGATTCCAGGCCCAGCAGCCGTCCGCGCAGGCCGGGCAGGCCTGTCAAAGGGATCGGCTGGGCCAGCGACAGCTCGTAGCGCGACCCGCTCGTCTCGGTCTGCTTCGTGCGTCCGAACAGCAGGCCAGCGGACGGCCCCTGCCAGACGCGGGCCTGCGCCGCCGAAAGGCTTTTCTCCTCGACGCGCGCGTCCCGCGCGGTGAGCAGGGGCGTTTTGAGAGCCAAGCTCACGAGCTCCGCCAGAGAGTACTTCCGAGCGGACGGAGCGGCCTCCTGGGCCGACCCCGGTCGGGCCAACAGGATGGAAACGGCCATGACGGCAAAATACTTGTGCATGGATGACATAGAACCTCGGGTTGATGCGGGTTGACGGCGGCTATGCGGGGAGGCGGCGGTCAGGCCGCGAGGCGGGGAGGGCGGAAGAGCGCGGCGGAGAGGAAGTAGTCGTAGAAGGACGGGCGGTAGGAGGCGCAGGGCGCGGACGCCGGCTCGGCGGCGAGCTCGGTGGCGGCCGGCGAGACGAGGCGCGGCCCGCAGAAGCAGGAACAGGCGTGGCAGCCCGCCTCGCTCGGCGCGGCGTCCACGCACCCGGCGTCGGCGACGCAGTCAAAAAGCGCCAACCCCAAGACGACCAGGCACAAGATTCTCAGAACTCTACGCCGCATGGCTGAGGACTATAGCAGACCCTCGCGGGCTTGTCAAATCAGGGCTGTTCCCCGCGACCGCTAAGCGAGATGCAGGCGGACGAGCTTCCTGGCGATTTCGTAGGCATCCTTGCGGTCGCCCGCCTTGCGAAGACCGACGGCGATCACGATCACTTCCACCCGCTGATTCTCGATTCTGTAGATGACACGATATCTTTGCGCCGCCGCGCGCAGGCTCCAGCAGCCGAGAAGTTCGTCGGTCAGGGGTTTGCCGCGCTTTTCGGGTTCTTGAGCGAGTTCCTCGATGCGTTGGAAGATTTTCCCTCGGATGCGGCGGTCTGTGATGCGCCGCAACATCTCCAACGCGATGGGCGCAATGATGACCTTGAAGATCACAGACCGAGCCTTTTCTTCGCCTCTTGCATCGGGATGCCTTTCCCGCCCTTGTATTCCCTGATCCCTCGGCGCACCTGCTCCATGAGATCCTTGTCGGCCATGATCTCCATGGTTTCCACCATCGATTCATAGAGATCCCACGGCAAAATGGCGAGGACCGGCCTGCCGCGGTTGGTCACTCCCACAGTTTCGTGACGGGCGTGGAGCCGTCCGGCGAGACGGGTAAGTTGGTTTCGCGCTTCTGAGATTGAAAGATGGGTCATGGCAACCTCCGATATGTACACCTAAATGTACAAGTAATTGTGCAAAAAGTCAACCGTCACAGACCGGACTGAGCCACCCGAGTCAAGAAGCGTCGAGGCGGGCGAGGATTCTCTCCGCCTCTGCCTCGTCG
>CAYHNV010000243.1:0-1898 GCA_964358065.1 uncultured Elusimicrobia bacterium | reverse complement strand
TGTAAGTACACTACTGAATATGATAACAGAACTAATCGGGCACAAGGACTATATTCGCATCCTGCTTGCCCTGCGCAAGCGAAAAAGCCTTCGGTTCACCGAGCTGCAGAAGGAGCTTGATCTAAACCCGGCTCAAGTCGATCGCGCCCTGAAGTTTCTGCGCTCCGGCCTCTGGATCATCCCGCGCCTCGTTCCAACCAAGGGTCGAATCCTGGTTGATTACGAACTAAGCCGCCGCGGCGAATGCTTCCTCAAGGAAGTGTTCGATTCCATGCGCGATGCCGTCCGTAAGAACGTCGCCGCGTTGGGATCCTCCGAACTGCGCGAAGTTCAAAGCCTCTACCTCTAAGCCATGGCCGTCATCTTCCTACTGGGACCTGGCTCGTGGGACACGGACAAAGGGAAACCTCCCGCCCACACCCCTCTGGACGTTCGCAAGAACATCGCCGATGCCCTGAGAAAAGACGGACATACGATCATCCTCATGGAGGAAGCGCCAGACGTCAAAGGGGAGACCATCCTTCAGAAGTTCGACCGGCTGCTGCGCCAACACGTCACGGACGTCGTCGTCTACTGGCCGCCGCTGGCCAAGATGGTCACCACCTACACTGAAATGGTTCTCCTGTGCGACCGAGAGGCATTTCTCAAACAGCGGCGGATCAACATCTGGCTTGTGCATCACGTTTCCGTCGCCTCTTTCCAGGGCGATGAATTCAAAGTATTAGAGAAAGGAAGCAGGAGCCGTTATCTGGAGGCCGTGGTAATGCTGGGACCTCGCGCCGTGGAGTGGGAAACCGAGGCGGACCTGCACGCCAAGATGCTGACGCTCTCGGCCATGCTCTAAAACATCGCCCCTGGCGCGGCCGGGACTTCCTGGGGAAGGCATTCCGAGAGAACGTCGATGTTGCCGCGCGTGAGAACCTGGGCGCCGTAGTCCATCATCGCGCGCGGCCACTTCAGATCCGCGCGCTTAACCAAAGACTCAAGCAGGAACAGCGGGCGGCCGAGCCGCAAGGCCTCCCAGCCATGATGCAGCGTTCCGCTGCCCTCGCCCGCCTCGACGATGACCGTCGCGTGGGAGACAAGCGCCATCGTTTTATTGCGGATCGCGAAATTCTTCCTCTCGGCCGGAGTACCCGCCGGAAACTGCGAGATCGCAAGATGCTCGGCCATGATGGTCCGCTGCAGCTCCTCGTTCTCCTTCGGGTAGAAAGACCCGATCGGCGTCCCCAGGACGGCGATGGTCCTGCCGCCGGCGCCGATTGCGGCGCGGTGCGCGCAGGTGTCGACGCCGCGAGCAAGGCCGCTGACGATGACGGCGCCGCGGTCTACCAGCATCCCGACCAGGTCCTGCGTGCGCTTAAGGCCCACAGGCGAGACCTCGCGCGTCCCAATGACGGACACCCGAGCGCAGCCGCGGCACAAGCCGATGTCTCCCGCGACGTAGAGCGAGCGCGGGGCGTTCTTGCGCTCGACTTCATTGAGCGGCCCCAGCAGCTCCTCCGGCGTGGTTTTCTTAAACTCCATTTCCGCCGGCGGCGGCCTTCCGGAGCTCCTCAAATTCGCAGACACCGTGGGACATGCCCCGCGCCGCGGCCGCTTCGACGTCCTTGCGTCCATAGCCCAGTTGCAGCGCCCGGATCACCTGGTCTGCGACCAGATCGGTCACCAGCGCGTCGAGCACGTCGTCCTTAGGCAACTCCATCGATCCACCTCCCAAGCGTCTTGCTGCTACCTGCGGCCGCCGGCCGCCGAGTCCGCGTCTCAGCGTCGCAAAAGTCCGGGGCGCCTCTTTCGGTCTCCGTCGAGGATTATTTCCTTTCGGCTGGCCAGCGTCGCAAAAGTCATACTTTCACGACGCTGAGAGCCGCGGTCGCTCTACCCGCCGCTTTTCCTCC
>CAYHNV010000242.1:0-1938 GCA_964358065.1 uncultured Elusimicrobia bacterium | reverse complement strand
TCGTGAACGTGAGCATGGCCGACATCGCCCGCAGCGTCTTCATCTACCTGGGCGTGCCCTTCCTGGCGGGGATGGCCACGCGCTTCGCGTTGCTGCGCGCGAAGGGCCGCCAGTGGTACGAGGCGGTCTTCATCCCGCGCGTGAGCCCGCTGACCTTGCTGTCCCTGCTCTTCACCATCGTGGTGATGTTCAGCCTCAAGGGCAAGCTCATCGTCAGGCTGCCCTTCGACGTCCTGCGCATCGCGGTCCCGCTCTTGATCTACTTTGTCGTGATGTTCCTGGTCAGCTTCTGGCTTGGGCGCAAGGTGGGGGCGGACTACGCGAAGACGGCGACCCTCTCCTTCACGGCGGCCAGCAACAACTTCGAGCTGGCCATCGCGGTCGCCGTCGCGGTCTTTGGCATCGATTCAGGGCAGGCTTTCGCCGCGGTCATCGGCCCCTTGGTTGAGGTTCCGGTCCTCATCCTGCTCGTGGATGCGTCGCTGTTCTTTAAGAAGAGGTTCTTCTAGCCTGAGGAGGACGTCAGCTCAGGAGAGCTTTGCCCACGAAGTGCCCGATCGCGGCGCCCGCGGCCGTGCCGATGAGCGCGCCGGTCGGACCGCCGACCGCGAAGCCCAGCGCTGCGAGGAGCAAAGCACCCAATCCGGCGGGGGCATATTTGTGCAGGGGAGCGGAGGGCTGTTTGGTCTGCTGGCCTTCGAGACTTGACATGAAATCCTCTTCAGCCGTGGTCGGCGCCGGTGGAACCGAGCCGACCAGGGAGGGCCTGCCGCCGGGAGTCGCGGGACCCAAGGCGGGGAGCTTCGCGCCGCCGGGGCCGGCGGCCACCGCGCCGTCGGAGGCGTCGGGCACGACCGCGCCGCCATCGAAGGCGCGGCCGGCGTTACGGGAGACCTCTTCCGGGGTGCGGCCGGGGGCGGTTGCATCTCGATCGGCGTTGTCGGCCTGACCGCGAGCGTTGGAGGCGATCTGTATTGAAGGTGACTGCGCCAGGCGGGCGGCTTCCGCATGCCGCTGGGCCAAGGCCGCGGCCGCGGCGGGGCCGGTGCGCTTGCTGTCCTGGGCCAAGGGAGTGGCCGCGTACTCCTTGAGCTGGAGGCGATATCGATCCATGACGCCGGAGACCACCTTCTTTGAGTACCAGGAGAGATGCCCGTTGTCGGCCAGGCTTTTGTTGATGTCCTTGAGGTATCCAATGAGCTCGTTGCGCGCGTCCTCGGGCATCAGGGGCACGCGTTTGACGAGGTAGGCTCGCATCTGCGGCGTGAGCATCCCCGCGTAGTTCCGGTAGGCGCCTTCGAGGTTCGGATCGGGGCGTTGGCTGTCCGTCTCCGCGAAGGCCGCGATCCTGTCGCGCCACTTGGCTAGAAGGAGCTCACGGGTCTTGGGGTCTGTGAGGGCCTCGCGGGCGTCGGCATCGAACTCCGCGCCGGCTCGAGGATTGATGAGGACGGCGGCCAGGAGGGCTTTTTCCTCGTCAGAGAGATTCTTTTCGGCTCCGGCGACGAGAGAAGGGTCGGCCGCGCGCGCGGGCGCCGCTGTCAGTCCCACGGCGAACAGGCCGCACAGGACAAGGACGTTCCTCATACGTAGGAAAGTATAGAGACCTATGCGGGGATCCGACAGGGACGGAAGACCCAGAAAGGCCGGGCTGATGTGCCTACCTCTGCGCATGAATTGGTATCATCATCGTCGAACAGGAGAGGTCATGTCCAAGAACGTCGAAGGCTACAAAAAGACCACCCGCATCGTGCACGGCGCGGCCAAGACCCCGCGTTGGGACTACGCGCATCACGTGGTGCCGCCGCTGACGGCGTCGACGACCTTCCGCCTGGAGTCCGTCAAGCGCGCGGCGCGCGGCTTCAACGAGTTCGGACGCTATCGCGAGGAATTGGACGGCGCGCCGGTCTATATCTACGACCGCCTCGAGGAGCCGAC
>CAYHNV010000241.1:0-1947 GCA_964358065.1 uncultured Elusimicrobia bacterium | reverse complement strand
GGAGGTCGAAGCGGTACTCCCCATTTGGCGTCGGCGCCGGCAGGGGCGCCGCGGAATCGTCGAGTGAGACGGAGAGCGCGGCGATGGAGGTGGCGCGCAGGACCACGGTCTTCATTGGCTTCCAGTCCAGCTCAGCGCCCCGAGGCACGCGGCCTTCAAAGAGGATAGCGCCGTCCACGGCGACTTGCACCCAGACGTCCTCGCTCGCCCGCAGGGAGAACTTCGGCGCGACGGCGCGCGTCATGGGCATGAGGGCCCTCGGCGTATTCTCGTCCGGCGGCGTCCGGTGCGGCTGACGGTACTCGGCGAGCCAGATGCCGAGCCCTACGACCGCCGCGACGGCGAGGACGACCAAGAACAGAGGCGCGGAGGAGGGCCCCCGGCCGCGATCTTCAGCCGGGGCATGGGCGGCCGGAGCGCTTGCGGCCGCCGCGGCCGCGTCCGACGCCGGCTTGGAGGAGACGTCGATCTGCTCCCAAAGCGCGGAGAAATTGACGTCAAGGTGTTCGCAGTATTCCTTGAGGAAGCCGCGCAGGTAAACGGCGGCTGGGAACTCCTCGAAGCGGTCGTTTTCCAGCGCTTCAAGGAAGCGTTTAGAGATGCGGGTCTGCGCGGCGACGGCCTCCAGCGACAGCCCGCGCTTGACGCGGGCGGCGCGCAGGATGGCGCCGATCTCGGCGCGGATTTCGGCGGCGTGCTTGACGGGAATGCGGCGCAGGGGGTCGGGCTCGTTCTGGATCATGGTTTTGGGCTCGGGGTCTGGAAGACGTCGGCGCTCGGCGGAGGCGTGAAGCGGAAGGTCTCGGCCGGAAACTCGACATTGAGGCGGACGGCTGAAAAAACAGAATGGATGGAGGAGCGTCCCACGCGCAGTCCGGCATCGTATGGAAAAAAATACCGCGTGGAAGCCTTGAGGGTCAAATCGAAGTCCGCGCCGCCGCTCCTGCGATCCTCGGGGCGCGGGGTCAGAGTCACGGCGAAGGTGCGGTGGCCGTCCGCGCCGGGGGCGGAGACCGTGGAGATGACGGCGGCGTAGCGCTTCAGAAGGTCGGCGGAGCGGCCGAAGTCGAGAAGGCCCTTGGCCAGGGGCTCGGACTTGCGCCAGTTGTCCAAGCGGGTCGAGATGACCTGATTCGTCGATTCGCGGTGGACCCATAGCCAGGTTCCGTCGGAGACGACGGTCTGCCTTTCTGGGACGCGCTGCGTCATGCGCAGGAGGTCGGGCTTCAGGAAGAGGGCCTCCCCCTCCACGGACTGGACGGTGTCGGAGCCCTCCATGCGCACGAATTGCCGAAAGGACGCTTTCAGAGACTTGATCCTTCCGTCGACCTCTGAGAAACGTGCCGTGACCAAATCGAGGGTGATGGGGGCCGTCGAGGCCGCGTACGCGATCAGCTCCGTGCCGAGCTTATTCGCGCGGGCCGAGAGAGGAAGTGCAAGCAGAACGACGACGGAGAGCGTTCTCATCAGTCCTTGATGTCCAATGGGACTTGTGGAAAGTGTGTTTTCATGTACCCTTCGATCATGTCGAAGTTGATCTCCCAGCGGTTGGTGCCCTCGGGCTTGTGGATCATCTCCTTGACCTCGAGGAGGCTGAGGATGTTGGTCGCGCGGGCCGATGAGCCGAACTGGCTCTTCAGCAAGTCCTGGGAGACGCGGCGGCGTTCCAACACGAGCTTCAGGGCTTGGGAAAACTCAAGGGGCTCCACGCCGAACTTCGCGAGGTCGTCGGCGACCGAGCCCTTGGCCGACATCGTATCCAGCATCGGATAGTCGGGCTTGCCCTGCGTCTTGAGGTACGAGACGAGGGCGCGTATCTCCTCTTCGGAGACGAACGCGCCCTGACAGCGCTCAGGTTTCTGCGCGCCGCTGGACAAGTAGAGGAGGTCGCCGCGGCCCTGCAGGCTCTCGGCGCCGGAGCCGTCGAGAATGACCTTCGAGTCGACT
>CAYHNV010000240.1:0-2077 GCA_964358065.1 uncultured Elusimicrobia bacterium | reverse complement strand
ACGCCCCGCCGAACTGATCGCCCACTGCTCCGTCGCACGGCGCTAAACAATTACGGAGTGGCTTGCCGTCGGAGCCACGAAGTGGCAGGGGTTTTATGAATACGCGCCGCCGGCATGGGGTTGGCTGCACGACAAGACGCCGTTCGCCGTGCTGGGCTATTCGCTTCTGGTGTACGACATCACCGAGGACACGGACGCGCACGCGCGCTTAGCCGCGATGTATGAGCGCGCAGGCGACGCGCGCAGCGCGTCGCGAGAGCGGGCCCGCGTCGAGTTCCTGAAAAAGAGACCCTTTTTCAGCGGAAGTAGATGGGCTTGCGGCGGTCCCCGTCGCGCAGGACGACCGGGCGGCCCTTGCCGCTGAGGCTGATGACGTGGGACAGGAGCATGAGGCCCGCGTAGACGGCATCGGTGCTCCAACTGTAGCCGAAGCGGGTCTTGAGCGCGTCGACGATATTGCGCTCCTTCGGCGTGAGGCGCAGCGTTGAGGGAAGCGTGAAATCCCATCGCGGCAGGCGCTTTGCGGAGAGGTCGACCGTGAGCTTCCGGCGCCCGCTCTGGAGGGTGAATGCGGAGCCTTTCAGGGCGAAATCTCCGGCGGAGGCGAGCAGGGCCAGGGCGTCGGCGATAATCTTCTCGCGCGACACGCCGGAGTGCGCGGAGAGCTTGGCGAGCCAGGACTTGAACTCGGGACGCATCAGCACCGTCCGTGTCCTCGAGCGGGTGATCTCTCGCCGACTCGCCCGGGCCTTGGCCAGGTCGCTCTCCCAGCCGCCGACATCGAGGAGATCCATTACGAAGACCCATAGAAAGTAGACTGTTGCGAATATGCCGCCCATGAAAGCCAAAAGGCCCTCGGGAGGGAGCATCGTTGCAATCGAGAGCGCCATGGCGCCCAGGGCGAGGGCGGTATGGAGCAGGCTGAAGGCCGGCCCGGCCAGGGAGACGGCCAACTGCCGGGCGGGCGTGGTCGAGCGCCCCGTCCCGGCGCGGATGATGTAGCCGCCGCCGTCGTAATGCAGCCGGACGGCCGCGACGGGCAGGCCCAGAATCCGGGCCATCAGATAATGGCCAAGCTCGTGCAAAGCGATGATGCCGGCCAACGGTCGAATGAGGAGCACGGCCGTGGCGGCCGCCACGCTGAACAGGGCCGGGGCCTTCACCTCCCGCGCGCGGATGAGATCCACCATGTCCGCCCATTGCGCCCGCAGGCCCGGCGCGCGGGAGGCACCCTTGACGGACGCCCGCCTTGGCGGCCCTCGAGGCGAGACGGAGGCGGAAACGGGAGCGGAGACGGCGGACGCGGAGACCCCGGTGAAGAGCGTGTCGAGCAGGAGCGTCTGGGCGCCGGCCTCGCGCGCCTCGTAGACGGCGCGGACGGTCTCGGAAAGCCGCGCGCGGACCCCGGCGGGCGGGGCCGAGGCGGGGAGCGTCGCCGCGGCGAGGCCGGCGGGCGACGGGAGCGCCGCGTTGAGCGCTGCCGCCGTCATCGGCGGCCCGTCAGGAGCGGCCGAGAACGAGAAGGCGGAACCGAGCGGCGCGATCAGGGCGCCGGCCGTGGGCAGGGCCATGACGCCTGCGCAGGCGTGGGCTCCGGGAAGGACGATTGGAACCGGGCCGCGGGAGGCGGAGCCGGCGGCCGAGCCGACCATGAACTGGGCGGCGGCCTCGTAGGGTGCCAGGCCCGGGGCGAGCGCCGCGATGGCCATGGCGAGCGCCAGGCAAACCATGGTGCGCAGGAGTCGCGAGGCTTTGACGCAGCTCATCTTCAGCCCTATTGTAGCGGCCCGGCGGGGAAAAGAGATAGGCCCATTGGCCGCGCGGCCTGCGGCAATGGTCCTAGGCCTCTCGTCTCTTAAAGGAAGAGGGGGGCCAGGACGAGGGTGATCGTCGCGAGGAGCTTGATGAGGACGTGCAGCGAGGGGCCCGCGGTATCCTTGAAGGGATCGCCGACCGTATCGCCCACGACGGCCGCCTTGTGGGCGTCGGACTTTTTGCCGCCCAAAGCGCCCGTCTCGACGTACTTCTTGGCGTTGTCCCAGGCGCCGCCCGCGTTGTTGAAGAACAGGGCCATCAG
>CAYHNV010000239.1:0-2225 GCA_964358065.1 uncultured Elusimicrobia bacterium | reverse complement strand
TGTACGGCTTATAAGATTTGATCGGCATATTCGTCTACCTCAGGAACCCGACTGCTTGGCAAAATCAATCTTCTGGCCCTTTGCCACGGTCACGATGGCCTTCTTCCAATCCGCGCGCATCCCGCCGCCCTTGCCGTAACGTCGGAACTTGCCGGGGATCATCATCGTGTGGACCTTCTCGACCGAAACCTTAAACATCTCTTCGACGGCAAGCTTGATATCCGTCTTCGTCGCCCCGGGGGAGGTCTTGAAGAGGTACTGGTTATACTTCTCCTGGAGGCGGGTGCCCCTCTCGGTCAGGAGCTGGCGAACCAGGACGGCATGGAGCTCTTTGGTCATGTTCGTCTCTCTAGTTCCAACGCGCGCCAAGCTTTTCAAGGGCGGGCTGCGTGATCACGAGCTTCTTGCACTGCAAGACCTCATAAGCGTTGATATCGGCGGCCAGGCGCAGGAGCACCCTGGGAATGTTGCGGGCAGCCCGGGCCAGCACGGCGTTCGGCGCGTCAAGAACCAGCAGGGTGCGGCCCTCGCAACCAAGTTTCTCAAGGAGACCCGCCATCAGCTTCGTCTTGGCTTCCTTGAGGGAAAGCTCCTTGACGCAGATAAGGCTGCCGTCCTGCGCGCGGGCCGAGAGCGCCTGGGCAAGAGCCAGACGCGCCTTTTGGCGCGGGTACGCAAGGCGCGAGCCCATGCCGAGGCGCGGGCCATGAATGATCCCGCCGCCGCGCCATAAACCCGAGCGGATGGAGCCCGCACGCGCCCGACCCGTGTGCTTCTGCTTCCAAGGCTTACGACCACCGCCGGACACTTCGGAGCGGCTCTTCGTGTGAGCCGTCCAAGCGCGCTGGTTGGCAAGATACGCCGTGACGAACTCATGCAGGAAACGCCGGGAGGGCGTATGCCCGAAAATGTTCTCGGGCAGCGCGAACTGGCCGACTTCCTTACCGTTGACGTCGAGGACTTTGGCATCCATGTCGGGCTCCCTGCCTACTTCTTGGCGCCGGGCTTGGCGGCAGCCTTGATGATATTGCCCATCTTGTCCTTCTTGATGGCGGACCGGATGATCTCGGTCCGGAACTTCTTGGACTTGGCCGTCTCGGAAATAGTGACCAGGCCGCCCCTCGGACCGGGAACCGCGCCCATCAGATAAACCAGGTTATTCTCGGAGTCGACCATCACCACCTCGATCTTCATCGTGGAGGTCGTGACGCCGCCAAGACGGCCGGCCATGCGTTGGCCGGGAAGCACGCGGCCGAGCGACCGACGCGACGCGAGCGAGCCGGGCGAACGCTGCTTGTCGGAGGCTCCGTGGGAGGCCGGCAGGCCCTTAAAATTGTGGCGCTTCATCACGCCGGCGAAGCCCTTGCCCTTGCAGATGCCCTGCACGTCGACATAGTCTCCGGTCTTGAACGCGCCGTCGAGGGTCACGACCTGGCCGGCCTCAAGACCCTTGGTGTCGTCGACGCGGACCTCGCGGACGCAGCGGGCGGCCGGGATTCCCGCCTTCTTGAATTGTCCGACCTCCGACTTCGAGCAGGATTTCTCACGACGCTGCCCCAGGGCGAGCTGCACGGCGTTATAGCCGTCCTTGGACTCGCTGGTCTTGACCCGGAGAATCGGGCAGGGGCCCGCCTTCACGATGGTCACGTCGCAATAGCTCTGGTCCTTCGGATGGAAGATCTGCGTCATGCCGATCTTCTCGCCGAGGATGGCGCGGAACGTCGATGGGGGCCGCTTTCCAACGGCGTGCGGAAGCGGCACTTCCTCGCGGTATGACTCGGTCGCCTTCTGCTCGTTCATAAATTAGAGTTAAAGTTTAATCTCGACATCGACTCCAGCCGGCAGATCGAGCTTCATCAGCTCGTCCACCGTCCTAGAAGTCGTGCTGTTCAGCTCGATAAGGCGCTTATGGACGCGCATCTCGAACTGCTCACGCGACTTCTTGTCGACGTGCGGAGACCGCAACACCGTGTACTTCTTGATGTGCGTCGGCAACAGGATGGGGCCGGAAACGACAGCTCCCGTACGCTGGGCCGTCTCGACTATCTTCCCGACGCTGGCGTCAAGGACGCGGTGGTCGTAAGCGCGGAGGCGGATGCGGATTCTCTGTTGCGGATTGTTGGTCTCGGCCATGATTGTACCTTATTCCTGGTGTCGATTTCTAGCTAATAATGTCGGCCACGACGCCGGCGCCGACCGTATGGCCGCCTTCGCGCACGGCGAAG
>CAYHNV010000238.1:0-2421 GCA_964358065.1 uncultured Elusimicrobia bacterium | reverse complement strand
CAAGAATATCATCCTGGGCGCGTATTGTAAAGTTTATTTATTGACGACGCCTTACCCTCCAGCGCCGCAGCCAGAGCCTTTTTCTCAGCGCGCTCTGGCGCGTGAATCTCGTCTGGAGCCTGTTCAATCTATTGCCCATGCAGCCGCTCGACGGGGGCCGCCTGCTGGAGACCCTGCTCGCCGCGGCCTTCGGGCCGTGGGGCCAGAAGGCGGCGCTCGCCTTGAGCATCCTTGCGGCCGCGGCCATCACTCTCTTCTTTTTCCTTCAGGGAAACCAGTTCAACGCGATGCTGACGGCCCTCTTCGCCTTCAGCGGCTACGCGAAGATGCGCGACGCCTTCCGGCGCGTTCCGCAGGACGACGACCCTGTCCTGCGCGCGGAGTTCCTCGCCGCTTTGGGGCTTTTGCGCGACAGCAAGAAGAGCGAGGCCGTCCGCGCCCTGATCATTTTGCGCCGCAAGACCCGGGCGGGGGACTTGTACTCGGCGGCCACGGAAGAATTGGGACTCTGTTTGCAGGTGCTGGGACGCCATGTCGCCGCCTACGCCCTGCTCAGCGGGCTGGGAGACCGTCTTTCTCCGGGAGGCCGGTCCGTCCTCCAGGCCCTGGCGTACAGAATGGGCCGTTTCGAGGAGTCCGCGGCCCTGGGTCGGCGCAACTTCCTGGGCAACAACGATCCTGAGGCCGCCTTCCTCCTCGCCCAGGCTAGCGCGCGGCTGGCAGACGAGCGGGGCGCTCTGCGCTGGCTGAAGGCCTCCTATCGACACGGTCTGAGCGGAGGCGTCGGACGACTGCGTGGCGTGGAGTTTGAACCCCTGCGTCGGCTCCCGGAATTTCAAGAGCTCGAAAAGTCGCTGCTCCGCTGAATCAAAACGATTCGGTAAGGAACTCCCAGGGGGTCTCGCTCCGGCCTTGCTTCAGGTTGACCCAGCGCGCCGCGATAAAAAGCCAGCTCGAGAGCCGGTTGAGATAGGCGACCACGCCCTTGGGCACGTCCTCGTGCGCGCCCATCGCCACGACCTCGCGTTCGGCGCGGCGGCTGACGGCGCGGGCGAGGTGGAGCATGGCTGCCGCGTTCATGCCGCCGGGGAGGATGAAGTTTTTCAGCGGGGGCAGCAGCGTGCTCCAGGCGTCGATCTCGGACTCAAGGCGCGCGACGGCTGCCGCCGGCATGCCTTGGTTATAGGGCGAGGGGAGTTTTCTGGAGGGGCAAGCCAGGATCGATCCCGCGGCGAAACATTCGGACTGGATGCGGGCCAGGGCCTCGTCGACGTCTTTGAGGGACGCGGCGGCGGGCAGCGCCGCGCGGACGACGCCGAGGATGCTGTTGAGTTCGTCAAGGGTCCCATAGGCCGAGACCCGAGGATGATTCTTCGGCACGCGCGTCCCGCCGAAGAGCCCCGTTTGCCCACGGTCGCCTCCGCGCGTGTAGGACTTCATCTCAGAACTTGACTCCGAGTCCCGCGTCGAAGCCGGGCATGCCGTGGCGCAGGGTGTAGGCTGCGCGCAGGGCGAAGAACGGGAAGGGGGTCAGCTCCGCGCCCGCCGAGAAGCGCGAGCCGCGCGCCGTCGCGGACAGCCCCGCCACTCCCGGGGTCGTCGCGACGCCGACTTTCAGCGTGGTCACGTCCAAGCCGGCCACGAAGAAGGGCTTGAGGATGGGCAGGTTCCAGGTCGCGGCGGCGTCGAAGCTGCTGTGCGTGGCGGAGAAAGACTTGTGGTTGATGCGGTCGGCGAAAGCGGCCACGGAGACGTTGGGCAGGAAGGTGTCCACCAGGTCCGTGCGGTAGAGGCCGTAGCGCAGGCCAGCGCCGTAGATGCTTGCGTCGTAGACCTTCATGCCGTGGGCGATGACGTCCACCTTGAAGGGCAGACCGACGCCGATCTCCAGCAGAGGCAGGCCGAAGGCTTTCACGCCCGCGTCGCGCAGGATGAGGTCGTTCTTGTCTGGGCTGAACTGCACCGCGCCGATAGCGCCCGCCCAGAAGCCGGGAAATCCGATAGTCCGGCCGGTGTGGGCCGAGGCCCCGCCGAGCAGGCCGCCCAGGTCCAGGGCGAGGGGCTTGAGGAGGTTCTCGCGCGCCCGCGTTTCGAAATCCGAGAGCGGGGCCGCGGAGGCGGAGGCAACGGCAAGAAATGCGGAGAGGAGGGCGATGGTTTTTCTCATGGGACGATTCTAGCGCATTACGAGGGCTTTCGACACAAGGGCGTGCCGCTTGCTCAGGCGGGCGAAGCTGAAACCGCCAAATCGCCTGTTTGGAAAGGCTGAGTCGTCAAATTGTGGCGATTCAGGCGGCTTCTTGGGAGATAGCAGAAAGTGCTTCTGAACAGGACGTTGGAACGGGCGGTTCGTTTGGCTTCAGGCGGACGCGTCGGCGCCGCGCAGAGCAATAGTGCCGGATTGCTGTTACAAACTCATTA
>CAYHNV010000237.1:0-2450 GCA_964358065.1 uncultured Elusimicrobia bacterium | reverse complement strand
AACGTGAACGGCGGCCGCAGCCAGAACAGTCAGGGCGACCGCATGCTCCAGATCTCAATGCAGTTCCTGCCGGACGTCTATGTCCCCTGCGACGAGTGCCACGGCCGACGTTTCAACGAGGAGACCCTCTCCGTGCGCTACAAGGGCAAGGATATCTCCCAGGTCCTGGCGCTGTCCGTCACGCAAGCCAAGGAGTTCCTGTCCGCCCACGCCCCCATGATGCGCATGCTCAAGACGCTCGACGAGGTGGGCCTGGGCTATGTGGCCCTCGGCCAGAGTGCCACCACCCTCTCCGGCGGCGAGGCTCAGCGCGTCAAGCTCGCGACCGAACTCTCCCGCCGCGCCACAGGGCGCACCCTGTATATCCTCGATGAACCGACCACGGGACTCCACTTCGCGGACGTCGCCAAGCTTCTGGAGGTCCTCCACCGACTCGTCGATACGGGCAACACCGTTCTGGTCATCGAGCACAACACGGACGTGATGCGCTCCTCGGATTGGATCCTGGACCTGGGGCCCGAGGGCGGCGACAAGGGCGGGACCCTGCTTGCGGCCGGACGGCCGGCGGACATCATCAAAGTGAAAGCGTCCTACACCGGCCGGTTCCTGGCCTAGAAGCCCTCTCCAGCCGGCCGCCCTAGTCGGCGGGGATCGGGGTCGCAGGCGGGACTTCCGACTTGAACTCGCGGCCCGTCGAGAAGCTCCCGAAGCTCGGATGCGCGCGCCCCGCCTTCTCCACCACCCCGTCGCCCACGGCCCTCTGGGAGCTCGCCAGAGCCATCACGCGGCGCTTGTGGACGGGGTCCTCGAGCCAGGCGCGCCACTTCTTCTCGAAATCCCGGACGTCGCGGTAGCGATAAACCAGCCACAACGCCTCGGAGACGCTCTTGCCGTCGCGCAGGTGGGAGCAGAAGCCCTTGAACTGCAGGTTCGAGTGCTTGCGCACCAGGAAGTGGGTGACGCCATAGGCCTGGACATACCACCTGGAGACATCCTTCTGGTCATCCTGCAGGTCCTTCGTGGGGCTGATCTCGAAGAAGCGCTCCATGGGGAACCAGGCGGACGGCTTCATCTCGACCATGTTCTGATACCACGGCGAGGTCTCGGGCTTGTCCCGGGACTCGACCTCCCCCACCATGGCAATGCCCTCGTTGACCCAACTGGGCGGGTCTCGGTGCCGCTCTCGGAAGTAGCTCACGAAGAGGAGGTGGGTGGTCTCATGGGCGATGACCCGCAACATCTGGGAAGGCTCCTTCATCGCCGGGATGACCACGGCTTTCTTTTCATAGACGGCCACGCCGTTGGACCAGGCCGGCGGGTGGAACTGCCCCCCGACGTATGACTGGCGGTTCGAGTAAATATGGAGAGAAATCCTCTCCCGGGCCATCCACGGGGAGAACGCCCCAAGATCCATGCGCAAGCGGAAATGGATGCGCTCGACTCCCATGGTCAACCCCGACGGCAACCAGGCGGCCTGGTGCAGGACCCGGAAATGAGGTGTGGTCGTCTCCCGCCAATCCCAGCCCGTCAGGGAAGCGGCGGCGGCCGAAATCGACAAAGAGACGAAGAACGGCAGGATCATCATCGCAGACCCATCTTATCACAGCGCGGACTCATCCGTCGCGCGTCGCGCGGTTTCCATTGTCCGGGAGGGACGATTTTGGTAGAATGCCCCGACGGTGAGCGGGACCCGAACGACTCACGGAGCTTTATGGCCACGATGCGGACCCTTTTCCTGAACCCCCCCTCCTTCGAAGGCTTCGATGGGGGCGCGGGCTCGCGTTATCAGGCCCGCCGCGAGATCCGCTCATTCTGGTATCCGACCTGGCTGGCCCAGCCGGCCGCCCTCATCGCCAATTCCAAAGTCATCGATGCCCCCGCCGACGACCTGGACGTCGAAGAGGTCCTGCACCGGGCCCGCGGCTTCGAGCTCTGCGT
Source organism: uncultured Elusimicrobia bacterium (assembly GCA_964358065.1). Taxonomy (GTDB): domain Bacteria; phylum Elusimicrobiota; class Elusimicrobia; order UBA1565; family UBA9628; genus GWA2-66-18. The sequence continues at coordinate 512 of CAYHNV010000237.1, read as the reverse complement.
CATCCACACCTCCACTCCCTCTTTCGACAACGACGTCAGGGTCGCGCAGGCTCTCAAGAAGCAGAACCCCGACATGCGCATCGGCTTCGTCGGCGCCCATGTGGCCGTCCTGCCCGAGGAATCCTTGAAGGCCGCTCCCGTCCTGGATTTCGTGGGCCGCGAGGAGTTCGACTACACCCTGCTGGAAGTCGCCGAAGGCCGCCCCTACGAATCGATCACGGGCCTTTCCTACCGCAAGAACGGCGAGATCGCCCACAATCCGGACCGGATGCTCATTGAGGACATGGATCAGCTCCCCTCGGTCCTGGACGTCTATAAACGCGACCTGATCATCGAGAACTACTACATCGGCTATCTCAAGCACCCCTATCTGTCCATCTACACCGGGCGAGGCTGCCCGGCGCGCTGTTCCTTCTGCCTCTGGCCCCAGACCGTGGGCGGCCACGTCTACCGCACCAAGAGTGCCGCGAAGGTCGTCGCCGAGATGGCGCGCGCAAGACAAATATTCCCCC
>CAYHNV010000236.1:0-2493 GCA_964358065.1 uncultured Elusimicrobia bacterium | reverse complement strand
GTTGGACACGGCTGCGGGCGTTGCCGTGTCCGAGGAAGCGCCCTGTGTGTAGCGGCTGACGAAGCCTCTGATCTCAAACGTATTGGGGTCAAACTCCAAGCCAGCCACGTCAAGCTTTCCCGCCGCCGGAATTGCCAGGGCCGACGGGAAGCGTTCCGGGGGGAAGTCGAGGTGGGGAGAGTCCCAGGCACGTTCGTTGGCCGTGCTGAGCTTAATTACGGCTGAGGCAAAGGTCGCAGGGTTGCCCCCGAGGACGTAGAGGCTGCCCGCCGCGTCCACCGTCATCAGGCTGGCGTCGGAGTCCTCAACGATGAAGTACGCCGCGAACCCGCCGGCCGTCACTCGGCGGATGCGGACCGGTGAGAAAGAGTTCTCATCCGACCACTCCCCCGACATGACCATCCCGCCGCGGGGGTCTACCGCGGCAACGATGTTGTGCCCGTCGATGAATATCGCTTCCTGACGAAGGAGGATCCCTCCCGCCAGGTTGGGGCCGTGGTGGACGATCACATAGTTATCCGAAAATGGAAATCCAGCCGACTCGTAACCGGCGACCCACACATCCCCCTGGGAGTCAACGAACGTTCCGCCCTTGGCGATCAAGCCCGTGCCGTACATGAATTCCGGCGAATGTATCCGGACGCCGAGAATATTGAGGTCCGTGTCGAGCACGGCGATCTTGATGTTGTAGTTCCCTCCGATTGGATTTCCAAAGTTGTAGGCCGCGTAGACCCGGCCGCGGACCGGGTCTACGGCCACGCCCCCCGAGAAGACGCAGCACTCCCCATCCGCCTCGTTTATAGGCAGGTCCACCGTGCCGGAGAGCTCTCCGCTTGTCGAGAACTTGTATAGCCGTGCAAACGGACCGCTGAAGTCCGTGGCCGCGACGTAGGCGTTGCCGGAGGCGTCTACGGCAAGCCCCCGGACCATATCGGCGACAGTTCTGTTCCAAGCGACGTCGCCGCCAGGGCTGAGCTTGAGGACGAATCCATCGCCCGCCAAGTAGCGGCTGCCGTCCGGCAGGGGAACGACGAAGTTGGGAAAGGAGCCGCCGCTGACGACGGCGTCGCTTTCGAGGGTGGGAAGAGGCTCGGCGGCCAGGCGCCAGGGCAGGAAAAACGTAAGCGCCGCAACCCGAAGGAGTACCGCTACGGGGATGAGGGGCCGCATGGCGATTACTGTAACCTTGGGTTCACGCAGCGTCAAGACCCAAAAAGGGCCCAAAAAGGGCCGAGGCCGGCCTATGAGTTCAGGAGGGCCGCGGCGTCCTTCAGGCGCGCGAGGACCCGATCCTTGCCCATGATCTCCAGCAGCAGGAAGAGGGTCGGACCCTCGGTACGGCCAGTGACGGCCGCGCGCAGAGGATGGAAGACTTGCCCCACCTTCAAGGCTTTCTCCTCGCAGAACCCGCGAATGCGCGCCTCCAGGGCCTTGTCCTCGAAGGGCGCGAGGTCCTTGAGGAGGTCGGCTAGGTCGAGCAGGACCTGCTTGACGCCGGGAGCCTTGAGGACCTTGTCCATCGCCTTCTGCGTGAACTGCACCGGCTTATAGAAGAACTCGATCAGGGTCGGTATCTCTGAGAGGAGTTTAAATTTCTCCTGCTCCAAGGCCACGGTCTTCTTGAAGTCCGGGCCGGGAAGCCCGACGAGCCCCGCCTTTTCCAGGAAGGGCATCGCCAGCGTGATGAGCTGGTCGATCTGCGTCTGCCGGATGTACTCGCCGTTCATCCATTGGAGTTTGACCGTATCGAATGTCGCCGGACTCTTCTGGCAGCCGGCCAGGTCATACTTGGCGATCAAGTCCGCATCGGTGAAGAGCTGCTGGGAATCGGTCGTGGACCAGCCGAGCAGGGCCAGATAGTTGCGCATGGTATGCGGCAGGTAGCCCTGGTCGCGAAACTCCAGCACCGAAGTGGCTCCGTGTCTTTTGGAGAGCTTCGAGCCGTCGGCGCCCATGATCATGGAGAGATGCGCGAAGACGGGCGGCTTCCAGCCCAGGGCCTCGTAGATCCGGATCTGCGACGGGGTATTGGAGAGATGCTCATCGCCGCGGATCACGTGGCTGATCTCCATGAGGTGGTCGTCGATCACGCAGCAGAAGTTGTAGGTCGGGCCGTCGGTGGTCTTCCAGATGACCAGGTCCTGCAGGAGCTTGTTCTCGAAAAGGACCTTGCCGCGGATCTGGTCGTCGACAACGGTCGCGCCTTCCAGCGGCATCTTGAAGCGGATGGAGAATTTCTTGCCCGCGGCCTCGGGCGCGGCGCGTTGAGCGTCCGTGAGGGCGCGGCAGCGGCCCTCGTAGCGCGGCGGGCGCTTCTCGAGCTGCGCGATGCGGCGCATCTCATCAAGCTCTTCCTTCGTGCAGTAGCACCGGTAAGCCTTGCCCGCATCAACGAGCTGCTGGAGATGCCTGCGATAGACCTCCACGCGCTTCATTTGGTAGTAAGGCCCGAAAGACCCCTTGTCCAACCTCTCATCGATAGGGCCCTCATCC
>CAYHNV010000235.1:0-2585 GCA_964358065.1 uncultured Elusimicrobia bacterium | reverse complement strand
ATGGCCGCTTGCGAAAGACGTCCACGAACTCAACCGGCGAAAAGACTTTCATCCCGAGACAGAGATGAGCCGGGAAGTGTTTGCGGTTGCCGGTGACGAGACATTCAACGCGGCCTGCCAGGGCCACTTCCAGGAACGCCTCGTCGGCATGGTCCGGCAGGCGATTCGGCAAGAGCGCGACCGTCACGGGCTCGCCTTCAGCTTCCACCTGGGTCAGGAAATCGTCCACCGCCTGCGCCTCCAGCTCGAACTTGGGCCGCAGAAGGACCTCCCGGTATTCCGCCAATATTCTCGCGTCGTAGCAGAGCGTCAAGTCTCCCGACGCCGCGAAGCCGACGATGGCGCCCGGCGGCCCGTACGGATTGAGGAGGCCGGAAACGAGGACGTTGGTATCGAGGACGACCTTCACTGCGTGCGCTTGCGGCGAACCGCGCCGATTTCAGCGTTGATTTCCTGCAAAGACAGACGGTCGCGCCCGGCCTTGACCGAGCGGACCTGCATCTCAATGAGGCCCAGCATGGCGCGGGCCCGGCGCATGCTCGTCAGCGTCCTTTCAAGGTTGGCTTCGGATGCATAGGACAATACGCCGACCGGACGCCCCTTGGAGGTGACGACCATGTCCTTCTCCCGCTGCAGCTCCCGCCAAATCTGCGCGGATTTGGAGCGGAGGTCCCTGACGCTTATGGTTTTCATCGTGTCTCCAAATAGAACATATCTGTCACCCATAAGTATACACGTAAAAGACCATTTTTCAAGGGGCGAATCAACTTTGAGCCTCATGGCCGCTTGCGAAATTGGAGGTCACAATCTGTGACCTCCAAAAATAACTTGCGGCACTTCTACGCGGCGACCAGCTTTTCAATGACCGGGAGAACCTGCTTCGCCTTCGTTTCGGCGACGCAAAACGAGATGAATTTCAATCCCAAAGCTTCAGCCATCCTGGCAACGCGATCCATTGATGCGAACTTCAGGCCGCCGCCTTTCAAGTCGCGCGAGATCCCGCTTTTTTGAGTGTGCATGACCTTGGCGAGGTCCGCGTAAGTCCAGTGTTTTTTTTCGAGCGCATTGATGAATTGGACCTCGAGCTTAAGCGCCTCGTAACTCTCTTCATGGCGCTTCCGATAGTCCGGGTCCTCCATCTTCCTGGCCAAGAGCCCCTTTGCCTTCTCTTTAGTTTTCATAATACGTCCCCTCCTTCACGCGTCTCAAATAGTCCTGCTTGCTGCGAACGGCAGCTTGCAGGCATTCCATGTCCGCCTTGGTCATTTTCTGCGAGTGCTTATGATAGGCATTGGTGATGATGATCTTGGCGTCTATCGTCATGAAATTAAAGAAACGCTCATCCCGCGGCTTTAACGCGTAGATCTTATGCATATGGTCCTCGATCCGATACATGGTCTTGGGTAGAATAGTTCCCGGCTTTGTCTCGCATAAATACCGGATCATATCGTCGAACCGATCCCGATCCGCCTCGGTCAGAGCATCGTAATAATCAAGCGCCGGTAAACGACCATTGATCTCGCAATACCACTCAGCCGTAAAATAACGGCCGGGATGGATCAGGACATCATCATATTCCGGGCGAGGGGACATCAACCCTCCTTTGTGATGTTAACATAAGTGTGAACATTAGTCAAGGGCCTGGTTCTGACACCTTGAGATATCCACAACCTGATACGGACAACCCCCCGATTTTGTTCCCCGGAGAGGCGGAAGTTCTTGCGTCCGACGGGCGCTTTATTTATCATCTGAAGGTGAGGCCCCTCCGGCTCGTCCTCGCCCTTTCGGTCGCGTGCGCGGCGGCAACATCCTCGATTTCGCCAGACAACCGACGCGAGGCGGCAGCGCTCGAAGACAGGCTCGCGACCCTCTCGGCTCGGATGCACGATGAGCGCGAGGTCTTCGTGATGACCACGATCTCGTGGGCCGCCATGATCGCCAAGCACGAGGAGTACGCCACGGAGGACCCGTGGCTCATCCCGTGGAAGGCCGAACTCACGAAGATCGTCCGAGAGTATCACGCGGCAACGACCTCATCCGCGGTCCAGTCAACCTTGATCGCGCGCCGCCTCCAGACGTACAAGGAAACCGGGGGCCTGCCGCCCGAAGTCCCGGACGACGGCAGCCTCGCACGCGAGATCGACTCCGATTCGCCCGCGATCCCGGAGGTGGCGATGCTCCCGCTCGATCTCGTGGAGCTGGCGAAGCGGCTCGGGCTGCCCGCGCCGCCAACGCGTCGCAAAGAGGTCCTGCCGCAAGCTCAGCCCGCCATCGCCCGCCGCGCGCCACCGACGAAGTCCGCGCCCGCGTTCATGCACGACGCGGGCGCAGGCCGGACGGCCGTGGACCCTGTTCCGGCTCTCATCGCCCAACTCTCCTCGGAGGAACCGCGTCTTCGCGCCTTCGCCGCCGATGAGCTCGCCGCCTGCGGCGCGGCGGCCGCGCCCGCCGTCCCCGCCCTGCGCCGCGCGCTGACCGACGACGACCCGCGCGTGCGCTCCAGCTCCGTCACCGCGCTCGGCGCGATCGTGCCGCCCGATTCGGAGATCGTCCTCGACATCCGCCAGGCCCTCGCCGACAAGAGC
>CAYHNV010000234.1:0-2592 GCA_964358065.1 uncultured Elusimicrobia bacterium | reverse complement strand
AGGCGGGAGACCGTCGTCTTCACGAGCGGGTTCGGAGTTCGAGGCGCGCGGACCTCTGCGGCCTTCGCAACCGAGCCGCCGGCGAGCTGGGTCATGAGGTCGGCGGCGCGGGCCGCGGCCTCGCGCGCGCCCTCAGGGTCGGCGCCGCGTTCGAAGCGATACGAGGAATCGGAACGCAGGCGCGTCTTCTGCGAGGACTTGCGCACCTCGGCGGGAGCGAAGTATGCTCCTTCCAGCACCACGCGGGTCGTTTTTTTCGTGACGGAGGCATCCTCCCCACCCATCACACCCGCCAGCGCGACGGGCTTCTCGCCGTCGGCGATGATCAGGAGGCCTTCCGGCAAGTCGTAGGTCTTGTGGTCGAGAGCGAGCAATCTCTCGCCCTTTCTGGAACGCCGAACGATTATCTTATTTCCGGCGAGCTTGTCGGCATCGAAGGCGTGGAGGGGATATCCTATGTCGTGGAGCACGAAGTTCGTGATGTCCGCCACCACGTTGATCGGTCGCAATCCTATGGACTCAAGGCGGTTCTTAAGCCAGTCCGGGCTCCGGACGACGGTGACGCCTTCGATCAGGCGTGCGCCATAGAACGGACAGGCTGCGGAGTCATGCACCGCGACGGGCCAGATGTTGGAGAGGGTTTCAGTCAGGGTGTTTGTCAGAGGCTTGAGCGGCTTGCGTAGGTATGCCGCCAGCTCTCTTGCCAGGCCGCGGTGCGACAGGCAGTCCGGGCGGTTGGAGGTGACCTCCACTTCGAGGACGTCATCGGCGGGGCCGAGCAATGAGCCCACCTCGGTTCCCAGGGCCGGCCCCTCGCCCAGGACCCAGATGCCGTCCACGTCCTTCGGAAGGCCGAGTTCGGCTCGCGAGCAGATCATTCCCTGGCTCTCCACGCCGCGCAACTTGGCCTTGCCGATCTTGAAGTCTCCGGGCAGGACCGCGCCGATGCGCGCGAAGGCGATGGTCTGTCCGGCGGCCACGTTGGGCGCGCCGCAGACCACGTTCCACTTCCGCGCGCCGTCGTCGACCACGCAGACCGAGAGCTTGTCGGCGTTCGGGTGCTTATCGCGCGAGACGACCTTCGCCACGACGACGCCCGTGAAGGCGGGGCCGAGGTGCGAGACGCCGGCGACCTCGAAGCCCAGGCGCAGCAGGTGCGCGGAGAGTTCCGGGCCGGCGAGCCCCAGGTCGATATGCTCCTTGAGCCAGTTAGACGAGATCTTCATCGAATTGAGCCAGGAAGCGGAGATCGTTCAAGTAGAAGTCGCGCAGGTCCGTGACCCCGTGCAGGAGCATGGCCACGCGCTCGACGCCGATGCCGAAGGCGAAACCCGAGTACTTTTCGGGGGCGTAGCCCACGGTGCGCAGGACGGCGGGGTTGACCACGCCCGCGCCAAGGATCTCGATCCAGCCGGTGTGCTTGCAGGCCGGGCAGCCGGAGCCGGGGCAGAAGAAGCACTTCACGTCCGCCTCGGTCGAGGGTTCCGTGAAGGGAAAGTAAGAGGGGCGCAAGCGCATCTGCGTGGCCGAGCCCAAGAGCTCCTGGAGGAATGCCTGGAGGTGGCCCTTCAGGTCGGCGAAGCCCATGTCCTCATCGACGACAAGACCCTCGACCTGATGGAACACGGCCGAATGCGTGGCGTCGATCTGCTCATGGCGGAAGACTCGCCCAGGGCAGACGACGCGGATCGGGGGGCGGCGGCTTTCCATCGTCCTGATCTGGACCGTGGAGGTGTGCGTGCGCAGCAAGAGAGGCAGACCCTGGATATAGAAGGTGTCGTGGGAGTCTCGCGCCGGGTGGTCCTCGGGAATGTTAAGCGCGGAGAAGTTGTGGCGCTCGTCCTCGACGAAGGGTCCCTCGGCCCAGGAATAGCCCAGCAGCTGGAAGATCCGGGCCATCTCGGCGAGCGCGGTCGTCAGGGGATGGAGCCGTCCGCGCGGAGCGCGCAGCGAGGGGAGCGTGAGGTCGATGGTCGAGTCGGCCAGGCCGGCGGCGTCGGCTGCGTCCTCGATCCGGGTGCGGGCTCCTGCCAGCTTCACCTCGAAGGAATCCTTAAGGGCGTTGCCCTTGGGTCCGAGGAGCTTGCGGTCCTCCAGAGGCAGGTCTTTGAGGGACTTCAGCAGTTCGGTCAGCACGCCTTTGCGCCCCAGGAAACGGATGCGGACCTCATCGAGCTTCGGGAGGTCCGCGCACGCTTCAACACCCGCCTCGCGCAGGGCCGAATCGGCCTGCGCACAAGCCTGCTCCCAGGCGGCGCGGGTGATCGGCGCCATGGCCGGAGGCTTAGGCGCCCTGGGCGAGGGAGACGAGCTTGCGAAACGACGCGCCGTCACGGATGGCCATCTCGGAGAGCATCTTGCGATTGAGCGTGATGCCCGCCTTGGTCAGGCCGTTGATGAAGCGGCTGTAGGTCGTTTCGTTCTGGCGGCAGGCGGCGTTGATGCGCTCGATCCAGAGGGAGCGGAAGGTCCCCTTCTTGTCCTTGCGGCCGATGTAGGATTCGGCCATGGACGCTTCGACCTGCTGCTTGACCATTCGCCAGCGCGAGCGCTTGGCGGAGTAGTTGCCCTTGGCGAGCTTGAAGTACTTCT
>CAYHNV010000233.1:0-2617 GCA_964358065.1 uncultured Elusimicrobia bacterium | reverse complement strand
ACGGTCTTCTGGTCGTTCATGTTGCTCCTTGTGCCGGTCAGACCACGACCGGCGAATCGATGATGTCGCGCCACGCGCGGCGGTACGCGTCCCACGCCTCGGATAGCTTCTGCTGAGAAAGATCCGCACATATCTGCGGCAACGTTACGGCCACCTTCACGCGCCCATCCGGCAAGATGAGCAAAGTTCCAGAAGGTTCAATGCGCCGGGAAGACATCTCCTCATCCAGCGAAAAAGGTTTGTAGCAAAGTTCGAGGCGTCCGGAAAGTTCCTCCTCGCGCCGTTCGAGGAGGGCGAGGAAGTCCGCGTACTGATCGGCCGAGGGTTCGAGGCGATCCCAGAGCTTGGCCGCCGTGCCCAGGCGCATCAGTTTGCCCGTGTTGAAGCGGAAGGCTCCCAACTCCAAGGCAAGGTCGATGACGGCCGCGGCCTCGGTGATGTTGAGGCGGGTGGGCGCGAAAGTGATTTCCAGAGGCAAGCCTGTCTCTTTGACGGCGCGGCAGGCGGCCAACGCTTTCTTGAGGACTCCGCCGAGACGCTGCCGGGAGTAAGTCTCCTGGGTCGAGCCGTCGAGCGAGATCTGGACGGATCTCACGGACAAGCCTTTCAGAAGACTGGGATCGTAGTCTTGACCATTGGTCTCGATCTTGAGCAGGACGCCGCCGTCGGAGAGAGTCCGGCAGACCTCGAGGAAATGAGGGACGAGGGTGGGTTCGCCCCCGACGATCATCGCGTAAGGCACGCCCGCGGCGATGATCTCGGCGCAAAGCGAGAGCGCGCGCTCGCGCGACAGTTCATTGGGCATGGCGCGGCCGGGGGCCGAGTCCGTGCAGCAATGGAGACAAGCCAGGTTGCAGTCCCGGGTCAGCTGCCAGGTGACCATGGTCGGCGCGGAGAAGGAGTCGATCTTCATCCCCAGGCCACCGCCAGCGCGAAGAGCGCCGTCGTCAGGGCGTAGCACTGCACGATGCGCATCACCGCCGGGACGAACAGGCGGGGCGTGTCCCAGGTCTCGCGGCCTGCTCGCAAACTCAAGAACCACAACGGCAAGCCCGCGGAGAAGGCCAGCAGAGCGGCCTTCGGAAAGATGCCGGACAAGACTCCGGCGACGATGACAGACAACCCCGCGAGAGAAAGCGCTAAGTAGAGATATCTTCCGTTTTTGCGGCCGAGGCGCACGACAAGATTCTTCTTCCCCACCAAGCGGTCTTGGTGGTAGTCGGGAATGTTATTGACGGTCGCCAGCGCCATGATCAGCAGTCCCGGGACCAATGACGCGAGCAAGGCGCCCGAGGAGAAGCGATGCGTGTGGAGATGGACGGAACCGAGCGTCATCCACGGGCCGTACGACAGTCCGATCACCGTCTCGCCCAGCCCGAGATACACCCAACGGATCGGCGGACCCACGTAGAAGACCGCTGCTGCTCCACCGAGAAGTGTGTACAAGACGATGGGCCAGCCGCCCTCCCAGGCGAGGTAGAAGCCGATGCTCGCAGCTATCGCGAAGGCAGCGATGCCGAGTGGGAACATCCATTCCGGGATGTGTTCATCCGCGTCGGGGTTGAAGACGCGGTCGGTGCCCATCTTCGCGTCGAAGTACTCGTTGAAGCTCTCCACGCCGACGACCGACAGGAAGATGCCGAACAGGCCCAGCCAGAAGGTCCCGGGGCGGAAGGTCTTCTCGACGCCGTACGCCCAGCCCGCGCCCAGAAGATACGGCAGGAGCCCCGCGTAGAGGAAGAAGCGGTAGCGCACGACCGAGGCGACCTTCGTGACGATGGTCTGCTCGGCCGGGGCGTGGGGGGCGGTGAAGACGTCGGTCATGATCACAGCGCTTCCTCCAGCTGGTGCAGGCGGGAGACGATGCTGGGATCCTCGGCCAGGCGGTCGATGAAGGCGGAGACCATCGGGCTCTTCCAGGCCTGCTGGAAGTTGACCCAGACCTCGCCCAGGCTGTCCTTGCGCAGATCGCCGCAGATGAAGGGAAGCGCATTGATGAGCTTGACCTTGCCGTTGGGGATGACGATGAAGAGCGCGGCGGGGTTGAGCAGGCGGTAGCGCAGCTCATCGAGCAGGCCCATCTCGTGGTAGTACACGCGCATGCGGCCCATGTACTGGTCGCACTTCTCCTTGAGCGTCGCGAAGAACTGCGGATAGTCGCTCTCGTCGGGAGCGGTGACGGCCCAGGTGCGGACCGCGTTGCCGGTGTACATGATCTTGCCGGTATAGAAGGAGTAGGCTCCCAGCCCGTGCGCGAGGTCGACGACCGCGCCGATCTCCTTGATGTTGAAGCGGGCAGGCACGAAGTTGATCTCGACGGGAACGCCCGCGTCGCGAAGGCGCCGGATGCCGTCCGTGGCGGTGTCGAAGCGGCCGTTAACGCGCATCTTGTTGAAGGAGGCGGGATTGGCGCCGTCGAGGGAGACCTGGACGGCCTTGACGGCAAGGTCCTTGAGGCGCTTGCAGTTCTCCTTCGTGAGATAATGGCCGTTGGTCTCGATCTTGAGGCCGACGCCGCCCGCCGTGATGCGCTCGACCAGTTGGAAGAAGTCGGGACGGACCATGGGCTCGCCTCCGGAAAAGGAGACGTACGGCACCTCGGCCTTGACCAGTTGGT
>CAYHNV010000232.1:0-2629 GCA_964358065.1 uncultured Elusimicrobia bacterium | reverse complement strand
AGGATGGACGCCGTCCTGCCCGGCACGAAGACCTCCTCGATGCGCTTGGCCAGTGACGCCGTCGGAATCTTAAGCTTGAGTTCCGCCAGGGCGTCCTGCGCCGCGCCGAGTTGGCCCTTCCCGCCGTCGATGAGGACGAGGTCCGGGAGCTTCGCCTTCTCGGCCTTCAGCCGCTTGTAGCGGCGGCGGACGGCCTCGTGCAGGGACTTGAAGTCGTCGATGCCGGCCGTTTCGCGGATGCGGAACTTGCGGTAGTGGTCCCGGTGGGGCCTGCCGCCAAGAAAGCAGACCATCGACGCGACGGTCTGATGGCCCGCGAAGTGGGAGATGTCGAAGCACTCGATATGGACGGGCGGGGAGGGCAGGGCCAGGGCCTCCTGGAGGGCGGTCACCATCCGGGTCTGAGCAATCTTGCCGCCGATGTCGTCGGCCTCGACCTCTCGGACCCGCACTCTCTCTCCCATCTGTCCTAAAGCGAGGCTGTTGTCGCGCAGTTGGGCCGCACGTTCATAGTCGAGTGCCGCCGAGGCCTTCTTCATCTCAGCTTCGAATTCCTGCCTAAGATCGGTGTATTTGCCCTTGAAGAACAGCACGGCCCGCTTCGCGATCTTCCGGTAATCTTCCTTGGCGATGCGCCCCGTGCAAGGGGCGGGACATTCCTTCGTGTGATAGTAGAGGCAGCCATTGATCTTCCGCTGATCGAGCGGCTTCTGCCGCGAGAACTCCCAGCGGCATGGCCTCAGCGGGAAGATGTGCTGCTTCCAGAGATAACGGAGAAGCCCCCGTATCGGCGTGACTTTCGGGAAGGGCCCGAAGTAGATCCCGCCGTCGCGGACCTTGCGGCGGGTTGTGATGATTCGAGGATAGTCCTCTCCAAGCGTGATCTTCAGATAGGGATAGGTCTTGCCGTCCTTCCACATGACGTTGAAGAAGGGCTGGTTCTCGTTGATGAGCCGGCGCTCCAGGAGCAGGGCTTCGCGCTCGGACCGGCAGAGGACATAGTCGATGCGCCGGACCAGGGGGGACAGGGCCTGGTTCTTGACATCCTCCTTGTTCAGGTTGAAGTACTGCGCCACCCGCTTGGAGAGGTCGTTGGCCTTGCCGATGTACAGGATCTCCCCGCCGGCGTCGCGCATGATGTAGACGCCCGTCTTGTGGGGGATATGGCGGCGGTCCAGGGGGGGGCGGACGTCTTCGGTCATGGTTAAAGTATAGCGCTGCGACGGGGTTGATTTGACGGGGGGGGGCTGGAAAAGACATAATGCCGGTCATGGCTAAGAAGAAGATCACCCGTCATAAGTCCGGACTGAAAGCCCACCGCCAGTCCATCAAGCACGCGATCCTCAATCGTTCGATCAAGAAGGGCGTGCGCAGTGCCGTGCGCGCCGTCATCGACGCCGCGAAGGCCAAGGATGTCGCGAAGGTCGCCCAGCTGACCTCGAAGGCCGCCGAGGCCCTCGACAAGGCCGCCAAGCACGGCACCATCCACTGGAAGGCCGCCGCGCGCAAGAAGTCGCGCCTGGCCGCCCAGGCCAAGGTCCTCATCGCGGCCGTCGCCGTCGCCGAGAAGTAAGGCACCTCCTCCGCGGGCCGCTTCGTTATAGGCTCAGATCGAGGCGAGTTTGGAAGACGGGGTGCAGAGTTCGACGACCAGTCTCTCCAACTCCAGCTTGGCGTCGAGCCAGGTCTTGGACTTGAGGTCGGCTTCGACCTCCAGGCAGCGGCGCAGGTCGCGGCGCAGGCGTTCCTCGCCGACGCGGCCCAGGCGCGAGAAGAAGTCCCGGTCGTAGAAGATTCGTGCCCGGACCTCGATGTCGCGCTGGGCCAGGCCCGCTTTGAGCATCCGCTTGGCCTTCAACTGCTTGAGCAACCCCCCGCGAATCTGGGCGAGGCTGCGGAAGGCGACCTCTTCGGGTTTGGCGTCGGCGAAGAGCAGGCGCAGGTGCGCCAGGCAGTTCGCTAGGTCTCGCGACAGGACCAGGCGCTCCAGCGCCCAGGGGTCGGCGGACTTGCGATAACCAAGGCAGGGAAGGACGGCTTCGGTCCCTATCTTGGACTCTTTGCCGACGAAGAGGACGAGCTTCTCCAGCTCGCCGGTGAGGATGCTCCAGTCCGTCCCTGCTTCCTCGGCGAGGAGGGCGGCCGCCTCGGGCGCCAGTTCCTTGCCCGCTTTCTTGGCCTCGGCGGTCAAGCGCAGGGCGGCCTCTTCCAGGGACAGAGGCGCGAAAATCCCGACCGCCCCGACCGCGGCGGCGGCCGCGCCCAGCGCATCCTTGCGGTCCGGCTTCTTGTCCTCGCAGAGGAGGACGAGGGTGGTCGTGGGGGAGGGGGACTTGAGGTAGTCGGCGAAGATCGCGCGCGCCTCGGCGGGGAGCTTGGGGCTGCAGACGATGACCAGGCGCCGTGGGGCGTTGACCGGAAGGGTCAGGCATTCCGTCACGACCGTCGCGGCCTGCGCGGACGGGTCTCCCGTGAACTCCCGGAGGTTGAAGTCGTCGGCGCCGAAGAGCTCCTTGAGCTTGAGCACGGCGTCGGCCTTGGCGGCCGACTCCGTGCCGAAAAGGTAATAGACGGGACGGAACATTCCCGCCTTACACTAGGCATGGAGATAGGCGTCGCGCAGTTACAA
>CAYHNV010000231.1:0-2643 GCA_964358065.1 uncultured Elusimicrobia bacterium | reverse complement strand
GCTGAGCGAAGACGGGATGGGTGTGCGCGTCCACGAAGCCGGGGGTCACCACGCGCCCCTCGGCGCTCAGGCGTCGGGCGCCCTGGGCCTGGGGATGGGCCAGGACCACCTCGCGGGGGCCGGCCGTGACGATCTTGCCGTCCTCGATGAGGACCGCGCCGTCGTGGAAGAGGCTGAGAGCGCCTTTCTCCCGGCCCGTGCGAGGGCCGTCGGAGCCGGCCAGGGTCAGAAGCTGGGAGGCGTTCAGGACGAGTGTCGCCACGGGCACATTCTACGAAAAAGTGGGTAGAATACACGGGCTTGCGAGAAGAGAAACTTCATTTCGTCGGGATCGGCGGCGTGGGCATGAGCGCCCTGGCTCAGTTCCATGCCATGGGCGGGGGGGCTGTCACGGGCTCCGACCGGCTTCTCGACCGCGGCGAGATCGTGGAGCTGCGCGCGAAGCTGGGGAGGCTGGGCGTGAGGTTCTTCCCGCAGGACGGCTCGGCCGTCGACGACGCCACCACCCGCGTCGTGGTCTCCACCGCCATCGAAGACGACAACGCCGACCTGGCCCGGGCCCGAGTCCTGGGCGTGCCCGTCGTGCACCGCGCCGACCATCTCGCGGAACTGGTCGCCTCGCACCGGACGCTGGCCATCACAGGCACCAGCGGCAAGTCCACGGTCACGGCCATGGTCTTCGAGATCCTCGCCGCGAGCGGGCGCTCGCCGTCTCTCATCACCGGCGGCGCCCTGCGCCGCCTCGAGGACGACGGGCTCCTCGGCAACGCCGCGCGGGGCGAGAGCGACCTTCTCGTCATCGAGGCCGACGAGAGCGACGGCAGCGTCGTGCGCTACAAGCCCGAGATCGGCGCGCTCCTCAACGTCGGCAAGGATCACAAAGAAGTCCCGGTCCTGCTGGAGATGTTCAGGACCTTCCGCTCTCTCTCCCGACGCTTCGTGGTCAACGGAGACTCCCCCGCCCTGGCTGAGTTTCGCTCTGATGCCGGAACCTTCGGTTTCGGTGAAGGGTGCTCCGTTCGTGGAACTGACTTGGACGTTCCTCCAGGACGCATATGCCTGAGGATCAACAGCGTGCCGTTTGAATTGCCCCTGGACGGACGCCACAACGCCGAGAACGCCCTGGCCGCAGCCGCCGTCTGCCTGGAGGCCGGAGTACCCTTGGAAGAGTCGGCCTCCGCTTTGAAGGTTTATCGCGGCATCGTGCGCCGCTTCGAAAGGCTGGGGACCGCCGGCGGGATCATGGTCATCGACGACTTCGCGCACAACCCCGACAAGGTGCGCGCCGTCCTGGCCGCGGCCGCCGTCTGCGCCGAACGCGTGCTGGCGGTCTATCAGCCGCACGGCTACGCCCCGACGCGCTTCCTGAAGGACGATTTCATCGCCGCCTTCACCGACGCCCTGCGTCCCGAGGACCTCCTCTGGATGCCCGAGATCTACTACGCCGGGGGCACGGCGGCCAAGACCATCTCCTCGGCCGATCTCACCCGCCCCCTCGCCGAGAGGGGCCGGAGGGCCCGCTTCCTGGCCGACCGCGCGGAGATCGTCGCGGAGCTGGTGAAGGAAGCCAGGCCCGGAGACCTGATCCTGGTCATGGGCGCTCGCGACCCCAGCCTCGGGGCTTTCGCGCGCAGCATACTCGCCGCTCTCCGATCCCGCCATGAGTCCTCATGAAGAGCGGAAGTTAAACAACGAGGGTCTTCGTGTCCGCGAGTGGGTAAAAACAGCATGAGAAATGATGTTCTCTCGACGGAGACGGGGATGTTATTTTTACGAAGGAATCGTATTTACTCGCCGGGGAACTTCAGTTTAGCCGAGCTCCGATGGGACGACGAGGGTCTTCGGCCCCCCCAATATGGGCCCTTTATCGATGAATCGACGCCCCCAAGGACCCAGGTGCCGGCGCGCGGCACAGGCTATACTTTTTTCACTTGGCCCTATGCGGATCTAAATTCCGATGTTATTTTTGGAGGGAACGATGTCATCAAAATACGCTGCGTTGCTGATGGTCGGAGCGTTATGCGGGACTTGCGTGGCCGGTGAGCTTGAGACGACCAAGAACGATTCCGGCTTGCGCTTTTCCGAGATGAAGGCGAAAAAAGAGGGGCCTTCGTCAACGCCTGTCGCCGCCGGAGTCTATGAGGCAAAGCACCCTGCGCTGACCATCTCGCACGAGGCGGCTAAGCAAGCCGCTGGCACAGCCGTTCCGGCTCCAAAGGCGCAGAAGTTCATGTATACGGACAAAACTAAGGCGAAAATCACCGGCGCCGAGATCGGTGGCGGCATATTGGGCACCGCCATGGTGGCGGCCGTAATCCACGGAAGCGGTTGGGTGACGATGGGCGCAGTCGGGTTCGGTGTCATCGGAGGGGGATTCGTGGTGGCCGCAGTGGCCGTTGGAGCCGCGATCGGTTTCGTCGCGGTGAGCACAGTCCAGGGCCTGAGCGACGTCGTTAGCGGCAAATAGTTCTCATTTCAGCCAGCCCCGCCGCCGGGCTTCCAAAATGCCTTCTTGATACGCATCGCGGCGGTGAACTATCTGGATGATTTTAACTTGAGGCGGTTCAATATAGTACCCGCGTTCTACCGGCAGAAGTACACCCTGCTGTCGCACAGAGAGAACCTAAAGCCGGATGGTCGCAA
>CAYHNV010000230.1:0-2659 GCA_964358065.1 uncultured Elusimicrobia bacterium | reverse complement strand
CCTCGGCCTGGACCAGTTGGTCGATGAAGCCCAGAGCCTGCTCGGTGGTCAGCTCGTCCTTGAAGGCCTTGCCGGGCCCGGACTCCTCGATGCAGTGCAGGCAGGCGAGGTTGCACTCGTTGGTGATCTGCCAGGCGACGTAAAGGGGTGCGGCCAGGTCCGATGTCTTCTTCTCCATGAAGCTATCTACTCGATGATGAGCCCCTTCTCCTTGAGCTGGCTCAAGAAGGCGGCGGCCTCGACGGCCATCTTGCCGGAGGCGTCCTCGTACTTCTCCTCCAGCTTCACGGGCAAGTCGGCGGAGGTCGCGCCCGCCACGATCTCGCGCACGACGGCCGCGCCCGTGGGGCTCAGGGTGTAGACCTTCTCGGAGCGCGTCTCGAAGAGCACCGCGCCGAACTTCTCCTCACGGAACTTCACGAATGGGGCGAGTTTCATGATTGCCTCCCTATGGGCGACGAGGCAGGAGTTGGCGTCCCAGACCTCGCGCGCCGCGATCTCTTCCATCTCATGGCGCGCCTTGCGCCGGCTCGCCGCATCGGCGGGATCGGCCTGCTTGGCCTCCGCCTCCGAGACGACGAAGTCGCCGCTCTTCCACGCCTTGCGCAGCAACGCCTCGTACGACATCCTAGAACTCCCTCTTGGCCATGATCTCGACGAAGAACGCAAGCTCCTTCGCCTCCGCCTTGCAGGGCAGCTTCCCGATCATCGCCAGCATCGAATCCACGATCTGACGCCCTTTCTCGCGGGTCTTCGAGATGTGGCCGCGCTCCTTCAGGAAGCGCGCGATGCGCGCGGCGTCGGGCTCCGGCGCGTCCCATAGGATCAAGAACTCGTCGCGGGAGGACTTATCCTGGATGGCGTAGATGCAGGGCAAAGTCAGCCGCCGGTTCCGCAGGTCCTGAGCTTCGTCCTTGCCGGAGACGCGCTCGGAGAGGGTGTAGTCGTGGATGTCGTCGACGAGCTGGAGCAGGATGCCGGCCGCGCAGGCCAGCCGCGGCGGATCGGCCTGGTCGTGCGGGAACGGACTCAGCTCGGAGAGGACCGCTCCGGCCCACTCGAAGAGCGCACCCGTCTTGCGCGCCGCCACGCCCATGTAGGCGTCCACCGAAACGGCGGTCGACCCCTTAAGGAACTCCTCCTGCAGCTCACCGACGGTCATCTCCCGGACGGTGGTCACCAACAGCTTCGGGGCGTTCGGGGAGATGTCGATGGCCTCTTCCAGGCCCTGCGCGAAAGCGAGGTCGCCCAGCAGCAGGCCGACCGTCGTGCCGAAGACCTTGTTCGGCGTCGGATGGCCCCGCCGCAGATAGGCCTCGTCGACGCAGTCGTCATGGAGGAGGCTGGCGTTATGGACCAACTCCATGGCCCGGGCCACGCCCTCGGCCTTCGCCTCGTCCGCGCCGAGCGCGCCGGACAGCAACAGCGCGAAGCGCGCACGGAGCATCTTGCCCGGACGCGAGATATGGGCGGCCAACTCCTGGCCCACGCGGCCTTCGATGCGGCGCGCGCGGCTCTCGAGACCGGCGCGGACACGAGCGAGAGAATCTTCAACCTTCAGCAGCAAGATGGGCATGGAAGGCCTGCATTATACCCTATCAACCCATGGCCTTGAGGAGGTAGAGGACCTTGGGCAGAACGGCTAATTATTTGATGAGCCCGAGTTCCCGGCCGACCTTGCCGAACTTCTCGAGGGCGAAGTCGATATCCTTGGTCGTGTGGCCGGAGGAGACGATGGTGCGCAGGCGGTCCTTGCCCCGAGGAACGATCGGATAGCAGATCGAAAGAGCGAAGACTCCCTCCTCGAATAATCGGGAGGAGAAGGCTTTAGCCTTCTCGGTGTCGCCCACGATCACGGGCGTGATCGGGGTCTCCGAGGCGCCGGTATCGAAGCCGAGCTTCTTGAGGCCTTCCTTTAAGTGCCGGGCGTTGTCCCAAAGCTTCGCGATGCGCTCCGGCTCCTCCAGCATCACGTCCACGGCCGCCGAGCAGGTGGCGACCACCGACGGCGGAAGGGAACTGGAAAAGATGAAGGGACGCGCCACCGAGGTCAGGTAATCGATGAGCCGGCGTCGGCCGACCACGTAGCCGCCGACCGCGCCCACGGCCTTGGAGAGCGTGCCGATCTGTATCTGCACGCGGTCGCAGAGGTCGAAGTGCGACGGGGTGCCGCGGCCGTTCTGGCCCATCACGCCCGAGGCGTGGGCGTCGTCGACCATCACGAAGGCGCCATACTTGTCGGCGAGCTGCATGATGGCGGGCAGAGGCGCCAGGTCGCCGTCCATGGAGAATACGCAGTCGGTCACGATCATTTTGCGCCGCGCCGCGCGGGCCTCGGGGCTTTCCAGGATCGCCTGGAGGGCCTTCATATCCTTGTGCGGGTAGACCTTGCGCGCGGCCTTGGCTAGGCGCGCGCCGTCGATGATGGAGGCGTGGTTGAGCTCGTCGGAGATGAGGAGGTCCTTGGGGTCGCTCATCAGGCTCTGACAGCAGGCGACGTTGACGGTGAAACCCGACTGGAAGGAGAGGCAGGCCTCGGTGCCCTTGAACCGAGCGAGCTTCTCTTCCAACGCCATGTGGATGTCCATCGTGCCGATGATGGGGCGCACCGCCGCGGTGCCCACGCCGTGGGTGTCGATGGCGGCCTTGGCCGCGGCCT
>CAYHNV010000229.1:0-2672 GCA_964358065.1 uncultured Elusimicrobia bacterium | reverse complement strand
ATCAGAGCGTTATTTCCGCCCCAGCCATCGCGTGCCGTGAACTGGATATCCTCGGGCTCGACGTAGACGGGCTTCGTCGGCTGGGCGGCGAGCGTAGCGGGCAAAATCAGCAGGACGCCCGCCAGGGCGGCGAGGGCGTAGACGGTCTTCATTGGGCGGTGGCGGCGGCCAGGCTTGAGACAGCCTTGAAGTCGGCCTCGACCTTCCGCCAATCGATGTTCTTAAAGAAAGCCTCGATGTAGTTCCCCCGCCCGGCGGCGCCCTGGTCCAGGATGTAGGCGTGCTCCCAGACGTCCATCGTCATAACGGGCACGCAGCCCGCGGGATTGCCTTCCTCGTGGAGCGTGATCCAGTGGTTGGTCACGACGTCGGCGCTCGGGTCGTAATAGAGGACGACCCAGCCCACTCCGCGCATCTTGCCCATCGCGGTGAACTCCTTCTTCCAGGCGTCGAAACCGCCGAAGCGCTTCTTGAGCTGCTTCATCAACTCCGAGCCTTCGCCCAGAGGCGCCGCGTCGGCCTTCAGGACGGCGAAATAGCGCTCGTGCAGGGCCATGCCGTTGAACTCGAAGCCGAGGCGGCGGTTGAGCTCGGCGAACTCGGGGCCGAAGTCGCCCTTGGCCGACAGCGCGTCGAGCTTCTCGCGCAGGATGTTCACGTTGCGGACATAGCCTTCATAAAGAGCCCAATGCTGGGCGATCAGGTTCTCGCTGATCCCCGTCAGGGCCTTGGGGCGGATCTCGGTGCGCACGTTATAGGTGTGGTTCATGCCTGTCATAATAGCAATATCGGAACGCGTCCGAGCCGGCACCGGGAGCTATTTCGCCGGGTCGAACGGATCGAGCAGGTCGTGCAGGGCCTTCAGGATCGCGTACCGGTACTCGGCGAAACCGGTGCGCAGGTCCCGGGCCGTGAGCTCATAGGGAATGTCGGGGGTCACGCCCAGGTTCTCGATGGGCCGGCCGTTGGGACGCTGGGCCAGGCTCGAAGTGGCCCCGACTTCGCCGACGCCGAACTGACCGATGGGGAACGACTTGACGATTCCCCCCGCGCCGGCGGTGCGCACCCCGAGGATGGTCGCGCGCCGGTTGTCCTGCATGATGGCGGGGAAGAAGTCACCGCCCGAAAAGTCCAGGGCGTTGGTCAGCAAGAGGATAGGCTTGGTATAGCGCTTCCCCGCCTTCGGCGCGGGGTCGATAGCGGCAAGTCATTTGTAGTAGGCGAGGCCGGTGAAGCGCTTGCCTGCATTGAACTGCTGGAGGATGTACTGGGCCGAATGGGCCATCATCATGATGAGCTCCCCGGTGATCGGATAGCCGGCGGCGTTGGGCGCCTCCTTCATCTTCTTCTCCTTGGGGGCCGGCCGCATCAGCTTCAGCAGGAGTTCCGCGGACTGATGAGCCTCGGCCTCACCGATGATGAAACGATGGCGGGGAACGACGAGCGGCCTGTCCGTCAAATACGAAGCCAGGGCATACAGGTAGAAGATGATGCCGCCAGGGTTGCTGATTTGGTCGATGACCAGGGCCTCGGTCTCGGCCTGGAACTTCGCCATGACCTTGGCGAACTCTTGGACCTCGTCGTTGCCGCCATCGTAGGCCGCGATGCGGATGTAGCCCATCTTGCGGCCGTCCTTGGCCTTGAAGATGTAGGCGTCGAAGTGGTCGTCCTCTCCGCTCCTCCAGAGGACCTCCCCGAGGCGCGGCACGAAGCTCTTGCGGGCGCCCACCATGAAGGCATTGTCCGAGGCTTCCGCGCGGATGGACGAGAAGAGGTCGACGAGGGGATGCACGGCGGCGGAGAAGGCCTGGCCCACGGCGCCGAAGAACCCGCCGCCCACGGGACCGGCGGCGACGGCGCCGCCGCCCATATCCTCCGGCTCCAGCAGTCCGGCGTTGCGCACCGGCACGTCCTGAGCCAGAAGCTCGGGAGTGTAGTCCCAAGGCATCCGCACCTTATAAAACTGGCCTTTACTGCGGATGACGACTTCCGCCTTGCCCTTCGGAATATCCTTATCGCCGCGCACGCGCCGGCGGTTGGTCAGGAAAAGCTCGGCCATGCGCAGATCCGTCTCCACCGTGTTGCCCGCCATCTGATCCGCGATGGCCTTCACGGCCGCGACCGTCGGCCGGCCGTCGAAGCGCACGACCTCGTCGCCCATCTTGAAAGGGAAGGCATTCAACGGGAGCTTCTCCCGGTCGATGTAGGCCAGATAGTAGCGGCCCTCGGCCCCGATCACCTGGAAGGGGAGTTTCGAACTCTCCGTCAAACTGAAGGAGATGCCCACATGGTAGTCGCGCATGGACGCCGCCAGCTTGGCCAAAAGGTCCTGGAACTGGCGGGTCGTGATGTCCGGATCGGCCATGATCGAGGCCTTGACCTTATCATACTCGCGCTTGAGATCAAGCTGGAAGCGGTCCTTCTTCATGTCGAGCGGCGCGTACTGCTCGGCGAAGATCGACGCCACCTGGTAGAGCGTGCCGAGCATCCTGCGCCGGGTCGCCGCGGCGGCCGCGGGAGCCGACAATCGTCGCGTCGGGGCTGAGCGCTCCGCGGTCCGGACCTCGGAAACAGCCGCCCGGGAACCGTCGAAGATACCGCCGATCTGGTCCGGCGGCAGCGAAGTCGTCTCGCCGGGGGACTCTCCGGTGATGCGGGAGACCGTCTCGAGC
>CAYHNV010000228.1:0-2707 GCA_964358065.1 uncultured Elusimicrobia bacterium | reverse complement strand
GCCGAAGGGCACGGTGAAGCAGCGCGAGGCGATGGTCTTGGGCAGGCGCTCGCGTTGGGTCGCGCACAGGATCCAGATCGTCTTGGGCAGTGGCTCCTCGAGGTACTTCAGCATCGAGTTGGCGGCGGCCTCGTTGAGGCGCTGGGCGTCGGGGATGATGGCGACCTTCCAGCCCTCCAGCATCGACTTCATGCTCAGGTCCTTCAATAGGTGGCGGACGGTGTCGACGTGCCAGATATTCTGCTTCTCGACCTCTTTCTCCTCCAGGGTCGCCTGGTAGAGCTCGTCGAGGACGGCCACGTCGGGCTGGGAGCGGTTGTCCACCGAGAGGCAGTCAGGGCAGGCGCCGCAGGAGGCCTCGCCGGTGAAGGGGCGCTCGCGGCAGACCAGGGCCTTCGCGAACTCCCGGGCGGCGAGGGCCTTGCCGACCCCGTCCATGCCCACGAAGAGCATGGCCGACGGGATCTTCTCGGTCGTCAGCAGGCCTTCGAGCGTCTTGGCCGCGCGCGACTGGCCCAGGACCTTCTCGAGCCTCACTGGAGCCGCCTCTCGACGCGGCTCAGGATCTCGCGGTGCAGGTCGCCGGCGTCGCGCGTGCCGTCGAGGAGGAGCGTGCGCGGCGCGCGCCGGGCCAGGTCGCGGTAGCCCTGGCGGACCTTGCGGTGGAAGGCGGAGTCCTCGCGCTCCAGGCGGTCGAGCACGCGAGACTTGTCGCGCGCGCGGAACTCGGCTTCCGGGATGGCGATCACGACGGTCAGGTCGGGCTTGAGGCCGCCGGTCGCCACCGCGTTGAGCGCGCCGGTTGTCTTCAGGCCCAGGCTGCGCGCCAGGCCCTGGTAGACGTCGGTCGAGAGGGTGTAGCGCTCGCAGATCACGGTCACGCCTTCCTTCAGCGCCGGGAGCAGGACCTCCGTCGTGTGCTGGGCTCTGGAGGCTTCGTAGAGGAAGAGTTCGGCGACGGGGGAGACCTTCAGCTTCGGATCGAGGAGGACCTTGCGGATGGACTCGGCGACGCCGGTGCCGCCGGGCTCGCGCGTGTGGAGCACCGGGCGGCCGCGGGCGACCAGGGCCTCGATGAGGAGCCGGGCCTGGGTGGACTTGCCGGACTTGTCGGGGCCTTCGAGGACGATGAAAAGACCTTTTCGGCTGGGCAAGGTTACGAGCAGGTCGAGTGGCCGCAGTCGTGGCAGGTCGGCCCCGAGCAGCCGGACTCGAAGGAGACGTTCCTCGAGAAGCACTTCGGGCAATGCTCGGCGGTCGCCGCCGGCGGGGCTTCCGCCGCCTCGATCGCCTTCTCGCTGTCGGTGTCCAGCCAACCGGTCTTCTTGAGGTGCGCGCGCAGGGCGATGGCGATCGCGTGCGGGATGGAGTCCACGCGCGACGGTCCAAGACCTATCGGGCGGTCGCCCTTGACCGAGTTGAGGTGCTTGAGCAGCCGGAGGGGGTCGCCCCCCTCCGCTAAATACTTGGAGATCAGGATGCCGACCAGCGAGGTCAGCCCCGAGATCTCGGTGCCCAGCGGCGGGATATTGGTGAAGACCTGGAACGGCCCCTTCTCGTCGTAGTTCATGTGGATGTGCAGAGGGCCGTAGCCGGTGCGCAGCTGATAGTACTCCGATGAGAGCCCGAAGGCCGCCTGGGGACCTCGGCGCTTGCTCTTGGAGGTCGCGGGGGCGAGGTTTAAGACCTGCTGGGCCTTGGAGCCGTCGCGGTAGACGGTGATGCCCTTGCAGCCCAACTCGTAGGAGAGCAGATAGGCGCTGCGCACGTCGTCGAGCGTCGCCTCGTTGGGCAGGTTGATGGTCTTGGAGACGCCGTTGTCCGTGTGCTTCTGGAAGGCGGCCTGCATGCGCACGTGGGTCTCGACCGAGGCGTCGTGGGCGGTCGCGAAGATCTTCTGGATGTTCTCCGGGATCTCCGGGATGCCGCTCACGCACTTGTGGTTCTCGTCGATGCGGCGCCACAGCGTGCGCTCGTCCAGGCCGAACCAGCCGTGCTTCTCCGCGACCTCGCGGAAGAGGGGGTTCGCCTCGAAGAAGACGTCCTTGTCGTCGGGCTGCTTGCCGGCCTTCGTGGCCTCCAGCGCCTTCGCGTTGTAGCGCGTGTAGGCGATGGCGAAGAAGGGCTCGATGCCGCCGCCCTGCAGGCCCGCCGCGATCGCGATGGTCCCTGTCGGGGCGATGGTCGTGCGCGCGCAATGGCGCGGGTACAGCTTGGTCCCGCGGAAGTGCTTGGAGGCCGGGTCGAAGGTCGAGTCGCGCCAGTTGGGGAACACCCCCCGTTCCTTGGCGATTTCCTCGGAGGCCTCCAGGGCGGCGCCGTTGATGAAGGACATGGTCTTGTCGCCCAGCGTGAGCGCGTCCGGCTCGCCGTACGCCGTGCCGCACTTGACGAGGGCCTCGGCCCAGCCCATCACGCCCAGGCCGATGCGCCGGTTGCCTTTGGCCAGCTTCTCGATCTCCGGGAGGGGGTAGTCGTTGACCTCGATGACGTCCTCGAGGAAGCGGATGGCGACGGCGACCGTCTCCTTAAGGCGCGGGTAGTCGAAGCGGCCCGAGAGGGTCTCGCCCGTCACGAAGTTGCCGAGGTTGAGCGAGCCCAGGTTGCACGGCTCCCAGGGCAAAAGGGGCTGCTCGCCGCAGGGGTTCGTGCTCTCGATCTCGCCGAGCGCGGGGGTGGTGTTGGAGCCGGAGTTGTTGGTGCCGAT
>CAYHNV010000227.1:0-2739 GCA_964358065.1 uncultured Elusimicrobia bacterium | reverse complement strand
GTCTTCCTGGGGTTGAGCAAGGAAGCGCCGAAGCAGGCCGCGCGCATGGTGGAGGGCGTGGCCCTGCTGATCTCGGCTCCCAAGCCCCGCCCCGCCGTGCAGGCGCCGGCACCTCTGTCCACCATGGATTTCCTCAAGATGGCCCTGCCCACAGTCCGCACGGTCGCGCCCGCAGCACTCGCGGTGAAGGTCCCGCAGCGCAAGATCGTTCTGGCCGAGGCTCCCAAACTCGATGAGAAGGCCAAGCGGGATCTGGGCCCGAAACTGGCCGCTCTCGACCTGGAGCGCCAGCGCGTGGACGCAGCTCAAGTGGAGGCGAAGCTTGAGAATCGCCGCCAGGCCGCGGCGACGCTGGCCGCCTTGCCGCGCCTGGAGGACGTGGGGCGCCGGAAGGTCAAGAACCTGCCCCAGGCCCTGGAGTTCGAGGAGCGTCGCCGGGAGGTGTCGGCCGCCGGTTTTGCCGACTTAGCTCCGAAAACCGTCACCCGCCGGCAGGCGACGGCGGCTCTGGCGGTTCTGGAGGAAGCAGAACCCGCTGCCGCGGAGCGTCCTGCCCGTAAGGGGCTGGCCTCTTTTCTGCCCGAGGAGCGACTGGGCATCAAGCCCCAGGCCGCTCCCGCCGTCCCCAGACTGGCCAAGATCGACTCAACGCCCAAGATCGTGCGCCGCCAGGTCGAGGCCTCCATTTCGGAGTCGAAGAAGGGCGTGGAGATTTCTGGCCCGCTGGCCGACCGAAGAGTGACGGCTTCCGATATCCCGCCCTTCCCTTCCTGGGCCCACGGCCAGGGCATTCTCGAGGCCACGGTCTCGATCCGTTTTACCGTCAATGCCGAGGGGGCCGTCACGGCAGGCATGCGCGTCGAGCGCACCTCCGGTTACGGCCGTCTTGACAAGCTTGCCATGGAGTCCTTGCGGAACTGGCGCTTCGAGTCCATTGCCGGCTCGGGCGTGCAGTGGGGCGTGATCACCTTTCGCTTCGTACTAGAGTAAATTCGTGCCCGGAGTGAACATGATGAATGCCATCGCCGTGCTGCTTCTGTCGGTGACCGCCTGGTCTCAGGGCATGCCCCAGGAGATTCTCATCAAGGCCGAGGCCGGGACGGGGAAGCTTTCCGATACCAAGCCTCCTCTTAAGATCGAGGTGGATCCTTTCGAGACGATCCTGCCGGGCCTCAAGCCCGACGAGAATTATCTCCTGGCGGTCTCGCCTCTGACCGTCTCGTGGCGGCGCACCCATCCCGAGTTTCTGATGAACGAGCGCGTTATCCAGCCTTGGCGCACCACCTTCAGCCAGCGGCCGGGTATCTCTTTTAAGGTCCGTGACCAGATCGAGGCCCTGCTTGGCGGCAAGCTCGAGCCGAAAGAGATGAAGAAGTGGGGCTGGCAGCTGACCATCGCCGACGAGGAGGGCCGCGTCTTCCACCATTACGAGGGTTCGAGCGACCCGCCCGTGGAGCTCATCTGGGGCGGCCAAAACGACTCGGGCGAGTGGGTCCACGCCGGACGCTCCTACTCGGCCGTCTACAGCTTCACCAGCCCCGACGGCTCTCCGCGCACGACAGTGGGCAAGCCCCTGCTGTTCAAGGGCATCGTCCATCAGGAGGATACGGGACTCTACATCAGCATGGACTCCGCTGTCCTCTTCGGCACGAGCAAGAGCAATTCCGACATCCAGGTCCCGATGGGCGTGGAAGTGCTTCGCTCCGCCGCGGACTTGGTCAAGCGCAAGTTTGGCGGCATTCCCATCGCGGTGCGCGTCTTTGCCAACACCAAGGAGCTCGGAGACCAGCAGGGCAAGGCCGTGCAGGACTTCCTGCTGCGCGAGCTGATGGTGGCCTCGCGCCACGTCATGGTCGATGCCGCGCGCGCCCCATTCTCCGACCAGCGCGTCGAAGTGGTCCTCCTCAACCGATGACCGCCATGCGCATTCTCGCGGCGGTCTTGCTGACGGTCCGGTTCGCGGCGGCCGCCCCTCACGGCGACTTCGACCAGGGCGTGCTCGTGACACCCCTGCTGGAAGACGCCCGTCAGAGCGCGAAGACCGCGCCCGACGAGGGCGCGCTCTGGATCTCCCTGGGAAGTTCCGACCTCGTCATGGCCCGCGCGACGGGGCTGCCGCTGGGCTCGCCGGTCCGCGCGAGCGACTCGGTCGCCGTGTTCGAGGTCTCCCCGGACCTTCTGCCGCGCCTGTCGGACTTCATGCACGAGACATTCGGCCGCTGCGGCGGCTTTTTCGCCTACCGCACGCGCGTCGAGGCGGAGTCGGCCCTGTCCGCCCGAACGGCGACGAAGGGGGGGGCCTACACTCTCGATCAGCAGGCCTGGGTGGCGCCGCTCGTCTCCCGCGTCAGCGAGGGGGAGATTCGTTCCACCATCGAGACCCTGGCCGCCTACCAGAACCGCTACTACACGGCCGACAGCGGCGTGGAGGCCGCGCGCTGGCTGCACGGGCGCTGGTCGGCGCTGGCCGCCGGCCTTCCGGGCGCGTCCTCTCGGCTCGTCAAGCACGGCGGCTGGAAACAGCCCTCCGTCGTCTTGACCATCACAGGCGCCGAGAAGCCCGATGAGATCGTCATCCTGGGCGGCCACCTTGACAGCATCAACGGCTATCGCGGCTCGGCGGCCCGCGCGCCGGGCGCCGACGACAACGCCTCCGGCATCGCCGTGCTCACCGAGGTCGTGCGCGTGCTGGGCGCGTCGGGCCTGCGCCCGCGCCGGACCATCCAGTTCATGGGCTAC
>CAYHNV010000226.1:0-2752 GCA_964358065.1 uncultured Elusimicrobia bacterium | reverse complement strand
AGGGAGGCGGCGACCGGAGGAGAGACGCGGACCTGGGAGAAGACAGGCGCACCCGCCGGGGGCGACGGCCGGGGCCGCATTGCTCCCGCCCAAGGAGCCGGCCAGCTCCTCGGCCTTGCGTCGGGCCCTTATGGAGGCGAGCTTCGCGGCGATGGCGTTGATCTCGTCGCGCCGGTCGGAGTTCGCCTTGTCTTCCTTGATGCCGAGAGCGTCGTAGATGCGGTCCGTGCCGATGGCGGACTTCCGGTAGAGATCTTCGAGGGGCTTCGTGTCCGGCGCGCCGCCGCGCGTCTCGACGGCGGCGATGCCTGAGCGCAGCTGGTCCACGCTCTGCTGGACGTTGGCGGAGAGCAGGCTCGTCAGCCCGTCGGTCGTCTGACGGAGGAGGGAGAAGAGCGGCAGCAGCGGCACGGAGAGCTTCTTCTTGTAGCGCAGGTAGACGCTCATGGAGCGATGGGCGCGCAGGAAGAGCGGGTCGAGGGTTTCGAAGGAGCAGGGCTCTTTCTTGCAGTCGGCGATCCGTGCCTTGATCTTGCGGTCTATGGGGAGGAGTCCGCGGAAGGACGCGCAGGCCCCGGCGTCCTCCAGGCAGACGGCCTCCACGACCTTTGGAGCCTGCTGGTCGGGTCGGAAGCCGGGCTCTCGGACGGCCCAGGCGTCACCGGCCTTGACGCCCGCCTCGGCCAAGCGGGCCGAGGCCAGCACGCTCAGGCGCAGGAGGGGACGTCCCTCGCGGGCCGCGAAGAAAGGGAGTTTATGCTCGGCCTCATCGAGCCTCCAGAGCTCGCGGGCGAGGGCCTTGAGCCGTTCAGGCTTGCAGACCTCCCGGGAGCAGGCCCCGGCCGCCCCCACGGCGGCCTTGTAGCCGTCGAGGATCTTCCGGGCCTCGGGGCAGGCGGCGGGCACCGACTTGCAGAGTTCGCCGACGAAGACCCGGGCCTGCGCGCGGACCTTGGCCTCCGGCGGGAAGCCCTCGACCGCCGGCCGACCGGACGCGCCGGGGACCAGGAGGCAGGCGAGGAAGACGGCGAGGGCGAGTCGGGTCATTTGGGGTCTCGCTCTGCGAGTATAGGCCCTGGACCACGGGATTTCAAGGGCGGAAATGCAATAATGGAGTTTCCCGTGGGCGCTCCCTCCTTTCGTCTCGACCCCCGTTTTTTGCCCATGACCCGTGCCGAGATGGAGGCGCGCGGCTGGGACGCGGTCGACGTCGTCTTCGTCACCGGCGACGCCTACATCGACCATTACTCCTTCGCGATGGCGATACTTGGGCGTGTATTAGAAAAGGCGGGATTGCGCGTTGCCATACTTTCCCAGCCGGACTGGAAGAGCGCGGAGCCCTGGCGGCGATTTGGTCGTCCGCGTCTTTTCTTCGCGGTTTCCGCGGGGAACATGGACTCGATGATCAACCATTATACGGCCAACCGGAAGGTCCGCAACGACGACGCCTATTCTCCCGGCGGCAAGATCGGCATGCGCCCCGACCGCGCCACCATCCCCTATTGCCAGCGGGCCCGAGAGGCTTACCCCGGCGTGCCGGTCATCGCCGGGGGCGTGGAGGCTTCACTGCGCCGCATGGCGCATTACGACTTCTGGTCCGACTCGGTCCGTTCCTCCATCTTGATGGACTCCAAGGCCGATCTGGTGGCGTACGGCATGGGCGAGGAGACCATTACAGAGATTGCAAGACGGATCCAAGCGGGCAAGACCGTCAAAGAGTGTCGTGACCTCCGGGGTCTTGCCTACGCCTTGGGCGCATCCGAGCCCATTCCGTCGGGTGATGACGTCGTTGAGCTCCCATCTTTTGAGATGGTCAAGGCCGATAAGGACGCCTTTCTCAAGGCAGCCCATCTGATCCATCGCGAGACGAGTCCATTCAATGCGAAGACCGTCACTCAACGTCACGGTGCACGTGTGGTCGTCGTCACGCCGCCCCAACTGCCAGTCAGCCAAGAGAAGATGGACGGCTACTACGGACTGCCGTTTACACGCCGTGCTCACCCGTCTTATCGAGATGCGATCCCAGCTTGGGATATGATTAAAGATTCCGTGACTGTCATGCGCGGCTGTTTCGGGGGCTGTTCCTTCTGTTCCATCACCGCCCACCAGGGCCGCACCATCCAGTCGCGTTCCCAGGAGAGCGTTCTGTCGGAGTTGAAGACCCTGGCGGCCGACCCGGAGTTCAAAGGCGTCGTTTCCGACCTCGGCGGCCCGACGGCGAACATGTATCAGATGCGCTGCACCAAGCCCGAGATCGAGAAGATATGCAGGCGGCTCTCCTGCGTGAGCCCGACCATCTGCCAATGTCTCGGCGCCGACCATGGACCCCTGATCGATTTACTAAAGGAAGCCGGCGTCGTTCCAGGCGTCAACAAGGTCCTGGTGGCTTCCGGCATCCGCATGGACCTGGCACGTCTCTCGCCCGAGTACATGGCCGAGCTGGTGCGCCGCCATGTCGGCGGGCGGCTCAAGGTGGCGCCCGAACACGTGGACCCGCGCGTGCTGGCCCTCATGAAGAAGCCGACGCACGACACCTTCGAGGATTTCGCCGAGAAGTTCGAGGAGGAGAACAAGAAAGCGGGCAAGAAGCAGTTCCTCGTCCCGTATTTCATCGCCAGCCATCCCGGCTCCGACCTGAAGGCCATGATCGAATTGGCCGTTTTCTTAAAGAGGAACGGCTACAAGCCGGACCAAGTGCAGGACTTCATCCCCACGCCCCACGACCTGGCCACCGCGATGTACTACACCGGCA
>CAYHNV010000225.1:0-2776 GCA_964358065.1 uncultured Elusimicrobia bacterium | reverse complement strand
CCGAGAGCAGTTCACCGAGATGGGGGACGCGGGGGCGATGTCATCGCTTGCGCGTGGGGGCGGCATCCATTCCATTTCGACCGCGCAGCGCTCGCAGATGCCGTGCGTGGTTCGGGAGTCATCGACCGGCAAGACTTGGCCCAGGTCTTGCCGGCACCATCCGCATATTTTTTTCATTGGATTCACCGAACGCTGCGTCTGGGGAAAGAGTAGACGGGAATGAGGGGCGGCGCCATGAAAGTTATTCTAAAGACGAGAAATGACGTGATTGAAAGGAGAAAATGGCGGGGCCGGGGGCGGACTTTAGAACGGCTTAAGACTGGCGGGCTCGCGGACGCCGGGCGATTGTCAGGCCGGCTCGAAGAAGCGGAAGCCCTTGCCGGGGACGGTCTGGATCTTGTCGGAGAGCTCGCCGGGCAGTTTCTTGCGCAGGTTGCTTAAGTGAACGTCGACCAGGTTGTCGACGGACACGGTGTGCCAGAGCTTGGAGAGGACGTTCTGGCGGCTGATGACTTGCGGGCGGTTTTTGACCAGGTAATGGAGGAGCTCGAACTCCTTGGAGGTCAGGTTGGGGATGGTCTGGTCGTGGAAGCGCACGAGATAGGACTTCGCGTCGATCGAGAGCGCGCCGGCGCGCACGAGGTCCGCCTCTCCTGACTCGTAGCCCTTGCGCCTCAGCAGGGCCCCCACCCACAGGATGAGTTCCCGCGTCTGGATGGGCTTGAGCAGATACTGGTCCACGCCCGCCTCGAAGCCGGACGCCTTCTTGTCGAGGGAGCCCTCCCCGGTGAGGACGATGACGGGGGTGTCGAAACCTTCCTGGTTGGCCCGGATCTTGCGGCAGGCCTCGACCCCGTCGCCGTCGGGGAGGTTGCGGTCCAGTATGACGAGATCGGGCTTGTGGGCGTGGAAGAGGTGGAGGCCCGCCACGACGCCCTCCGCTTCGAGCACGCGGTGGCCCGCGCCGGCGAGGGTGGTGCGAAGCAGCAGCCGCATGTGGCTGTCGTCCTCGACGATGAGGATGGTCTTGGAGGCGGCCGCGGGAGGGTCTTGAGGCGCGAGAGTCACGGACTAATCATAACTGACTTGCGCCGACTCGTCAATGCAGCCTCCATGGATCAGGCTAGGCCCCCGCTTCGGCCGCGCGGCGCAGACGGTCCATGACGGCGCGCCCCACTCCGCGCTCGCGGACTGTCTCCACGAAGAGGGTTCGCACTCCCGCGTCTTCCGCGTCGCGCAGGGCGCCGAATAATCCGCGGGCGTAGAGCGACACGCCTCCAGGCACGTGACGGGCGAAAGCGAGCGCTCGGCGGGGCCGAGCACTGCGGTGCACGATTCCGGCTCCCGGGCGGTCCAGGCCCGGGACCGCGCCGCGCCGGATGAGACTTGCCGCAACGAGGACGACTCGGCAGGAGGGGGCGTAATGACGGTGGCGGGCGCCGGGGGCGGCAGGCGCCGAGCGTCCGGGCTCTTTGACCGCCGTTCCAGCCGCGCGGGCGAGTGCATCCGTTGTGATCGTGCCCGGCCTGAGCAGGACCGGTCTGCGGCCGCGCGCGTCGACGATCGTAGACTCGAGTCCTTTGCGGCAGGGACCTCCGTCCAGGATGAGGGAAACTCGCCCCTTCAGGTCCTTTAGGGCGTGCGCCGCCGTGGTCGGGCTGGGGCGTCCGGAACGGTTGGCGGAAGGGGCGGCAATTGGCTCACCCACCTTCCTTATCAACGCGAGGGCCGTGGGGTGCCGCGGCATGCGGACCGCCACGGTCCGGCGCCCGGCCGTCACGGCGGACGGCACGCGGGGGGATCGTTCGAGGATCAGGGTCAAAGGCCCGGGCCAGAAGGCGGTTATCAGCCGCCGCGCAAGCGGCGAGACGCGGCGCGCGACCCGTGCCAGCTGTTCCTTATCCGCCACGTGGACGATCAGCGGGTTGTCGGCGGGGCGTCCCTTGGTCCGGAAGATGCGTCGCGCGGCGGCGGGGTCGAAAGCGAGGGCCCCGAGTCCGTAGACGGTCTCGGTGGGAAATACCACCAGCCCGCCGGCGCGCAGGATCGCCGCCGCCGCGCGGATCGAGGAGGTGGAAGCCTTGCGGACCGATGTTCTCACAGGCCCCATGATATAATAAAGGACCGATGCCGCCATTCCTGACTCCCAAGCTCGTCACCACCCTCAAGTCGTATGATCGGGCCCAGTTCCTCAGAGACCTCATCGCCGGTCTCATCGTCGGCGTGGTCGCCATCCCCCTGGCGCTCGCCTTCGCCGTCGCCTCGGGCGTGACTCCCGCCGAAGGCCTCTACTCCGCCGTCATCGGCGGGTTCCTGATCTCCATCCTGGGCGGCAGCCGCGTGCAGATCGGCGGGCCGACCGGAGCCTTCGTGGTGATCATCTACGGCATCGTCCACCAGTACGGGCGCGAGGCGCTGGGCGTCTGCACCATCATGGCCGGCGTGATCCTGATCGTGATGGGCCTGTTTCGGATGGGCAAACTCATCAAGTGGATCCCCTATCCCGTCACGACGGGATTTACCAGCGGCATCGCGGTCATCATCTTCTCATCTCAAATCAAAGATCTCTTCGGCCTGAGCATGGGCGCGGTCCCGCCGGATTTCGTCGACAAGTGGGGCGCCTACTTCTCCGCCCTGCCCACCGCCGACGGCGCGACCATGGCGCTCTCCGCCGCGACCCTGGTCGTCCTCGTCTGCCTGCCGCGCCTGACCAAGAAGCTGCCCTCGCCCTTCGCGGCCCTGGCGACGGTGGGGCCGGAGGGGCTGGACTGCTCGC
>CAYHNV010000224.1:0-2799 GCA_964358065.1 uncultured Elusimicrobia bacterium | reverse complement strand
AGCATTTTATTTGCTTTTTTGACCTCGCGCAAGTGCTTTCGCGCCGGCGCCGAGCCGGCGGGGGCGCTGCGAGGGCCGTCGAGGGCCGTCGGCGCGCGTTTGCGTTCGAGGATCGCGCGCCGAGCGCCCGCCACGGTCATGCGCCGCTTGTGGAGCAGATCCTTGATCTCCAGGATGAGTTCCAGGTCCGTGCGGGTGTAGCGGCGGTGCCCGCCGGCCTTGCGGGCGGGCCGCAGGTCTCCAAAGCGGCTTTCCCAGTAGCGCAGGGTGTGGGGCGGGACCTGGGCCAGGCGCGCGGCCTCGCGCATGGTGAAGAAGTCGCGGTCTGGGAGGAACGGGAGCTCCACCGCTATTGGAGGAGATTCCTCGATGCTTTGAAGCGCACGCCCCTCCGGGACGGGACGCTGACCTGTTCTCCCGTTTTTGGGTTGCGCCCCACGCGGGGCTGGCGGGACTTCACTCGAAAGGTCCCGAAGTTGGACACGACGACCTTCTCACCGCGGCTGAGCGCCAGCCGGACGGTCTCGAAGGCCGTTTCGACGGCCAGGGCGGCTTCACCCTTGGTGGTCAGGACTTTCGCTACAGCTTTGATGATGTCGAGACGATTCATTTCTCGTCCTCCTTTTTCTTCGGGGGGTCATTTTTCTTGGGAGTCTTGCCTCCCTCTTCCGGGGCCTTCTTAAGATCCTTGAAGATATCTTCCGGCTTGAGGTTCTTGAGCTCTTCCTTGAACTTGCCGACCTCATCTTCGGAGATGGGCTTGGTGAGGGTCTGGCAACGCGCGAACACGCTCTCATCGACCAGGATGGGGCAGCCGGCGCGTACGGCGACGGCGATGGCGTCCGAGGGGCGGCTGTCGAGGACGATGGTCTTCTTGCCGTCGCCGACGACGATGCGGGCGTAGAAGGTGTTCTCCTTGATGTCGCTGATGACGATCTTCACGACCTCCCAGCCCAACTGCTTGACCGCGGCCAACAGCAAGTCATGGGTGAGGGGGCGCGGCAGGACGATGCCGGAGAAGCGGATGGCGATGGCCTGGCCCTCGGTGATGCCGATCCAGATGGGCAGGAGCCGGCTTCCCTCGAGTTCCTCGAGGAAAATGATGCACTCGTTGACCGTGGTGGCCAGCGAGTAGATGTGGACTTCCTTTTCTTTGGCCATATTCCCCCTAGCGGAATCCCAATGCCCTCAGCACGCCCCGGGCAGGTTCTCCGCCTGCCGCGTCGAAGATCGCGTCCAGGAGCGGCGTACGCACCCTGTGACGCCGGGCCAGGGAGCGCGCGCTGTCTGCGGCTTCCACGCCCTCGACGATGGTCGGGATTTGCGCCAGCGCCTGGCGCGGCGACGCGCCGCGTCCCAGTTTCTCGCCGAAGGCGCGGTTGCGCGATTGGGGCGAGGTGCCGGTGGCGATGAGGTCGCCCAGCCCCGCCAGTCCATAGATCGTGTCGGCGCGCCCGCCGACGGCGCGGATGATGAGCCCTATCTCCGCCAGGCCCCGGACGAGCAGGACCGCTTTCGTGTTGGCGCCGGCGCCCAGCCCGTCGAGGATGCCCGCGCCGATGGCGATGACGTTCTTGAGCGAGCCGCCCAGTTCGACTCCGACCCGGTCGGGGCAGGGCTGAATGCGCAGGCAAGCGCCATCAAGAAGGGCGGCCAGCCTGTTCGCCCGCGGACCCGCAGGCCCGCCCAGCATCAGTCCCGTCGGCACTCCCCGGGCCACCTCGCGCGCGAAGCTGGGGCCCGTGAGGGTCCAGACCTTGCCGCGCAGGGCGGGCAACTCTCTCTCCACGATGTCGCCCATGGTCGCCAGAGTGCGGGGCTCCACGCCTTTGGAAGCGTTGATCGCCAGCGCCCGGGGCGAGAGCCGGGTCTTGGAACGAACGTCTCGCGCCGTCTGGGCCATCGCGTGGGACGGCAGGACGAAGAGCAGGACCTCCGCGTCCGCGCAGGCCTGCGCCAGGTCGTGGCCCACGCGGACCGAGTCGTCCAGGCGCAAGCCCGGGATGTGAGCGTGACGGCGAGTCTTGGCCAGTTCGTCGGCCAGCGACGGCACGAACTCCCATAGATGCACGCGCGCCTTGGCGGCGAGTTGTTGGGCCAGCACGACTCCCCACATGCCGCCTCCCAGGACGACTGCGGCGGGCTTATGCGGACGGGCCATGGATTCCAAGCTCCTTGTTCTGCCGAAGACGCTTCAGGTTCGGGATGTGCTTGAAGAGGATGAGCGCACCTGCCGCCGCCGCCGCGCCCGTGAAATAGCCGGGCGAGCCGAGCAGGGCCGCGGCGAGGGGCAGGACGGCGGCTGCGGCCATCGAGCCGACCGAGATGTGGCCGGAGAGCTTGACGACGATGAGGAAGGCGGCGATGGTCAGCCCCATGGGCGCGGGCAGGAGTGCTGCGAAGACTCCGGCGGAGGTGGCCACACCCTTGCCTCCCTTGAAGCGGAGCAATGGCGTCCAATTGTGGCCCACGATGGCGGCGGCCCCCAGTGAGATGGCCAGCAAAGGCCGTTCGGGGCACAGGCGCAGTCCGAGGTGCACCGGGGCGTAGCCCTTGAGGGCGTCGACGATCAAGGTGATGGCTCCGGCCAAGGCACCCGCGTTGCGGTAGACGTTGGCGGTGCCGGGGTTCCCGGAACCGACGGTGCGGATGTCGTAGCCTTTCAGGCGTTTGACGACGAGATAGCCCGTTGGAATGCCGCCGGCGAGGTAGCTGAAAACGAGGAGGCCGACGGCGCGAAAATCGGTCATTAATTCCAGCGCAATCCTAGCATTCGGACACGAGGGTCTGCAATCGTTT
>CAYHNV010000223.1:0-2810 GCA_964358065.1 uncultured Elusimicrobia bacterium | reverse complement strand
CAGGAGCTTGTCGCCGTAGGCCTTGGCGATGCCCTTGGCCTCGATGACGACATCGCCCAGGCGGGGCCCCGGCGGGATGTAGATTTCCAGATCGGCGTAGGTCTGCTCCTTCTGCGAATCCTCGAGCATCTTGTCGTAGGCGGACAGACGCGCCTTGGACTTGGCCTGGCGGCCTTTGGCGCCCTTGCGCACCCATTCAAGTTCCTCGGCCAGGGCCTTCTGTAGCTTGCCCTCGCTTTTGGACTCCTGGGCCAGGCGCGCCTGCTTCTGCTCAAGCCAACTGGCGTAGTTGCCCTTGTAGGGGATGCCCGTGCCGCGGTCGAGCTCCAGGATCCAGCCGGCCACGTTGTCGAGGAAGTAGCGGTCGTGGGTCACCGCAATGATGGTGCCTTTGTACTGCGAGAGGTGGTGCTCCAGCCATTCGACCGACTCGGCGTCGAGGTGGTTGGTGGGCTCGTCGAGGAGGAGAATATCAGGCTTCGAAAGGAGCAGTCGGCATAACGCGACCCGGCGTCTTTCGCCGCCCGACAGAATGCCGCATTTGTGGTCGGAGGGCGGGCAGCGCAGCGCGTCCATCGCGACTTCGAGCGTGCCGTCGATCTCCCAGGCGTTGGTCGCGTCGATGCGCTCCTGGAGCTTGCCCTGCTTGTCCATCAGCTTTTCCATCTCGCCCGAGCTGAGCGCGGGGTCGGCGAGCTTCTCATTGATCTCATCGAAGTCCTTCAGCAGCTTCATCGTTTCGGCCACGCCCTCGGAGACCGTCTCCTTGACCGTCTTCTCGGGGTCGAGTTGGGGCTCCTGCTCCAGATAGCCGATGGTGTAGCCCTTCGACTGGGTGATCTGGCCGGTGAACTCGGTGTCTTGGCCCGCCATGATCCGCAGCAGGGTGGACTTGCCCGAGCCGTTGTCGCCCAAGACGCCGATCTTGGCGCCGTAGTAGAAGCTCAGGTAGATGCCCTTGAGGACTTGCTTCTTGGGCGGGTGGATGCGGCCCACGTCGATGAGGGAATAGATGATCTGCTTGGTGTCGACTGTCGCCATGGCGGGGTCCTCTTACTTGATATGCTGACGATTGGGATCGAGCTTGGTGCGCAGGAGGTCGATCTCGTTCTGGTGCGGCAGGTCGACCGGGGCCAGAGCGGACTTCTGCCGGAGCTTCCAGCCGACGTTCTCCTGGACAGCCTCGAAAGTCACGTCGGGGTAAAGCGCGGTCAGGATCATCTCTCCGGTCTCGTCGGGCTCTAGAATACCCATGTTCGTGATGATTTTCTTGACGCGCTTGCCATTCGAGGTGATGAAGTCGACCTTCTCGGGGAAGGCGCGCTTGTCGAGTTTGGTGATGATCAGCACGCGCTGTGCGTGGAGGGCGATCTCGCAGGCCCCGCCCGAACCGGGCAGGCGAACCTTCGGTTCTTGATAGGGCCCGACGGCGGTGGTGTTGATGTTGCCGTGCTTGTCGATCTGCGCGCCGCCCAGAAAGCCGACCTGGATCTTGCCGTTCTGCAAGAATAACTGGAAGATGTCGGCCATCGAGGTGACCATGAGGGAGCCCGTGACCAACGCGGGGTCGCCGATGGAGGGGGGCACTCGCTCCGGCACGGCGCCGACCGCGCCGGATTCATAGATGAGAGTCATGTTGGGCGCATGCGTGGCGCGGGCCAGGTTGCAGGCCAGGTTGGGCAGGCCGATGCCGACGAAGACCACGTCTGCGTCCTTGATCTCGCGCGCGGCGAGCACGCACATCAGCTCGTTGAGTGTGTATTCGAGCGCGGTCGTGGCGGGCATAGGATGATTTTATCTTTTCCTAAAGCTCCTGGCCATCCCAGGTGCAGGGGGATCCGCCGATCCATGGGAGATTTCGGCAGCGGTCGCGGCATTCGGGCTTCGTGAGGCAGCGGGGTACTGTCTGGAAGGCCTTGTTGCGTTCGCACCAGCCCCAGGGCGGCAGACAGGAATCCTTGCCCTTGACGGCGTCCGGCTTCGGCTCGGGGCGTGGTGCCGGGCGCGGCGGCGCCGGGCGGGGGCGGGCGAGCAGGGCTGCGGCCTGCGCGGCGGCTTGGCGGACCTCCTTGTCCGAGTCCTCGGTCGCCGCGGTCCTGACCGCTGGGAGCGCGCGGGGGTCGCCGCGCGAGCCAAGTGCCGCGGAGATCGCGAGGCGGACCGCGGGGCTAGGGTCTCCCGCGAGCGTCTCGGCCAGTATCCGGGTCGACTCCGGGTCGTCTCGCCGCGCGGGTTCGGTGGAGAGGGCGAGGGCCAGGTCCCTCCTTAGATCGGGGCCGGGCTCCGACTTAAAGGATCGCTCCAACTGCGACAGCGGGCCGCTGCCAAGATAGGTCGCCAGGGCCTTGCCGGCGGCCAAGCGCACTTGATCGGAGAGGTCGCGCTCCAGGGCCGCCGACAGCGCCTCTTCGGCGCGGGGCCCGCGCAGGGTTCCTGAGGAGAGCTCGGCGCAGACGAGCGCCCGCACCGCGGGGGAGGGGTCCCTCAGACGCGCGTAGACGGTGTCCGCCTCAGGGTCGGCGCGCGCTCCGGGCGCTGTGAGCAGGAGGGCGAACAGGAGCGGGGCGAACACCGTCAGTAGCCGTAATCGACGCCGGCGCAGACCCGAGGCTTGGCCTTCAGTCTTTCGGTCAGCCCCGGGTTCTT
The DNA here is from genome assembly GCA_964358065.1 of uncultured Elusimicrobia bacterium. Lineage (GTDB taxonomy): Bacteria > Elusimicrobiota > Elusimicrobia > UBA1565 > UBA9628 > GWA2-66-18. Next base: position 164 of record CAYHNV010000223.1, on the reverse strand, counting down.
CTTCAGATATCCGGCGCGGTCCTTGACGCCGTAGACGAACTCATCGAGGTACTTCTGGAGGCCGGCCGGCTCGCGGGCGATCTTGTCCCAGGCGACGTAGAAGTCGTTGTCGCGATCGTAATAGCCCTGGGCGTAAGAGGGATGCGCGCCCCAGGGCTCGACGA
>CAYHNV010000222.1:0-2883 GCA_964358065.1 uncultured Elusimicrobia bacterium | reverse complement strand
GACGGGCGAGGCGTTATGCAGGTCACCCTCAGCCGACAACCTGGTGCTCAACGCCGTCGAGCACACCCCTCCCGGCGGGATCATCTCCATCGGCGTGCTTCGCGAGGGCGTGGGCGTGACGGTGTCGGTCTGCGACTCCGGGCCGGGCGTGCCCGAGTCGGCGCGCGCGGATGTTTTTCGCAAGTTCTTCCAGAAGGACGTCAAGCGCCACGTGGGCAATGTGGGGCTGGGGCTGGCGCTCTGCGAGAAGGTGGTCGCCCGCCACGGCGGGACGATCGGCATCGGCGACGTGAAGCCGAAGGGCGCCCGGTTCTACTTCACGCTGCCCGTTTCGACCGAGCCAGAAGAAGCCTGACGCTGCGCATCGGCAAGCCGACCACGTTGTCGCGGTCGCCGACGATCCTCTCGACCAGCGGGTCCGCCCGGTCCTGCACGGCGTAGGCGCCGGCCTTGTCCATGTGCTTGCCGGCCAGGCTTTTCAGGCGCGGCGCGTCCAGCCGGCGCGCCTTCACTTTCGAGACGGCGAGTTCGGTGTAGACGCGCCGTCCCACGACCAGGGCCGTTCCGGTATAGACGCGCTGCCAGCGCCCGGATTGGAGGGTGAGCATGCGCACCGCGTCGGCGAGATCTTCGGGCTTGCCCAGGACCTCGCCCGCGCAGGCCACGACGGTATCGGCGCCCAGCACGGGCAGGTCCGGGTGGCGCGCGGCGACTTCGAGGGCTTTGCGGCGGGCGAGCGAGACGACCAGGCGTCGCGGGTCCTTCTGCGATGAGGATTCCTCGACATGGCTTGGATCCGCGCGGAAGCGCACGCCGGCCGCGCGCAGGATGGCTTTTCGACGGGGAGAGGCCGAGGCGAGGATCAGGTCTGGTCCGCGACCCATCGCAGGTACTCCTTGGAACCGCCGACGACCGGAAGGACGAGGATCTCCGGCAGGCAATAGGGGTGGCGCGCCTTGACCCAGCGCTCCAGGGCCTTGAGCTGAGCGGCCCGGGTCTTGATGACAAGCAAGACCTCCACGCCCCGGTGGAGGCGTCCTTCCCAACGGTAGTGGGAGACGACGCCCGGGATGATGTTCACGCAGGCGGCTAGTCGTGCCGCGACGAGCCCCTTTGCCAGTGCCTCGGCCTTACGGCCTCGGCGACATGTCACGAGCACGACTCTCAACCCGGAGGTCATGTCTGGTCAGCGATAGGTCAAGGAACCGACCACGTTGACCTTCAGCAGATTGGACGCCTTGTGCTTGGCCGTGCCGCCGCAGGTGACCAAAGTCGTCTCGCCGTTTTTGACCAGTCCGCTCTTGAGCAGGATGCGCTCCCCGTAAGCCAGCATCTCGTCGGTGGATTTGCCGAGCGGGCAGATGACGGGGCTGATGCCCCAGTAGAGGGCCAGCTGTTGATAGGTCTGCTTGAGCGGGGTCATCGCGATGATGGGGGCGCGCGGGCGGTACTTGGACATGATGCGCGCCGACCAGCCCGTCATGGTGTAGACGACGACGAGCTTGGTTCCCGTCACGTCGCAGGCGTCATGGGCCGCGCGCGCCAGGGCGTGGGCGAAGCCCGTGTCCGGGCAATCAATGAGGCCGTGCGGGATCATGCGGTAGCGGAAGTTCGAGTTCTCCGATTGGCGGATGATGTCGGACATCACGGTCACGGTCTCCACGGGGTAGAGGCCCACGGCGGACTCGCCGGAAAGCATCACGACATCGGCGCCGTCGTAGATGGCGTTGGCCACGTCGGAGGCTTCGGCGCGGGTGGGCTGGGGGTGGCTGATCATGCTCTCCAGCATCTGCGTGGCCACGATGGAGAGTTTTCCCGCGTCGTTGGCTTTGCGCACCAGCATCTTCTGGAGCGCGGGGACTTCGGCGGCGGAGAGTTCGACGGCCAGGTCGCCGCGCGCGACCATGATGGCGTCGGCGGCGTCCAGGATGGCATCGATTCTCTCCAGGGCGTCGGGGTGCTCGATCTTGGCGATCACGCGGGTCGGCGTGCCCGCCTTGCGGATGATCTTCTTGGCGCGCAGGACGTCGTTGGCGCAGCGCACGAAGGAGAGGGCCACGTGGTCCACGCCGGCGCGAAGTCCCATGTCCAGGTCGCGCAGGTCCTTGGGCGTCAGGGCGGGCAGGTCGATGTCGGCGTGCGGCAGGTTGATGCCTTTATGCTCCCGGAGCATGCCTCCCACCAGGATCTCGCAGTCCACCCAATCCGAGCCGGTCTTGAGGACGCCGAGGACGATGGAGCCGTCGTCGAGGCGTATCTCCATGCCCTTGCCGACGGTCTTGGGCAGCTTCTTGAAATTCGTCGAAATCTCCGAGGAGGTCCCGAGCATGTCGTTGGTGGTAATCCGCACGCGCGCGCCCGTCTTGAGAGCGACGGGCTCCGCGTTGCGCAGGCGGCCCACGCGCAGCCGGGGGCCCTGGAGGTCCATGACCACCGCCACGGCGCGGCGGCATTGGCGCGAGACCGCGCGGATCATCTCGACGTCATGTTTGAGCTCGTCGAGCGAGGCGTGGGAGCAGTTCAAACGGAACGCGTCGACTCCCGCGGCGATGAGCGAGCGCATGATCTCGGGCTTAGCGGAGACGGGGCCGAGAGTGGCCAGGATCTTCGTCATCTTCGGCTTGGATGAGCCGGACGTCGGGCGCCCGTTCGTCAGCATTTGGAGGCGACCACCTTGCGCAGAGTCGGACCGTCAGCGGGCGAGACGACCCCCTTTTCGGTGACGATGGCCGTCACCAGTTCATGGGGCGTCACGTCGAAAGCGAAAGAACGCGCCTTCGCCCCCTTCGGGGCGATGGGCATGCCGAAGATCTCGACGACTTCCCGGACGGAGCGCTCCTCGATGGGGATCAGGTCGCCGGAGGCGGTCGCGAAATCGACCGT
>CAYHNV010000221.1:0-2918 GCA_964358065.1 uncultured Elusimicrobia bacterium | reverse complement strand
GAGTATGCCCTGCGTGCCGATGTAGATCCAGGAGCCGGCCGTCATCTGACCGTACATCATCAGGCCCTTCTTGTCGAGCTCGTCGAAATGTTCCCAGGTCGCCCACTTTCCGACGAGGTTCGAGTTGGCGATCAGGACGCGTGGAGCCTGGTCGTGTGTTCGGAATACAGCCACGGGTTTGCCGGACTGGACCAATAGCGTCTCATCGTCCCCCAGACCCCGTAATGACTTCACGATGGCGTCGTAGCACTTCCAGTTGCGCGCAGCCTTGCCCCGGCCGCCGTAGACCACCAAGTCTTGGGGCCGCTCGGCCACCTCGCAATCGAGGTTGTTCATCAGCATGCGAAGGGCGGCCTCCTGCTGCCAGCCTTTGCAGGAGATCTTGCGTCCGCGAGGAGCTCTGATCGTTCTCAATCGAATATGCCCTCGAAAGCGCCCGACAGCACCATCTCGCGCGCGGTCTCGAGCTTGCCCGACAGGACCTCGTCGCCCTTCGACGCCTTCACCTTCGAGCGCAGGATCTTGAGCCCCGCCTCGACCCGGCGTCCGGACTTGAGCGGGCGGTGGAATTCGATGGCCTGCGCCGCGCTGACGAGTTCGATGGCGACCACCTGGGCCGCGTTCCAGACCACCTTCTTGAGCTTGAGCGCCGACCACATGCCCATGCTCACGAAATCTTCCTTGTTGGCGGAGGTCGGCACCGAGTCGGCCGAGGCCGGATGCGCCAGCGTCTTGTTCTCGGAGGCCAGCGCCGCCGCGACATACTGCGCGATCATGAAGCCGGATTCCACGCCGGGGTCCCGAGCCAGGAATGGCTTCAGTCCGGGCGCGAGACCGGCCGTCACCTGGAAGGTGCGGCGCTCGGAGATGTTGGCCAGGGCCGTCAGTGCCCCCGCCGCCGAGTCGAAGGCGAAGGAGAGCGCCTGGCCGTGGAAGTTCCCGCCGGAGACCAGGCGGCCGCCGACGACCAAGGGGTTGTCGGTCACCGAGAGCATCTCGGTCTCCACGACACGGCGCGCCGACATGAGGCTGTCGAGCACGGCGCCGTGGACCTGGGGCGCGCAGCGCAGCGAATAGGAGTCCTGCACGCGCGGATCGTCCGCGACATGGGAGCGGCGTATCTCCGAGCCGACCAGCAGGCGACGCAAAAAACGCGCGGCTGCGATCTGCCCGGGGTGGGGCTTCAGGCGCGAGAGGGCCTCGTCATAAGGCGCGGGGGTGCCGGTCAGGGCGTCGAGACTCGCCACGCAAGCCAGATTGGCCGCGCGCCATACACGTTCAGCGGCCAGCAAGGCGAACCCACCGACGGACTGCATGGCCTGGGTGCCGTTCAGGAGAGCAAGGCCCTCTTTTTCAGACAAAACGAAAGGGGCCAAACCCGCAGCCGCCAAAGCCTTCTTTGCCGGCATACGGCGGCCGCGAGATAGAACCTCTCCTTCCCCGATGACCGAAAGGGCCATGTGGGCTTGCGGCGCCAGATCACCGCTGGCCCCGACCGAGCCCCGGCTGGGGATGAGCGGGACAATGCCGACGACGAACATCCGCGCGAGGTGCCGGACCAGCGCGGGACGCACCCCGGAGTGGCCGCGGCACAGCTCGTTGAGACGCAGGAAGAGGATGCCGCGAGACTCGGCGGCGGTCAGAGGCTCTCCCACGCCGCAGGCATGCGACAGCACCAGATTGCGCTGGACCTTGGCCAACAGCTCGTGGGAGATGCGCACGCAGGCCAACTCTCCAAACCCCGTGTTGACGCCGTAGACGGGCTTGCCGGAAGCCATGGCCCTTTCCAGGACTCGACGGGCAGCGGCGACCCTGCTCAGGGCCGAGGAGGGCAGCACGGCCTCGCGGCCGCCTTCGGCGACCGCGGCGAACTCCTCCAGCCCAAGGCTGGAGCCGAGTTTAAACGAGCTCGAGGGCAACGGCCACCGCCTCCCCGCCGCCGAGGCAGATGCCGGCGACTCCGCGCTTGCCGCCGCGGATCTTCAGGGCGTTGATCAGCGTGAGGAGGATGCGCGCGCCAGACGCGCCCAGCGGGTGGCCGAGGGCCACCGCGCCGCCGTGGACGTTGATCTTCTCGTGCGGCAGGCCGGCGAGCTTGGCGACGGCCAGCGTCACGACGGCAAAGGCTTCATTGACCTCGAAGAGATCGACCGATTCTTTCGTCCAGCCGATCTTCTTCAGAAGTTTTTCAACCGCGCCGGCCGGCGCGGTGGTAAACCACTGAGGTTCTTGGCTGTGAGTGGCCCAACCCGCGATACGGGCCAGCGGCTGCTTGCCCGCCGCACCCTTGGCGCTGGAGAGGACGAGGGCCGCCGCCCCGTCGTTGAGCTTGGAGGCGTTGGCCGCCGTGATGGTCCCGTCCTTCTGGAAGGCGGGCCGGAGCTTGGCGATCTTATCGAGCTTGGCGCGGCCCGGCTCCTCATCGATCTCGATGCCGTCCATGCTCACGATCTCGGCCTTAAAGCGGCCCTTGGCTTGCGCCTCGATCGCGCGCTGATAGGACTTAATCGCCCAGTCGTCCTGCATCTCGCGCGTGATGGCGTGCTCCTTGGCGCACAGCTCGCCGCAATCCCCCATATGGACCCCGTCGTAGGGGTCCATCAGGCCGTCACGCAGCACCGCGTCGAGCAGCTTCGCGTCGCCGTAGCGGTAGCCGGAGCGGGCCTTGTCGAGAAGATAGGGGGCCTTGGACATGGACTCCATGCCGCCGGCCAGGCCGTAACTGCACTCTTCCAGCGCGATGGACTGAGAGACCATCATCACGGCCTTCATGCCCGAGCCGCACACCTTATTGACCGTGGTGGCGCCGACTGAGACCGGGATGCCGGCCGCGATGGCGGCCATGCGGGCGGGGGCCTGGCCGATGCCGGCCGGGATGACGCAGCCCAGCACCACCTCGCCCAGCTCCTAGATCGGAA
>CAYHNV010000220.1:0-2938 GCA_964358065.1 uncultured Elusimicrobia bacterium | reverse complement strand
GTGCGAGTGCTGGCCGCTTCGGGCCTGCGCCCGCGCCGGACCATCCAGTTCATGGGCTACGCGGCCGAGGAAGTGGGCCTGCGCGGTTCGCAGGATCTGGCCAAGCAGGCCGCGCGCGAGGGCCGCAAGGTCATCGGCGTCATCCAGTTCGACATGACCAACTTCAAGGGCGCAGGCTCGGGGATATTCCTCCTCAACGACTATGTCGACCCGGGCCTGACCGCCTTCCTCGGCAAGCTCATCGAGGCCTACGCCGACGTGCCCTGGTCGACCACCAAGTGCGGCTACGCCTGCTCGGACCATGCCTCCTGGACGAAGAGCGGCTACCCCGCCGCGGCCGCCTTCGAGTCCTCCGTCGAAACGATGAACCGCTCCATCCACACCGACCGCGACACCCTGGCCGCCTCGGGCGGCAGCGCCCAGCATTCCGTGGCCTTCGCCAAGCTCGCGGTTGCCTTCGCCGTTGAGCTCGCGAAGACCTCTCCGGTGCTGGAATTGACGTCCCAAAAACGCTAGGATGAGCCGCATCGTCCCGCCCAGGCGGGGCCCGGAGGTTTCATCATGGCGATCAAAGTCGGCATCAACGGTTTCGGACGCATCGGGCGCCTCGTCATGCGCGCCAGCCTCAAGAATCCCGACATCCAGGTCGTGGCCATCAACGACCTGACCGACGCCAAGATGAACGCAAACCTCTTCAAGTACGACTCCACCTTCGGACCCTACCCTGGAACCGTCGAAGCCGTCGGCAGCGACCTCAAGATCGACGGCCGCATCATTAAGGTGTTCGCCGAGAAGGATCCCGCCAAGCTCCCCTGGGGCTCGGTCGGCGCCGAGATCGTCATCGAGTCCACCGGCCTTTTCACCGACGCCGAGAAGGCCAAGGGCCACCTCGCCGGCGGCGCCAAGAAGGTCGTGATTTCCGCTCCCGCCAAGGGCGAGGACATTACCATCTACATGGGCATCAACGAGGAGCTCTACGACCCGGCCAAGCACACGGTGATTTCCAACGCCTCCTGCACCACCAATGCATTGGCGCCTCTGGGCAAGGTCCTCGACGAGACCTTCGGCATCAAGTGCGGCCTGATGACCACCGTCCACGCCTACACCAACGACCAAAACCTGCTCGACCAGCGCCACTCCGACATGCGCCGTGCGCGCGCCGCCGCCGTGTCCATGATCCCGTCCTCCACGGGCGCGGCGAAGGCCATCGGCCTTGTCCTGCCCCAACTCAAGGGCAAGCTCAACGGCTGTGCCATCCGCGTGCCCGTCCAGGACGTTTCCATCGTCGACCTGACCGTCATCGTCAACAAGACGGCCACGAAGGAGGCGGTCAACGCGGCCTTCAAGAAGGCGGCCGCCGTAGGCTCGCTGAAGGGCTTCCTACAGTACAACGAGGACCCGATCGTGTCGCGCGACGTGATGGGCAACGCGCACAGCTCGGTCTTCGACGCCACGCTGACCGACGTCATCGACGGCAGCCTCGTCAAGGTCTTCGGCTGGTACGACAACGAGTGGGGCTACTCCAACCGCGTCGTGGATCTCGTCGCTTACATCTCAAAGAAGGTCGGCGTCCCCGCCTGAAAAAACGCCACGCGACGGTCATCGGCGTCCCGCTCGATTACGGCGCCTCCAAAAGAGGCGCTTCAGGCGGGCCGTCGGCCGTCCGCCGGGCCAATCTCATCGAGGGCCTGGAAGCCCTCGGCGTGGAGGTCTCTGACGCGGGCGACCTCACCGTGCCGAAGATCGTGCCTTCCGCCAAGGGCAAGCTCAAGAACTCCTCCGCCATCCTGAAGGTCTGCCAGGCCCTCGAGAAGCAGACCTACGAGGCCGTGGCCAACGCGTCGATCCCCATCACCTTGGGCGGCGACCACAGCCTGGCCGTGGGCTCGGTGGCGGGTGTCTCGCGCGCCTTCCGCGACAAGGGCCGCAAGATCGGCCTGATCTGGGTCGACGCCCACGCCGACATCAACACGCCGGAGACTTCGCCGACCGGCAACGTCCACGGCATGCCCCTGGCGCATCTCTTGGGCATGGGGCACAAGGACTTCGCCCGGCTGGGGGGCTTCTCGCCCAAGATCGACCCTCGCAACGTGGTCCTCGTCGGCATCCGCGACGTGGACCGCGCCGAGGCGGTCAACATCCGCAAGTCGGGCATCCGCGTCTTCTCCATGCAGGAGATTGACCGTTTCGGCATGGGCGTGGTGACTGAGCAGGCCATTGACGCGGCCAATGACGGCACCGCGGGCTTCCATGTCAGTTTCGACATCGACTCCGTCGATCCCGGCAACGCGCCGGGCACCGGCACCATCAAACGCGGGGGCCTCACCTACCGCGAGGCGCACCTGTTCATGGAGCTGGTCGCCGACTCCGAGCGCATGGTCGGCCTCGATGTCGTCGAGGTCAATCCCCTCGAAGACACGCAGAACGCGACCGCGGTGCTGGCCGCCGAGCTCATCGCTTCTTCGATGGGCAAGAATATCTACTGACGAAGGATCTCCTGATGACAGAGAAGCCCGCCCTCAAGCTCAAACGCCTTCAGGACTTGACTCTCAAGGGCAAGCGCGTGCTGGTCCGCGCGGACTACAACGTCCCCATGAACGGCTCCAAGATCGCGGATAATGCGCGTATCCGCGAGACCCTCAAGACCCTTGAATACCTCCTGGAGCAGAATGCAAGGATCGTTCTCATCGCGCACCTCGGCCGCCCCAAGGGCAAGCCGGAGCCGAAGTACACCCTGAAGCCAGTCGCCGACGAACTGGGACGTTTATTAAAGAAGCCGGTCGCCTTCGCGTCCGATTGCGTCGGCCCTGCGGCGGACAAGGCCGTGGCCGCCTTGAAGCCGAGCGGCGTGCTTCTGCTTGAGAACCTCCGCTTCCACGCCGAGGAAGAGGCCAACGACGCGGCCTTCGCCAAGGCCCTGGCCAAGCACGGCACGTTC
>CAYHNV010000219.1:0-3288 GCA_964358065.1 uncultured Elusimicrobia bacterium | reverse complement strand
CAGATGGCCGCGCCCACCTTGCCGACCGAGGTCTTGAAGACGGGGAAATAGGGATTTTTTCCCAGGATCTTCGCCGACTTGGCGTTCTGCGGGCCCTCGCTACGGCCGTAGTAGAAGGTCTCGGCGAACGCGCCCTGCTCGTTGGCGCCGCGGGGGATGTGCGTCTTGCGGTACTTGCCCAGGATGAGGCCGTCGGTTTCGATGACGACGGCGGTGTTGAAGCGTTTGCCCGTCGTGCCGTCCAGCTCGTAGAGGGGAGCGATGATGACGATTTGATGCTTGGCGGCCGCCCGGCACAAGGCGGTGATCGTCGGCCCCGTCGTCGCGTTCTCGGCCATGCCCAGCCACATCGGATCCTTTCCCAGCGCGAAATAGGGCGCGGTGCAGAGTTCGCCCAGGCCGATGACCTTGGCGCCGGCCTTGGCCGCCTTCTGGATCAGGGCGATGTTGTGCGCCACGTTGGCCGCGCGGATATCTTCGAGGCGGACTTTCAGGCGGCCCAGGTCCGCGACGGAGTCCGGCATGTCCATGAAGGTATTGACCGTCTGCGTCAGCGCCGCCCGCACGATGGCCATCACTTCTCCTCGGCCAGGACGATGGCCGCGCCGAGAAGGACGTTCACGCCGTCTGCGCACTGCTTCACGGTCGAGAACTCGCGCGGGTTGTGGCTGATCCCGTCGTGCTCGCCCGGCACGAAGACCATCGCCGTCTTGCAGACCCGGCTCCATTCCTGGGCGTCGTGGCCGGCGCCCGAGAGGATGGGCACGTGCGAGAGGCCGAGCCGGTCCGCCTGCTCGGCGATGAGGGCCTGGACGGAGCCGTCGAAAGGGACATGCGGGGTCTTGGCCGTGCGGCGGCCGGCGATGCTCACGCCGTCCTGCCGGGCGATTTTCCCGCAGAGGCGGGCGAAGTCGCCCTCGGCCTTCTTCATCAGGGAATCGGAGGGGTTGCGCAGGTCCACGGTGCAGACCGCGCGGCCCGGCACCACGTTGACCATGTTCGGGGCCGGCCGGATCGCTCCCATCGTCGCGCGCATTTCGCGCCCATAGCGCGCGGAGCGCGTCATCTCGCGCAGGGCGAGGTTGAGGCGGGCCGCGCTCAGGCCCGCGTCGCGGCGGAAGCTCATCGGCGTCGTGCCCGCATGCGCGGACTTGCCGGTGATGGTCAACTCCTGCCAAGTGATGGCCTGCACGCCTGCGACCACCCCGATGTCCCGGCCCTGGTGGCGCAGGGTGGGGCCCTGCTCGATGTGGCACTCAAGATAAGCGTGCGGCCGCAGTCGCCCGACCGGCTCGGCGCCCAAGAAGCCGATCTTGCGGAGTTCGTCCTTCACCGTCAGCCCGTCACGGTCCTTCAGGGCGTAGGCGCGCTCGAGCGGCATGCGGCGCGTGGCCACCGAGCTTCCCAGCATGTCGGTGCCGAAGCGGCAGCCTTCCTCGTCGGTGAAGAAGGCGACGACGAGCGGCCGGCGCACGGCGGTCCGGGCGTCGTCGAGGGTTCGCACGACCTCCAGCGCCCCGAGCACGCCCAGGCAGCCGTCGAAGCGGCCCGCGGTGGGCACGGAATCGATGTGCGAGCCGAGCATGACGGGGGCGAGGCCGTCCTCGCGCCCGCGGCGGCGGCCGTACACATTGCCGATCTTGTCCACCGATACATGCAGTCCGGCCTGACGGAACCATTTCATCACGAGGCGGCGGCCCGCGCCGTCGGCGGCCGTCAACGCCAGGCGGTTGACGCCGACAAGGCCCGTGTTCTCATCCTTGTAGGCTCCGATGCGGCCCAGCGCGGCCAGCGAGGAATAGAGGCGTCGCCCATCGATGCTCAGAGCCTTCGCCATAACCTCTCGGCTTGCCTGACCGCACCCCTCAATATCTCGTCTTCATCGACCGTCGTCATCCGTCTATTCTTCACGATCAGCCTGCCGTTGCTGATGACGTGCTCGACCTGCGACGAGTTCATTCCGTAGATAAAATGCCCTGCCAGGTTGTGTGCCGTGACGGGCGTCGCCGGGGCATAGTCGAGCACCACTAAGTTATTGCCGCCATCGCCGCTGAATCCGTTTAGGGCGAGATAGTCGTGCGCCCGCCGCAGGCGCCGATAGGCCGCGAGAGGCGTCATGCCGCCCCGGGATTGGGCCGCGAGATAGGCGGCGCGCGTCGAGCCGATCATGTCTCCATTCATTCCGTCGGTGCCCAAGAGCAGTCGGTCACCCAGACCTGCCGGGTCGAATTCGCCCACGGCATTATTCTGATTGCTTTCTTCGTTTTGCACGAGCCAAGCCGGGCTGGAACGGAAGATCGAGCGCTCCTTCGCGGTGAGATGGAGCCCATGGACGAGAAGTGTTTTTGACGACGTCAGGGCCCCCGCAGCGGAGAGTCGTTCCATGACGCGCATGCCGTGCTTGCGCGCGCAATCCTTTTCATCGTCGACGGCTTCGGCGACGTGCATGTGTATCCCAGTCTTATGACGGCGCGCCAGCGCCGCGGCCCGGTCGAGCAGGTCGTCTCCGACGGTAAAGGAGGCATGCAAGCCCACTAATGCCTGTCGGCGACGCAGATAGCGATCCGTCTCGGCATATCCTGCTTCCCTCTTGGCTTTGCCATCCCGGTCGGAGAGCTCCACGCAGAGAAGATGGGAGAGGCCGATCTCATCAAGCGCCGAGGCGATGATGTCGAGCGAGCCCGAGACGGCGTTCGGGGAGCAATGATGATCGATGATGAAGGTCGTCCCGGCTTTTGCGGCCGCGATGCCGCCGGCCAGCGCGCAGCATCTCACCATCTCTTTGTCGAGCTGACGGTCCAGGTTCCACCAGACGAGCTTCAGCATGTCCGGGAAGTCCTTCGGCGTGCGCTTCGGGCCGGGCATCCCGCAGGCGAGGGCTGAATACAGGTGGTGATGGGCGTTGACGAAAGATTTGGTGACGAGCCGACCTTCACAGTCGAGGGCCTTCGCGCCTCGGGGGATGCGGGATACGGATCGGAGCCCGCCGGTCGGGCCGGGAGAGACTTCGAGGTGACCCCGGCGGATGCGCAACGACTTCCAATCCACGAAGGCCGTATTTTGGAGATAGATCATTATGTTTTCATGGGAAGGGTCCGGCGTCGCTTGCCGTCGAAGGCCCAGTAGGCGTTGGCCACGGCCCCGGCCGTCGGCACCAGGCCGATCTCGCCCACGCCCTTGGCGCCGTAGGGCCCCAGCGGGTCCGGGACCTCGACGGCGATGACCGTCAGCTTCGGCGTCTGCTTGGCGCGCAGGACGCCGCAGTCGCGCAGTCTCGTCGACTTGGGG
>CAYHNV010000218.1:0-3333 GCA_964358065.1 uncultured Elusimicrobia bacterium | reverse complement strand
CGGGGCCTTCGACAGCGCGCTTCTGGGCTGCACGGCCGTGGCCATCCTGCCGGAGGGCATGAGCCAGGAGCGCTTCGCGTGGCTGAAGTCCATCGGCGCCGAGGTCATCGCGACTCCCGGCACCGAGTCGAACGTGAAAGAGATCTACGATAAGTGCTGGGAGATCAAGAAGACGCGCAAGGACTGCATGATCTTCAACCAGTTCGAGGAGTTCGGCAACCCCACCTGGCACTACCACCTGACCGGCGGCGCGATCGAGGAAGTATTCGAGAAGGTCAAGGCAAAGAGCGGTCGCCTGGCGGGCTATGTCTCGGCCACCGGCTCGGCGGGCACCATCGCCGCCGGCGACTATCTGCGCACGAAGTTCCCGTCGGTGCGCGTGACTGCCTGCGAGGCCCTGCAGTGCCCGACGCTGCTGGCGAACGGCTTCGGCGAGCACCGCATCGAGGGGATCGGCGACAAGCACATCCCCTGGGTGCACAACGTGCGCAACACCGACATGGTGGTCGCGATCGACGATGAGGACTGCATGCGCCTGCTGCGCCTTTTTAATGAAACGGCCGGCAAGAAACATCTGATCGCCGAAGGCGTGAGCAAGGACGCGGTCGAGAGCCTGGCCCTGCTGGGCATCTCGGGCATCGCGAACATGCTCTCGGCGGTGAAGATGGCCAAGTACTATGAATTGGGAAGGGAGGACATGGTGTTTACCATCTTCACCGACTCGGTGGAGATGTACCGCTCGCGCCTGGGCGAACTGGAGAAGGAGCGCGGCAAGTACGACGAGCGCCAGGCGGCCATGGACATGGACCGCCGCCTGCGGGGGGCCGCCACCGACAACCTGCGCGAGCTGAGCTACCGCGACCGCAAAGCCCTGCACAACCTGAAGTACTTCACCTGGGTCGAGCAGCAGGGCCGGACCTCCGACGAGCTGCGCCGCCTCTGGGACCCCGAGTTTTGGACGGAGACCTTCGCGAGCGCGGCGAAATGGGATGAGCTCATCGTCGAGTTCAACAAGAGGACCGGCCTCGCCTGATGAAGTTCAAGCTCAACGGAGCCGAGAAGGCGTACGCGGGACCGGCGGGAACGTCCCTCCTGCGCTGGCTGCGCGATGAAGAAGGGATCATCTCGCCCAAGGACGGCTGTTCGCCCCAGGCCGCCTGCGGCTGCTGCACCGTCGAGCTCGGCGGGAAAGCCGTGCTGTCCTGCGTGACCTCCATGAGCCAGGTGTCGGGCAAGGAGGTCGTGACGACCGAAGGGATGGGCAAGCCCGCCCAAGACGCCTTCGCCGAGGCCTTCGCGCGACACGGGGGCGCCCAGTGCGGCTTCTGCATCCCGGGCATCGTGATGCGCGCCTGGAACCTCCTGAAGCGGACGCCGGAGCCCTCGCGCGCGGACATCGAGAGCGGCCTGAACCAACATCTCTGCAGATGTACCGGCTACAAAAAAATAATTGACTCAATCCTAGAAGCGGGCCGTACTCTGCGCACCGGGAAGGCCGAGGTCTTGCCTCCCGATTCCGGGAAAGTCGGCACGAGGCTTCCCAAGCACGACATCAAGTCCGCCGTGCTCGGCTTGCGGCCCTACGTCGCCGACATGAAGGTCCCCGGCATGCTCCACGCGGCCCCGCGTCTCTCGGAGCATCCCCGCGCGAAGGTCCTCAAGATCGACACCGCCCCCGCCCTGGCGATGCCGGGCGTGAAGAACGTCTTCCTCGCGGGCGACGTCCCGGGCCGGCGCCTGCAAGGCTCGATCGTCCAGGACTGGCCCGTGCTGGTGGCTGTCGGAGAGACGACGGGCTATGTCGGAGACGTCCTCGCCCTGGTCGTGGCTGACGCGAGACAGCAGGCCCAGGACGCCGCCCGTGCGGTGCGCGTCGAATACGAGGTCCTTGAGCCGGTGATCGACATCCCCTCGGCCTTGGCCCCCGATGCGCCCAAGATATCGCCCAAAGGCAACATCCTCAGCGTCTCAAAAGCTAAAAAAGGCGATGCCGAAAAAGCCCTGAAGGAGTGTGATTTCGTCCACGAGGCGGTCTACCAGACGCAGTGGATCGAGCATGCCTACATGGAACCCGAGGCGGCGCTCGCCCGGATCGAGGACGGGCGGCTGATCGTCTACACTCAAAGCCAGGGCATCTACGAGGACCGCAAGCAATTGGCGACGATGCTGGCCGTCGAAGAAACAAAAATCGATGTGGTGCTCGTGCCCAACGGCGGCGGCTTCGGCGGCAAGGAAGACATGCTGGCCCAAAGCCAGGCCGCGCTCGCAGCCCACCTGCTCGGCAAGCCGGTCAAGCTGGAGCTGACGCGTTCGCAGTCCATCCTGATGCACTCCAAGCGCCATCCCCTGCGCCTGGAGTACAAGCTGGGCTGCGGCAAGGACGGCAAGCTCAAGGCCCTGCGCGCGCGCATCTACGGCGACTCGGGCGCCTATGCCTCGGTGGGCATGAAGGTCCTCGAGCGCGCGGCGGGACACTCGACCGGGGGCTACTGCGTGCCCCATGTCGACGTGGAGGCGACTGCGGTCTACACCAACAACGTCCCCTGCGGCGCCATGCGCGGCTTCGGGGCCAACCAGGCAACCTTCGCCATGGAGTGCGCCGTCGATGAGCTCTGCGCGCTGGGCGGCTTCGACCGCTGGCAGTTCCGCTGGGACAACGCGCTGGTCGACGGCCTGGCCACCTCGACGGGACAGGTGCTGACCGGCGGCGTGGGCGTGCGCGCCACGCTTGAGGCGGTCAAGGACCGCTTCAAGGCCGCGAAATACGCGGGCATCGCCTGCGGCATCAAGAACACCGGCATCGGAAACGGCATGCCGGACTATTCCGAGGTGGAGATCGTGGTGCTTGCGGCCGACCGCGTGGAAATCCATCACGGCTGGACCGAGATGGGCCAGGGTGTCGACACCATCGCCGTGCAGGTCGTCTGCTCGGAAACAGGGCTGTCTCCGTCCGTGCTCAGCGTCCGGACGCGGACGTCGGACAACGCTCCGTCGGGGATGACCACGGCCTCGCGAGCGACGAGCCTGCTCGGCAATGCCCTCATCGACGCCTGCAGGACGTTCAAGAAGGATCTCGACCGAGAAGGGCTCCCCGCCTTGGTCGGTCGGCGATATCGCGGCAAATGGGTCTGCGACTGGACCACCAAGCCCGGCGACCACACCCACGGCAAGCCCGTCCTCACGCACTACTCCTACAGCTACGCGACCCAGGTCGCCGTCGTCGGCGACGACGGCGAGGTCGCCGAACTGATCGCGGCCCACGATGCGGGGCGCGTGATGAACCCGACGCTCTTCGAAGGCCAGATCGAGGGCTCGCTGCACATGGGCCTGGGC
>CAYHNV010000217.1:0-3441 GCA_964358065.1 uncultured Elusimicrobia bacterium | reverse complement strand
CTCATCGGCGGCGACAGGCTTGCGCACGACAGGGACCTTGACGTAATCCTTGGCGGTCGGCGTGGGGGCGACCTCCACGCTGACCTGAAGGCAGAGAGGCTCACCCTCCGTCCACTGCACGTTCGTGACATTGGGCGTCTCGACGACGTGGAGCTTCAGCTCCTCGATCGCGGCGGGGACATGTTTGCGAATGGCGGCGTCCAAGGCCTCTTCGCGCGCATGCCCGGAAAAATGCTGCTTGACCACGTCGAGCGGGGCCTTGCCGGCCCGGAAACCCGGCAGTCGCGCGCGCTGCTGAAGGCGGACCAGGGCATTCTGCGTGTGCTGCGCGACTTCGCTCAGCGGGACCTCGAGAGAGAGCGTGACGACGCAACCCTCTTCCCTGAGTTTCTTGAACTTCGCCTTGTCCGACTTCAACGAGAAGAGCCCCATGTGACCTCCAGTGCGAGGCAAGACTGGGCGGAGGGGGACTCGAACCCCCACGCCTTTCGGCACGCGGTCCTAAGCCGCGCGCGTCTGCCGTTCCGCCACCCGCCCATAAAAAAAGGACCGAGGTTTGCTCGGTCCTCTGTCCGTCCAAAACCACATGGGCCATCTCGGAATCGAACCGAGAACCTTATCCTTAAGAGGGATCTGCTCTAACCAATTGAGCTAATGGCCCATGCGGAATTTATAGCAAATCCTCGGGCGCAAGACAACCTCCTCCTCGTTCGACGTTCGACAGGGAGAGACAACCACTTGACGCGGACGCATGAGGCCGCTATTCTTCCAAGGAGGGGCTTAACATTTACGACATCCACGATCTCCGTCTTCCCCTTATAATTGCTTTGCCATGAACTATTGGATATTCCAGAGCAACCAGGTCCTGGGACCTTACTCGCCCGAAGACCTGAGCCGTCTTCCATCCTTCAGCGCCGAGAGTCTCGTCTGTCCCGAAGGCCGCAAGGGGACCAGCATGGGCGATTGGCAGAGAGCGGGCATGGTGCCCGATCTTTCCGTCGCGCTCATCAAGGCCTCCTCGGCCCATAGCGTCAAGATCCCCGTCGCTGCTCTGGCGGGGTTGCCTCCCGAACCGACGCTCAAAGACCTTGCCGTTCTCGGCAGTCTGCAGGAAAAGGTGGCCATGCTTGAGGATGTCGTGCTCCAGTTGCAGGAAGGACTGCGCGTCAAGGACACGGAACTGTCAAATCTTCATATCGAACTCGCGGGCAAGAGCCAGCAATCAAGCGAGACCGAGATGCGCCGCCGTGAGGTGGAAGTCCTCAAGGCCGAGACGGAGGAGTTCAAGCGCCGGATCGCGGATCTGGAGGAGCGGGCTGGCACGGTCAGCCGCCTGAGCGAGACGATCGATAAGGCCGTCGAGGCCGAGAAGCACGTCGAACACGATGTCGAGGTCCACGCTTCGACGATCGCCGGGCTCACGCAGGAGATCGAGTCCCTGCGCGCGCAGGTGCGCGACCGCCTCGCCTTCGCCTCAGCGTCGGTCGCTTCCGCCGCGCCGTCATTTGCACCAAGCATCGAGCCCGCGCCGGTCATGTCGACCGTCGGCCCGTTCGGCACGATTGCTTTCGATTCGCTCGCCCCTCACCCCGAGACTCAGCCCACGGAGACGGCGGCCATCGAGACGGTCGTCGCCCAGCCTCCCGCGTCCAGCCGCACGAAGGCGTTCGTCATCGGGGGCATGCTCGCCGTCGCGGCCCTGGCTGGACTGTCATATTTCTCGGGGATCGTGCCCGGACTTGCCGACCGCCAGACCGCGCCGGACATCGCCGTACCGGCTCCCATGCCCGCGCCCGACGAGACTCCTTCACCGGAGCCCGCGCCCGATGAGAGGCAGGCCGCCATCGACTTCACCAAGCAATGGATTCTCAAAAACGGAAACACGCTGGGGCAGGCACTGCAGACGCTGTCGCCCTCCAACGGAAACCTCTCGCCATGGATGGCGGAGCCTCTCTCCAGCGGACGCGTCCAGGTCAATTACTTCGCCCGCGGTTCGGCCCCCGGTTCACCCACCGTGGCCTATGAGTTCGATATCGACCTCACGGCGAAGAGCCTTGCCGGGCGCAATGCGGCGGCAAAAGCCGTCATCGCCGGGAAGGCCGCGCCTCCGCCGGCTCCGAAGAAAGCCAAGCCGGTCAAGGTCAAGGCCAAATCCGAGCCGTCACCGGCTCCCGCGGTGAGGACGCAGACGCCTGTGGAAACCCCGCCCAAGGCCGTCGCCAAGCCCGTAAAGCCCCCGCGCGCCAAACGCGCGGCGAAAGAAGCGGAAGGCAATGCCGAAGACGCGTCACTGCTCGATGATCTCTTGAAGGAGTGACATGGAGACCCTCGCTGGGCTCAAGCAGCTCGAAGGGCAGTTCTCGCTCGTAGGAGACCATATCAATGCGCTCAAGGCGAAACTCGAGGGCCTCCTCTTCCGCGCCCAACGCATCGCCAACGCCCAGAAGATGCACATGACGAACCCGGACTCAATGTTCGGCCGCGACCTCCAGCATTTCCGCCGCGACATCCGCGGCTTCACGCAGGACATCTCGGGACTGCCCGTTCTGCTCGGCTCGCTCGAGCGCACCGCCGCCTACGACGAGCACGTCACTAAGTTCGCCCAAAACGTGCTGCGACTGGCCGTGAGGATCACGCAGTCCCTGCGCTCCTTGCACGAGATGTCCATCCTTGCGCACCAGCACATCCGAACCGCCGACCACAAGATCGAGGCCTGGTACATCTCTCAGGAGATCGAGGAACTCGTCATGAAGGGGCAGGGCCTTCCCGCCTCAGCCAACAAGATCGTGATCGCGTGCAGCACGCCGCCCAAGTCCTGAGGGCTTCATGGAGACACTGCTCGACTGGCTCAACGCGCGGACCTTGACCGCCGCGGCGATGTTGGCGGCGGCCGCTTGCCTCGGCGTGACGTTCCAGGACCAGACGCGAAACTGGTATCATCGCTGGAAATACACTTCCCAAACTGAGAAGACCGGTCTGGCAAGCGAGATCGAGCGAGATCTCGACGCCAAGGCCTCTTTGAAGTTGAGGGCTCTGCACCGCGAGGTGCGCATGGATATCTCACGGGCCATCGAGGAAGGCTTCGCGGTCGGGCCCCTCCTGCAGACCGCCGACGGGATACTCCAACTTGACCGCCCGGCACTGCGTTCACAAGCCATCGACAGCCTTCAGAAGCTGCGCCTCTCTATTCCAAAGAGGACGCCCAAGCTGCGGCTCATCAACGAGGAAGATGAGACCGATGAGACCGCGACTCCAGGGGTGAAGAGCGCCGGTCGAGCACGGGTACGGAAGCGATGAGAACGCTCAGCACCGTCTTGCTCCTCGTCGCGTCCGCCGCATGGTCGGCGGACGTGGATGAGACGGTCCGGTCCTCCTACGGCGCCTTCATGCAAGGGCGCTACGAGGATTCCGCCAGCGGCTGGCGCTACCTCGCCGGCCTCT
>CAYHNV010000216.1:0-3443 GCA_964358065.1 uncultured Elusimicrobia bacterium | reverse complement strand
TGCTGGTGGACTTGTTGTTGAAGGTCAGCCCCGAGTTCTTGTAGATCGTCAGCTTCCCGTTGGCCGCGATGATCGTCGTCGAGACGGTCAGCGAGACGACCGCCGAGCCGTCGAAGTTGCCCAAAGTCATGGAGCTGAACTCAATTGTCGCCGCCGTGGGGTCGGTCCAAATATTGGCGGCGATCACGACGGTGACCGTGTCGGCGGCCACGGGAACCTGCGCGGGAGTCCAGCAGGCCGCGGTATGCCACTTGTTGTCGCAGGTGCCGCCGCCCTCCCAGTTGATGACGGCGGCCGCGCGCGCCGTGGCGGTCCCCGCCCACAGGAGGCCAAAAAAGAGAGCGCGCGCGAGCTTGGTCTGCACGCTAAAGTCTATGCTAATAATGCGAAATACTTATTACGGGGTTGCGGTCTTACGGTAATGCTTCAGCCATTACATGTCACAGGAAGATATCATCTTCCAGAAGTCTCCAAGCTTCGACCCTTTCAGCGCCGCGCCGATAGTGCGCGGGTCGTCCAGCACGACTGTCCGTGCGGACAGCCGAGAAAAGGTCTGTGAAAGGTACTGCCAGAACTATTAGGCTCGTCCTCGCCCTGCTGGTCCTGGGCGCTCCGCGGGCCGACGCCGTGCGCGTGGGCAAGAGCGTGATCATGAAGGCGAAGGGCGGGACCCAGTATCTGACGATCAGCGCCAACACCCAGGAATACAACGTCCATACCGCGCTGGGCAGTCCCGCCTCGGCGGTCGCCGTGGAACTGACCGTCAACGCGGGAATCTACGTCTGGTCCGACAACGCCGCAAACCCGGCGCTGACCACGGGGAACCTGCCCTCCGGTTCGACCTTGAAGATCATCAATAACGGCATCATCATGGGCAAGGGCGGCGGCGACGGCGGAGGGGGAGGGGGAGGGGGGGGCTACGGGAAGAGCGGCGGAGCAGCCGCCATTTGCTTGAGCAATTCCAGCAGCCCCGGCTCCGGCGGCAACGCGGTTTCCACCAACACTTACTCGGTCACCTGGCTGGGCGGCGGCCCCCCTTCGACCCGCGTCAAAGGCGCCGTCCAATAGGACACGGCCTGAACAATTCCCCTTGATTAAGGCAGACCCCGGTGCTAAACTAACCGGGAGGCTCGGCAACCGGCAAGGGGAGCCGGGCTGACAGGGGCGCTATGTCAACTCAGACGCATCATAAAGTCAAATTGACGTACGAAGACTACCTCCTCTTCCCTGAGGATGGGAGGCGGCACGAGCTTATTGACGGAGAGCATTTTATGACACCCGCGCCTTCCACCCGGCATCAAAGAATCTCACTCAAGCTTGCCAGTTCTTTGCATGCTCACTTGCAGCGCACGAAAGCGGGCGAGGTGTTCCATGCTCCCACGGACGTCGTCCTCTCAGAGCAGGATGTCGTTGAACCCGACCTCCTGTTTGTGTCTGCGGCCAGAAGCTCCATCGTCACCGAAAAAAACATCCAGGGGGCCCCGGACCTCGTGGTTGAAATCATTTCGGAAACCTCGCGCAAGACCGACAAGACCATCAAGCGCAAGCTCTACGAAGGCTACGGCGTGCGCGAGTATTGGATCGTCGACCCTGAATTGGAAACCGTGGAAGTCTACCGCATGACCGACGGCGGGTATGTCCGCGCGGCCGAGTTGTCCCGGGAAGCGGACCAGGCCCTCGAGACCCCCCTCCTGCCGGGCTTTCAGCTCAAGCTTTCCGATATCTTCTCGTAAAGACCCAGGATGCGTGCCATGGCGCTCAGGGACGGAAGAGGTAGCCCACGCGGATCACGGTCTCCACGCGCTCGCCGAAAGCGGGAAGCTTCTTGCGCAGGGCTTCGACGTGCTTGTCCACCGTGCGCGTGGACATGTCGGGCTCGGTGACCCACACTTTCTCGAGCAGCATGCCCCGCGTGACCACGCGCTGGGGATGGCGCAGGAAGTACACGAGAAGCTTGAACTCGAGATGCGTCAGCGTCACGGCCTTGCCCCCGAGCTCGACGCGGTGCTCGTCGAGGATCACCGTCAAGGTGCCGTAGCGCAGCCTCTCCGACGGCGGCGGTGGCGCCTTGGCCGCGGGGCGCGGCGCAGGAGCCCCGCGATTGCATGTCGAGGACGCACAGGTCGGGGTGCGTTTTGGCCAGGGAGTCGAGAAAGCGCCCGGGCGTGGGGCAGGTCCTCACATCATAGCCGCTCCTGCCCAGGACCATCGCGATGAGTGCCAGCATCTCCGCGTCGTCGTCGACGACGGCCAGCCTCGCCTTCAAGGGCGAGCCTTCTTGAGCGCCGCGGCGACGCGCTCGAGAAGGTCTTCCATCTCGAAGGGCTTGAGCACGTAGTCCGTCACCCCCGCGTCGAGGCCCTCCTGGATGGAGACCACGGCCGAGCGCACGGTGCACATGAGGACCGGGACCTTTTCGCCGCCGGGGAGCTTGCGCAGGCGGCGGCACACCTCGATGCCGTCCATGTCGTGCAGGTTCCCGTCGAGGACGACGAGGTCGGGCCGGCGATCCTCGAAGGCGGCCAGCCCCGTCGCGTGTTCCGATCTTCAAGACGAGGACCAGGAAGATATCATCTTCCAGAAGTCTCCAAGCTTCGACCCTTTCAGCGCCGCGCCGATAGTGCGCGGGTCGTCCAGCACGACTGTCCGTGCGGACAGCCGAGAAAAGGTCTGTGAAAGGTACTAAAAATAGTATTGACAAAGAACTAAAAACGGACTATTATAGGTCTACCTATGAAAATAATCCAATTATCAAAGGATGTAGTGGCCCTTGGGTCTTTCAAATCGCGGGCTGCCGCCTGGCTGGATCATCTGCGGGATTCCGGGCATCCCATCGTGATTACCCAAAATGGGAAACCCGCCGGCGTCCTATTGTCCCCTGTGGAATTCGACCGGCTCCAGGAGAAAGAACGATTCTTTGAATCCGTTGCCAAGGGGTTGGCGGATGCAGAGGCGGACCGAGTGATGGACGGCGCTGAAGTTCAGCGCCGTCTAGCCGCCTGGCGAGAAGCCAAAAAAGCCGCGTGAGGCTCGTCTGGACTGAACAAGCGTTGGAACGGATTCAAGAGATCGAAGATTTTATATCCCAGAATTCTCCCGACAGAGCCGTGCTTTTTGTTGCCAAGCTCATCGAACGCGGCGACAGCGTGGCGCCTTTCCCGCTCGTTGGTCGCCGACTTCCTGAACTGGAATCGAATGAAATCAGAGAAGTTCTGGAAGGGAACTACCGCATCGTCTATCGCATAACCCATGAGCGCATCGAAATCTTGACGGTATTCGAAGGGCACCGACAGCTTCCCACCAAGGATATCACGCCCCCCGCTATTTCACGATGACGACCGTGCCGCTGTAGACCCGCCCCTCGGACTCGATCTGGTAGATATAGACTCCGCCCGGGACCGCGCGCCCCCCGGCGGCGCCGTCCCAGACCTTGCTGTTGGAGA
>CAYHNV010000215.1:0-3522 GCA_964358065.1 uncultured Elusimicrobia bacterium | reverse complement strand
GAATGGGAAGCCCTGGATGTGGTCCCAATGAGTGTGGCCGATGATGAGGTTGCCGCGGATGGACGAGCCGGCTGCCGTCTTCACAAGCGAGAGGCCCAGCTCCCGGATGCCGCTGCCCGCGTCGATGATGATGAGTTCTCCGCCGACGCGGACTTCGACGCAAGGGGTGTTGCCTCCGTAGCGCGCCGTCTTCGGGCCCGGAGCGGGAATGGAGCCGCGAACGCCCCAGAAACGCGCCAGCATCAGGCGCCTGCGAGCATCGCCGCGACGCGGCGCTGGAACTCATCCAGCTCGAAGGGCTTGACGATGTAGTCGTCGGCCCCGGTCTCCGACACGGCGGTGCGCACGTCGTGGTTGTAGGACTTCGAGGAGCTGATGAGGATTTTCGTGCCCGCCAGACCGGCGTCGCTCTTGATCTTTTGGCAGACCTCAAAGCCGTGCATCTTCGGCATCAGCAGGTCCAGGACCACCAGGTCCGGATGGAGGCGGCGCACCAGCTCGAGGCCCGCGGCCCCGTCGGCGGCGGTCTCCACCGAGTAGGAGTCGCGCAGAAGGAGGGACATCAGCGTCAGCATATCGTCGTCGTCGTCCACCACGACTACCTTCTTCATGCCCCGAAGTGTAGCGGTCGCAGCGGCCGGTCGTCAATGGGGGTGAAATGTTAATATACGAAAGATGCCTTCTCTGAAGGACTGGCTGCGGGCTTCTTGGAACGATTTCCTTCGTCGCTGGCCCACGCTGATGGTCGTCGCCGGTGTCGCAACGGCCGCGACCTTGCTGGGAGCTTTCCTGCCGCTCCTGGCCGCCGGGCTGGCGGCGCTGGCGGGAGTGGAGTTCTGGACCGCCTTCGGCCTGGGGGGAAGCGTCGCCCTGGCCGTCGGCCTTTGGCTGTCCACCTGGACCCAGGCCGCCGTCTTGCGCGCGGCTCTCTTCGATGAGGGCGCCTCCGAGGTCCTTTCGCATTCCTGGGCCATGACCCCCGCTTTCTGCTGGGTCCTGAGCCTTTTTCTGCTCGCGGCGGGCGGTGGATTCTACCTCCTAGTCCTGCCCGGAGTCCTTATTGGAGTTATGTTCTTCTTCGCTCCCTTCTATCAGATGTCGGGCGAGGCCGAGGGAATGCGCGCCATGGAACTCTCTTGGGCGCGCGTGCGTCCGCGCCTGGGGGAGGCGGGCTTGCGCCTCTCACTGGCGGGACTGCTCACGATGGTTCCGGGGTGGATTCCCTACGTGGGGTGGATTCTCGCCCCGTTCTGGGCCCCCTTCGGGATCGTGGCGTCGGCGCGTCTGGCGCGGGACCTGCGTGACGCCGCTCCCGAGGTGCCGCCGCCGCGCCTGGCCGCATTAGTGGCGGGGCTCTCCTTGGTCTTCGTTGGGGGCGCGGGCGTCTCGTGCTGGGGCGGACTGCAGATCTACCACAGACTGCGCGAGGCCGTGCTGTCCGGGAAATTATTCGCCTCGGGCCTCGATCAAGAAACCGGCAATGAGCTCATCGCCGTCCTTGCCCGATTCTCCGGGCTATTCTCGGCGCCATGAGAGCCAGTCGCGGAGTCCTCCTGAGCCTTGGGGCCTTGGCGGCCATCGTGATCCTGGGACTCCTCGTGGGTTCAAAGCTGGAGGCCGTGATGCGCGCCGGTTCGGCCGTGTCCTGGGGCTGGTTTGCGGCCGCACTCGCCTGCGCCTTGGCCAGCCACGCGATGGTGGGCATGGCCCTTTCCGAGATATTGACCGTTCTGGGCCACCCTCTCGGCGCGCCGACTGTTCTGGGCATTGCCCTGGTCTCCACGACGGCCAATTACATCGTCTCCGCGGGCGGCGTCACTGGTTTTGCGCTCAAGGCCCATCTCCTCTACAAGCGGCGCGTGCCCATCGCCACCACGATCACGGCCTCGGCCGTGACCTTAGCCATCCTCTACGCCGTTCTGGCCCTGATCCTGGTCCAAGGGCTCGTGACGCTCCTGCTGCGCCTGCGGGGCGCCCGCCTGGCCATCATGGAGAACGCCTTCGGTCTCATCTTCCTGCTGGTCGGCGCCGCGTTCATCCTGGTGGCTTTCTTCAACCGAACCGTGCGCGGACGTCTGGCCCATCGTCTTTTCCGCCTCACGAACCGGGCGGCGTTCTCCCTGTCTCAGCGGGAGATTCCTCCGGAGGACTTCGCCGCCTTCGAGGTCCAACTCACGCAAGGTTTGGCGCGCATCCGAGCGGGCAGCGGGCGGCTGACCACCACGGTCCTCTACACCTGCCTGGACTGGGGCCTGGCGATGACCTCGCTCGGGTTCTGTTTCCGCGCCGTCGGCGTGAGGCTGCCCGTCGGACATCTCAGCGCGGCCTTCACCACGGGGCAGGCTGCGACACTTATCCCGATCTTGCCCGGAGGTCTGGGGGCGGCCGAGGGCTCCATCGAGGCGATGATGGTCCATCTCGGCGTGGGTGCGGGGGAGGCCCTGGTCGCGGCGATTCTGTTCCGGCTCTGTTATTATGTGGCGCCCGCCCTGTTGAGCGTTCTGGTGCTTTGGGGCCTGAAGGTCTCGGAGCCGGCGGTCCTGCGCGAGGCGGCCGACCTGGACCTGGGAATCCACCACCGGATCTGAGCGGGACCAAGGTCCCGCTCGGGAGAGGGCCCTTCGACCCTGACATGGGTTTCCGCCAAGAGGTATCCTTGGAAGGATGAAGACGACGGTCTTAATCTTCTTGCTGGCAATCCCCTGCTCCGCCGTTCCCGGCGCCTTGGACTTCGAGCGCATGGCCGCGGCGGCGGGTTCCGCCGGCTTCGTCCTTCCTCAGGTCGTCGTCCCGCCCACGCGGGCGGTCCTGAGCGCAGCGGAGGAGGACACGGCGCGTGTGGACCTTCCCCCTCTCCTTGACCGGCATCTTGCCCTGGCCGACGCCTTCAACGACAACCTTGGTCGCCATCTGGTCGCCGTGACCCTCGACCAGACGGAGCCGGACGGCGCCTGGCTCACGATCACGCCTCCCGGCTTGCAGCCCCAGATGATCCTCATCGAGGCCGGCATGAGGGGCCAGTGGAGCGCGGGGGGCCGCAACTACAAGATCGGACTGGACATCGGCATCTTCCGCGCCCGCCTGAACAACATCATCGAGATTAGCGACGCGGACACCGGTGAAGTGCTCTGGTCTCGGCGCATCATCGAGATCATGCGCACCTCCTACTTCGCGGGCGAAGCCGTCCGCATCGCCGGGCGCCCCTACCGTCTCTTCCTCGCCCACATGCCCGACCAATCCCGCCGGCCGGCCATCGCGTCCCGGGCCCTCGGCGTCTGCCTCATCTATGACGAGGTCTCCGGCGGCAGGCACGTGAGCTACCAGACCTTCCGGGTCCTTCTCGACGCCCTTCAGCGCCCCAACGGCGTCGTGATGGATCTGGTGGACGGCGACCGCGCGCGGCTGAAGGTGTCCGCCGACGGGGCCTTTCTCGACATTTCCCGCTGATTGGACGACCGGCCCCCAAATCAGTAGAATGGCCGCGTTATGACGCTGTGGGCCGTGGCCCTCGCCGGTGCCGTC
>CAYHNV010000214.1:0-3528 GCA_964358065.1 uncultured Elusimicrobia bacterium | reverse complement strand
GGCCCTTCATGCGCCGCACGTCCTCTAGCCAGCGCCGGGTGTCGCCGTCGTCCTGAGGGGCCTCGTGGGCCATGAGATCGAGGTAGGACTCGATGGCCGCCAGCGGGCTCTTGAGCTCGTGGGCGGCGAGCGCCAGGGTCTCGTCGTCGGCGCGACGGCGCCGGGCCGCGCGACGGCTCAAGAGAAGCGCCGCGGCGAAGAGCACGCCGGCTCCCAGCACGACGGCCGGCCAGGGGCGGGGTGC
Organism: uncultured Elusimicrobia bacterium; assembly: GCA_964358065.1. Taxonomy (GTDB): domain Bacteria; phylum Elusimicrobiota; class Elusimicrobia; order UBA1565; family UBA9628; genus GWA2-66-18. Next base: position 3,284 of record CAYHNV010000214.1, on the reverse strand, counting down.
TGGCGGCGGCGTCGCGACGGCCTGGCCGCCGCCGAGCGAGCGGTTGCTGTAGTGCGGGCTTGCGGATTCCTGCGCCGGCAACGGCGCAGCGGCCAGGATAAGTCCCGCGGCCAGGGCCCATGAGCTCATCGCGATCAGTATAGCGGCGCGGTCGGGGTACGGCAATGCCTGCTAAATTACGGCTAAATAATCATCGGATGAGTCAGCACACGCCGGGCCAAATCTTTCCACCGCGCCGCACGTCCCGATTCGGCAGGGCTTGGGCCGGGATCAATCGATTGAGGACATCCTGCGAGATTTATGAGATAGCCCCGACCGCGGCTACGGGTGATCGAAAGTAGACCGGCACCGGCGCGCCTCCGTTGAGGCTTCTCCACGACGAGGATTTCAACCTCGGCCCCAGGCGCGCTTAAATTCTACTTTCGATTTTTCTGAGGCGCGCGCGCGTGGCGGTTTTTCATGATTACTGTTATACTGAGCAATGTTGGCGAACGACCTGAGACGCGGGCGAGAACGGAGACTGACATGGCCAAGGCGGTAAACAAACTGGCGGCCGCGATTCGTGATCTGCCGGACGTGGAGAAATTGCGCTTGGTGGACGCGATCCTGACGGACTTGGACCAGCCGGACCCGGAGATCGACCGGGTCTGGGCGAAAGAGGCCCGCAAGCGCTGGGCGGCCTATAAAGCCGGACGCGCCCCGACGCTCGCTTATGAAGCCGTCATGGCCAAGCATCGCCGCGCGTGAAAGTCCGCCTTCTTGCCGTGGCCCGGCAGGAGCTCGATGACGCGGTCGCCTGGTACGACGAACAAGCGACAGAGTTGGGGCGGGAGTTTCTCGACGAAATCGACCGGGCGGTCCGGCGCGCTGCGGCTTTTCCGTTGTCCTGCCCCGAGATCGAGCCAGGCCTGCGCCGTTGCCTGTTGGCCCGCTTTCCGTACGGTTTGATCTTCGGCGTGGATGGGGGAACGCTCGTCGTCGTCGCCGTGGCTCACTTGCATCGCGAGCCGCGCTACTGGGTCGATCGTCTTTGATTCTCAAGCCGCCCAGCAGGCGGCCTTGCTCGTCGTTCATCTTCGATCCGAGGATGAGTCAGCACACGCCGGGCCAAATCCTTCCACCGCGCCGCACGTCCCGCCACGGGATCGCCTCGATCCCCCGCCCGAGCTTTAAGCGTTCGGTTCCTCCGTAAAGCACGACTCCGCGGGACAGATTCAGATCCGCCATGCAGCTCTTGAGGCCGGCCAAGCGCTTCGGATCGAGGCCCTGAGCGGGAAGAGCGGCGGATATCTTTGCGATTCGTCGATGTATAGAACATGACGTTCTATTATTGACGATCTCTTTGGAAGGAGTCAGTCCGACAGGCGGTAGCCGAGGCCGGGCACCGCCGCGATGCGCCGTCCGGCCGCGCCGAGCTTGCGGCGCAGGGCCAGGACGTGCTGGACCAAGGTGCGCGAGCGGCGGCGCAGGCGGCCGGGCCGCCAGCCGCGCGCGAAGAGGTTCGCCCAGCTCACTGGGCGGCCGCCCGCGCGCAGCAGCGCCGCCAAAGCGGCCAGCTGCTTGCGCGTCAGGAGGACCTCCCGGTAGCCGCCGCCCGTGCGCACCAGGCAGCGCTGGGCGCGGAGGTCGAGGGCGATCTCCGCGTCGGGCGTGCGCAGCACGCCCCGCGGCCAGGCGGCGGGCGCGGCCAGCTGCGACACGGTGCGCAGGGCGGCCTCCACGCGCGCGACCAGCAAGGCGGGATCGGCGCCGGAGTCGAGGGCATCGTCGGCGCCGGCCGCCAGGACGCGCGCGGCCCAACCGTCCGGGCTCGGGCCGAGGACGAGGACGGCCAGGTCTTTGCGCCCGTACAGCCGGCGCAGCGCGGGCACAGTCCGCGCGGGCGAGCCGGTCAGCGCGGCGGCGGAGACGAGGAGCGCGTCGGCCGGCAGGGCGACGGCGAGCTTGCGCAGGGCCGCTCGGCTCTCGGCCGCCTGAACGCGAATGCCCGCGGCCTCCAGGGCGGCGCGGCTCGCGGCCGGCAGGGCGTCCTCACCGCCGAGATAGTGGGCGACCACGCGCGCCGAGATATCCTGCGTCACGGCCGGACTCTACCAAACGCGGGCGGTGACCGGCAACGTACACCTTATAGCTTCGTACCTTTGTAATAAAGATTTCGCACTACTAAGGTAGAATTTAGCGTGCTTTCCAAGGTCGCGCGCGCGGTCTTCCTCGGCGTCATCAGCGCGGCTTTTTTCGCCCCCCCCGCCGCGGCCCTCGAGTCGACCAGCGCCTCCTTCCGCAACACCCGCTCCTCGGTCGACTCCGGCAGCACGCGCACGGTCTCCGGCTCCTACAGCGCGCATGGGTCCGCCGGGACGATCACGGTCTCGACAGGCTCCTCGGCGAGCTTCCTCAACCGCGACGGCTTTATGGCCGTCGCTTTCCAGCCCGGGCGCGTCACCGATCTCTGGGCCTCCTCGACGTCCGTCACCACGCAGGTCCTGCTGCAGTGGACCGCGCCCGGCAACGACGGCGATGAGAACACGACCGCGGGCGCCTTCGTCATCAAATACAGCTCGATCGCCGCCGAATCTCCGGCGCTCTCGGACGCGAAGTTCAACGCCGCGACCTCCGTCGTTTCGCCTCCCGCGCCGGCGATCCGCGGCACGCTCCAGTCCATGAACGTGACGGGCCTTTCCGCCGGCGTGACCTACTACTTCGCGATCAAGGCCGCGGAGCGCGACGGCCTGCGCTCGGTCCTGTCCGCGGGCGCGACCGCGCAGACGCTGGCGCCGCTGGGCTGTGCCATCGTGCGCAACGTGCACACAGTCGACGGCCCCTACACGACCATCCAGTCGGCCGTCTCCGCCCTGCCGGCGACCTTGACCGGGCATTCGTGCGTCATCATCCGCGACGGCGCCACCTACAGCTCGGTGACGGTGCAGGGCTTCACCAACAACGGCTCCTCGATCACGATCATGGCCGACCCGGCCTCGGGACTGCGGCCGGTCGTCTCCCCCGCCGCCGCCTCGACGGCGGCATTTAGGATCGCGAACTCCTCGGTCAACATCCTGGGCATCGACATCGTCGTCTTGCAGAACGTGCCTTACGGCGTGTGGGCGTCCTCGGCGTATGTGCAGATTTCGAGCGTCAACGTGAGCACGAGCGGGTCTTTAGGCATTTACACGGCGGGCGTGCGCATCAGCTCCTGGAGCGCGATCAGCTACAGCTCGGTGACGGTGTGGGGCGCGCACGGCCTGTGGCTGGACTCGACGGCGCAGAAGGACACTGTCAGCTACAGC
>CAYHNV010000213.1:0-3536 GCA_964358065.1 uncultured Elusimicrobia bacterium | reverse complement strand
GCGAGTCCGCGCGGCCTTCGGCGTGGACCTCGAGCTTGAGATGAGGGTCGTTGGTGAGTAGAAAGCCCGCCTCCCGTCGGCGCTTTCGCGTCGGCGCGCTATCTGCCGACCGGACCCGCCGTTCCAGGGTCGCGGCCGCGGCCCTCGCCGTGGTCCTGCTGGGAGCCGTGGCCGTCGCCTCGGCCCGCCATGCCGTCTCCGCCATGTCTCGCATGCGTCTGGCCCTGCCCATTGCCTCCTCGGCCGGGTCCGCTCTCATCGATGGAATCTCCGAGCCCTTCCGCTCGCTGGCCCAGGCGGTCGTGGACGCCGCCCCCGGCTCGGCCGGAGAGAAAGCCGAGGCTCTCCGGGAGAAGTTTCCCTGCATTGCCGACATCTCCGTGCGCCGATCCTGGGGCGAGAAGCACGCCACCCTCGTTCCCGTCCTGCGCCGCGCCGTTGCCGTCGCCCTGCGCCGAGGCAAGACGGTCGGCTACTTGGGCGCGGACGGATTCGTGTTCGACGCCCCGGCCGGAGTATTGAGTTTCTCCGGCCCCGCCGTAGAGGTCGCGGGAGCTTCCGCGGGCGAGCTCCAAGCCCTCGCTCGTGAATGGCCCGCTCTTTCTTCTCCCGGTTCCTTCCCTTCGCCGCTTGCGCTCCTCGCGTATCTTTCTTCGGAAGACGGCTGGCAGGCGCGTCTGAGGGACGGCACCACCATCCTTTGGGGGCGCCTCGATTGGACTCAGGAGAAATTCGCGCGACTGTCCGAGGCCCTGAGTGACGCGCGCGCCAAGGCCCCCGGGGCTTACGCCGCGGACCTCCGATTCTTCGAAGACGGGAAAGTCTTGCTCAAACCCATCGGCCCGTCCCTGGCCGCGGGAGCCCGGGGAGGCGTGAGATGAGTCGCAGGATGAAACAAGATCTGGTGGCGGGCCTGGATATGGGCAGCGGACGCGTGACGTGTCTGATCGGAGTGTCGGACAGCGCCACCGGGGGGATCAAGGTCCTTGGCGGTTCGAGCGTCGCCTGCCGGGGCCTTAAGGGCGGAGTGGTCATCGATATCATCGATGCCGCCTCCGCCGTCACGCGCGCCGTCGAGGATGCCGAGGCTGCCGCGCAAGCCACGGTCTCGCAGGTCTGGCTCGGCGTGAGGGGCCACCACCTGCAGAGCTTCAACAACCGCGGGGCCTACAATATCGCGCGGACAGACCGCGAGATCACGGCCGACGACGTCAGCGCCGTCGTCTCGAGCGCGCGCGCTATTCCTCTCTCATCCGACCGCGAGATACTGCATGTGGTCCCCCAGGGTTTCGCGCTGGACCGCCAGCGCGGCGTGCCGCATCCCGTGGGAATGGAGGCCTCCCTGCTTGAAGTCGATGTGCACCTCGTCACCTCATCGAGCGCGCACCTCAACAATATCATGAAGACGGTCGCTCGGGCGGGTTTCGAGGTCATCGAGCCGGTCTACGGGCTGCTGGCTGCCGGTGAGCTTCTGGTCACCCAGGAGGAGAAGGAGCTGGGCTGCGTCCTCGTCGACCTAGGCGGGCAGTCCATCTCGCTGGGCGTCTATTGCGAGGGGGCCATCAAGTACTCCAAGGAGATCGCCTTCGGCTCCGACTTCATCACCCGCGACCTCGCTGTGGGCCTAAAGACCTCTATCGCCACGGCCGAGCGCATCAAGGTCGAGCACGGCATCGCGCATCCGAGCTTGCTCAACGGCGACGCCGACATCGAGTGCCACGGCATCGACGGCCGCACGCCCCTGCGCGTGAAGACCAGCACCATGATGGGCATCATCCTGCCGCGCGTCGAGGAGATATTCTCGGCGGTGGCTTCGGACCTGCAGGACTCATCCTACGCCGACGTGGTCGCGCCCGGCGGGGCCATCCTGACGGGCGGCGGCTCCCTGATGCGTGGGACGATCGATGCGGCCCAGGTGGTCATGGGCGTGCCGGTGCGCCGCGGCGTGCCGCATCCCGACGCGGTCCAGGCGGCGGAGGCCTGGCTGTCTCCGGCCTATTCCACGGCGCTGGGTCTTCTGCAGTACTCCACCGCCCCGCGCTGGGGCGGCGTCGACACGCGCAGCGTCATGCGCAAGCGCCCGCTCTGGATGCGTAAGATCACGGGGATGATCGAGGAGCTCTTCTGATGCGCATCCATCTGGCCGAGGATTTCGACGAAAAGCGCGCCGTCATCAAGGTTCTGGGCGTGGGCGGGGCCGGATGCAACGCCATCACACGGATGGTGGAGGCGGGCTTGGAGGGAGTGGAGCTCCTCGCGGCCAATTCCGATGCGCAGGTTCTGCGCAAGTGCCAGGCTCATGTCTGCATCCAATTGGGCGAGAACCTGACCAAGGGGCTTGGGGTGGGCGGAGACCCGCAGCGCGGCAAGGATGCGGCCCTGGAGAGTACGGAGCAGCTGCGCGAGGTCCTGCGGGGTGCTGACCTCGTCTTCGTCACCACGGGAATGGGAGGCGGTACGGGCACGGGTGGGGCCCCGGTGGTCGCGCGTTTGGCCAAGGAACTAGGGGCGCTGACCGTGGGCGTGGTTACGCGCCCGTTCGATTTTGAGTCTCTTCGCCGCGGTTCAATCGCCGACGCGGGCATCGCGGAGATGCGCCAGAGTGTGGACACCCTCCTGGTGATCCCCAACCAGCGGATCTTCGACCTGATCGACCCCGACACGGCGCACGAACAGGCCTTCCGCATGGTCGACGACGTCCTGCGCAAGTCGGTCCAGTCCATCTCGGACCTTATCACCGTGCCGGGCATGATCAACCTGGATATGAACGACCTCCGTACGGTCATGCACAACGCCGGTGAGGCCTTGATCGGCATCGGAGAGGCGAAGGGCAGCGATCGCGCGCTTCAGGCGGCGCGCGCGGCGATGAGCTCTCCCCTGCTTGAAAACGTCGTCATGGACGGGGCCAAGGGCCTCATCGTCAACATCGCGGGCTCCAAGGCCGGCCTGAAGACCTCCGAGGTCGAGCAGATCATGGCGACGATCCAGGGTTCGGCCAGCCCCGAGGTCAACCTGAAGATGGGCAACGTCTTCGATGAGTCCCTGGGAGACGCCCTGCGCGTGACCGTCATCGCGACGGGCTTCCCGTCGCGCCGCAGCGCGCGAGCCCTCTTCCGCTCCCCGTGCCGCCCTGGCCTGGGGGGCCGTCCTCTTCCGGTCGCCGCGGAGTCCTTGGACGTTCAGCGTCTGCAGAACTTCAACGAGTCCGACCGTTGGACTAAGCCCGCCTACCTCCGCATGAAAGTGAGGAAGCTCAAGTGACCCTCCAAGAACTTCTCCAGATACTGGTCAACAAGCGCGGCAGCGACATCCACATGCGCTCGGGCGGCCCCGCCTACATCCGCGTCGACGGCGAGCTCTCGCAGGTCTCTCCGGACGCGATTGCCGCCGCGGAAGTCGAGCAGATGCTGATGCAGGTGGCCTCGGAGAGGGCCAAAAGGCTCTACCAGGAACGAGGCGAATGCGACTTCTCCTTTCAGGTCGGCGACGTGGCGCGTTTCCGCGTCAACGCCTACCGCCAGCGCACGAAGCTCTGC
>CAYHNV010000212.1:0-3562 GCA_964358065.1 uncultured Elusimicrobia bacterium | reverse complement strand
GCGGTCACCGAGGCGCCCGTGGAGCGCACCTCATCGGTGTCCTCGATGCGCAGGACGAATTTCCCGCCGTGGCGACGGGCGAAAAGCCAGTTATAGAGCGTGGTGCGGGCCCCCCCGATGTGGAGAAATCCCGTCGGGGACGGAGCGAAGCGAGTACGAACTTTCTGCTCGGTCATGCGTTCTCCAGGAGTTCTTCGGCATGTTTGCGGCTGGCGGCGGTGGCGGCGCGCCCGCCCAACATGAGTGCCACCACGTCGAGGCGGCGGCCCCCCTCCAGGCGCTCCAGACGCACGCGCGTACGCCCTTGGGCGACCTCCTTGGCGACATGGAAGTGAGCGGCGGCGCGCACGGCCACCTGCGGCAGGTGCGTGACGCAGAGAACCTGGCGGCCAATGGCTAGCGCCGCGAGCTTCTCTCCCACGGCCAAAGCCACCTCTCCGCCGACGCCCGCGTCCACTTCGTCGAAGACGAGCAGGGGCGTGCGGTCGGCCTTGGCAAAGGCGGTCTTCAGGCCCAGCATCACGCGCGAGAGCTCGCCGCCGGAGGCGGCGAGCTTAAGACTGCGCGGCGGCTCGCCGGGGTTGGCGGCCAGCAGGAACTCGACAGCGTCGGCGCCGGTGAGCGACCAAGCTCCCTCTTCCATCTCGACGCAGCAGGAGAAACGCGAGTGCGGCATGCCCAAAACTTTAAGTTCTCGAAGCACGGCGACGTCGAGGCGCTTGGCCGTCTTGACGCGTGCCTTGTGGGCCTCTTCGCAGAGCGCGGCGAGAGCCTTCTCGGCCGCCTCGAGTTCCTTGCGAGTCTCATCGATGCGGGCGTCGGCGTTCTCCAGGCCGTCGAGCTCCGCCGCCAGGCGCTCGCGGTTGGCCAGGACGTCGACAAGCGTTGGACCATGCTTCTTCTTCAGGCGCGCCAGGAGGTCCTGCCGCGTCAGCAGGGCGTCGAGGGCCGCCGGGTCGGCCGCCGCGCGGTCGCGATAGTCTCCCACCTCGTGAGCCACGGTATCGACGCTCAGGCGGGCGCTCTCCAGTTCGCCCTGCAGATGCGCGGCTGAGGGGTCTATCTTGGCAATCTCGCTCAACGCCCGCTCGGCCTTCATCAGGCGCGCGAGGACCGCGTCCTCTTCGCCGTAGAGCAGGCCGTGGGCCTGCTCCGCGAAGGTGCGCAGGCGGTCGGCGTTCTTAAGACAGGGAAGGCGGTCCTCGAGTTCCTCCTCTTCTCCAAGGCGCGGCCTCGCCGTGTCGATCTCCTCAAGCTGGAAGCGCAGCAGGTCCACGCGGCGACGGCGCTCCTCCTCGGACATGGAAGAAGCCTCCAACCGCGACTTCAAGGCGCTCCAACGGCCGTACGCGACGGCCAGAGCCTCGCGCTCGGGCTCCAGGCCGCCGTAACGGTCGAGGAGTTCAAGCTGGATGGCGGGGCGCAGCAGGGCTTGATGCTCGTGCTGTCCATGAAAATCGGCGAAGGCGTCACCCAGCGCGGCTAAAGCCGCGACGGGCGCGGACTGGGAGGCGATCATGGCCCGGGTCCTGCCGGCGACGTCGAGCTCCCGGCGCGCGGTAAAAGTCCCGCCGCCCACCTTATAGCGCTCGCGCAGCTCGGAAGGCAGGTCCGCGACGTCGAAGACTCCCTCGACCTCCAGGCGGTCGGCGCCGGTCCTCAGCCAAGACAAGGAGCCGCGCGCGCCCAGCAGAAAGCCCAGGGCTTCCAAGAGAATGGATTTTCCCGCCCCCGTCTCCCCGGTGAAGGCCGTAAACCCCGCCGCGAGTTCGACTTCCACGCGCTCGACGACCGCGAAATTGACGACCTTCAGGCGCCTCAGCACGAGATTACCTCTGGCCCCACTTGAGCTTGCGGCGCAGGACCTCGAAGAAGGAGCGTCCGGGAGGCACCAGCAGGCGCAGAGGTATCTCGGCCCGCCGGATGCGCACCTCGTCGCCGATCTTGAGTTCGCAGTCCGTCTGCCCGTCGAGACAGACCAGCACGCGCGGGGACTCGTCGGCGCGGCGGCGGCCCAGCCGAATGGCCAGCGGAAGGTGAGCGGGAACGATGAGCGGGCGTTGTGTCAGGGTGTGCGGGCAGATGGGCGCCACCAAGGTCACGTCGAGTGATGGGTCCACGATGGGTCCCGAGGCGGCCAGGGAGTAGGCCGTCGAGCCCGTCGGTGTCGCAATGATCAGGCCATCTCCGAAATAATCCGCCACGAAGCGCTCGCCCGAACGCGTAAAGAGCGTGATGGCACGCGCCTGCTCGCCGCAGCGGATGACGCACTCGTTGAGGGCCAGTTCCGGCCCGAATATCCGCCGACCGGCACGATGGACCTCGGTGGAGAGCATCCAGCGCTCCTCCGCCTTGAAACGGCCGGCCAGGACCGCGTCCAGTCGCCGTCCTATTCCCGCTGCCTCGGTCCCCGCAAGAAAGCCCATGTGTCCGACGTTGACGCCCAAGAGCGGAATCCCGTGAGGGGCCACCTCGCGCGCGACGCGCAGCATGGTCCCGTCGCCGCCAAGCGCGATGGCGAGCTCGGCGCGCCGCAGGGCGTCTTGACCGGTGCGGCCGACCACGCTCCAGGTCCGCACCCCCTTCGCCTTAAGGTGCGCTCGGACCTTGGCCAGAGCGGCGCGAGCGACCGAATTGGATTCGTTGAGATAGAGGAGGGCCGAGCCGAAGGCCCGTCGGGGATGAAGCATGGACACGCAGGGAGTCGCCATCTGTTTGCGCCTCGAGCCAACCGCCCCGAGGCTCGCCGATTATAGCAAAAGGCCCCTGCCCGGTCCTGGCCGCCGGACCGCGGGGGTCGCCGATGAGAATCTCCGTGCGCCCCAAGCGCACGCGCACCGTCCGGCCCGTCACGACGCGCTCGATGGGCCCCGCGCCCAAAGCCGCGGCCGCCTTCCGGGCCGCCAAGGTGGGCGGGCGCGGGCCCACGAACCAGGCCCGCCCCCCGCAAAAACGCACCAGCGCGGTCCCGGGAGGGCGGGACAGGAAGGCGACGCTGAGCGCGGGCGGCCGGGAGAAAAGTCCTCCACATCCCCATACCGAGAGGGAAATCCCCGCCAGAATGACCGCCCTGCGTCTTCTCGGCCAAGAACAGATCGCCACCAGGGCCAGGGCGTACGCCGCCAGCTCGACGGCCGTCCACGTCCTCAACTCGACCGTGCCCCACGGCCAGGCCGCGGCGCGACGGCAGATCTTCTCGAAAAGTCCCAGGCCGAAGTCCGTGAGCAACGCCGCGGGACCCGCCGCACGCGGGACCATGGAGTTCAGCCCCCACAACGCGAACCCCGCCCACATCAGGAACCCCGCCAGAGGGATCAAAGCGATATTGGCCAGCGGTCCGACGACCCAGGCCCCCCCGAAAGTCGCGGCGAAAAGAGGCCAGAGCACCACGGTGACGGCGACGCTCGATGAGGCCGGGGTTGGTTGGCCGGCGTCGATGCCGGCGGGGTGGACCGAGACCGACTCGACGACGGCGACGTTCAAGCCGGTGCTGTTGCAGGCGGCGCCGTGTTTCCCGGTGCTTCCGACGGATCCGGTGGTGACGCAGGCGACGTGTACTGCC
>CAYHNV010000211.1:0-3678 GCA_964358065.1 uncultured Elusimicrobia bacterium | reverse complement strand
AAGTGCGGCCTACAGACGGCCTTCGTGGGGCTGTCCGGCGGCATCGATTCGGCCGTGGTGGCCGCGCTCGCGGTGCGAGCCCTCGGGCCCCACCGCGTGGTGGGCGTCTCGATGCCTTCCTCCTATTCCTCGACGGGGAGCGTGTCGCACGCGAAGACCCTGGCCAAGAACCTGGGCATCGAGCTCAAGACCGTGAGCATCGAGGTCGTCTACCAGTCTCTACTGCGGATGCTGGGCGGCGAGTGGGGCAGGGGCGTGCCGGACCTGGCCGAGCAGAACATGCAGGCCCGCGCGCGCGGCGTCGTGCTGATGGGGCTGGCCAACAAGACGCACCGGGGCTTCGTGCTGAGCACGGGCAACAAGTCCGAGTTGGCGGTGGGCTACTGCACGCTCTACGGCGACATGTGCGGGGCGCTGGCGCCTCTGGCGGACGCGCCGAAGCGCCTGGTCTATCAGTTGGCCGCCTGGCTCAACTCGGAGCGGATCGTCGTGCCTCAGGCGAGCATCGACAAGGCCCCGTCGGCGGAGCTTAAACCCGACCAGAAGGACCAGGACGACCTGCCGCCCTACGAGCAGGTCGACGACGCTCTCGAGGCCTGGGTTCAGTCCCGCCTGGATCCGGGACGCGTGGCCGAGATCGTGGGCGACCGGCACGTCGCCGAAAGCCTGCTCGACCGGATGGACTGGAACGAGTTCAAGCGCCGCCAGGCGCCGCCATGCCTTAAAATATCATCGAAGGCCTTCGGGGTGGGACGGCGGATGCCGATCGCGAAGGCGGGCTGGCGGGTGAGGGCCGGACTCTAAAGGACCTGTATCTCCGAGAGGTCCGCCACGCGCTTGAAGGCGCGCACCAGCTTGCCCAGCAGGGCCAGGCGCTGACATTTGAGGCTCTCGTCTTCGACCATCACCATCACCTTCTCGAAGAAAAGGTCCAAGGACGGCTTGACCGCGGCCAGACTCTTCAGCCCACCCGCAAAGTCGCCCCGCACGATGCGGTCGTTGGCGATGCCCTCAGCGTTGACCAGCGCGTCGTAGAGGTCGAAGTCAGCCTGGTCCTGCAGCAGGGTCCGGTCCGCGACCATCCCGTTCTCATGCTTGGCCTGCTTCAGGATGTTGGCGGCCCGTTTAAAGGCCGCCGCCAAAGATTCGAAGGCCGGCTCCCGGCGCACCGCCCGCACCGCCGCCAAACGCCGGAACGCGTTCGGCAGGTCCTTGAGCGCTCCCTCGCGGATCGAGCGCGCCTCGTCGACCGCATAGCCCATCTCCTCAAAGAGCGATTGTACCCGCCCCCAGACGAAGTCTCCCAACTGCGCCGCCAGCTTGAACGGCTCCGCCACCGACACCGGCTGAAGCTTCACCGCTTCTTCCAGAGCCTTGTCCAGGTCCAGCGGCAGCTGTTTTTCAAGCACGATACGCACCACTCCCAGCGCCTGACGCCGCAGAGCGTAAGGGTCGGCCGAGCCCGTCGGGATCAGACCCGCCGCGAAACAGCCCGCCAGGCTGTCGAGCTTGCCCGCCAGCGACACCACCGCCGCCTCCGTCGTGGCCGGCACGGGCGTCTTGGCCGCCACCGGGAAGTAGAACTGCTCGATGGCCAGAGCGATGCGCTCGTCGAGACCGTCCTTGCGCGCGTAGACGCCGCCCATCTGGCCCTGCAGTTCTGGGAACTCCTTGACGACATCGCTCACAAGATCGGCATAGACCAGCCGGGAGGCCGCGCAAGCGGAGAGCTCATCGATCGGCGCCGTCGAACGGAGGTGCTCGCCCATCCATAGGGTCAAGGATTCCACCCGCGCCGCCTTCGCCGACATGAAGCCCAGCGTCTTCTGGTACGTCACGCGGTCAAGGAGGGGAAGCTTGCTCTCCAGCGTGGATGCCGAATCGCGCCCCACGAAGAAGGCCGCGTCATTGAAGCGCGCTTCCAAGACGCGCTGATAGCCCTCGCGCACCAGGTCGTTGCCGGAGGAGAGCCCGTCGCGCACGCCCACGAAGAACGGGAGGAGAGCGCCGTCAGGGGACACGACCGGGAAGAATTTGAGCTGCTTCCTCATGACCAGTTTCAGCAGAGCCGCGGGCAGCTTCATGTGCTCCTCGCGCAACCGGCCCAGCACCGGGACGGGATGCTCGACCATAAAGACCGTCTCCTCGATGAGTTCGCCATCCTGCTCGATCCGACCGCCGGTCTTCCTTGACGCGAGTTCCAAGGCCTTGAGCAGGTACTCTCTCCTCTCGGTCGGGTCGATGATGACAAGTCCCTGGCGCAGGACGGCGGAATGCTTGGAGGGGTCCTTCAACACGGTTGGAGCCTTGGCCAAGACTGGATGGCCATAGGCCGCACGACCGGATTTTACGCCCGCCAGTTCGACAGGCACGACTTTCTCGCCGAGGAGGGCGGTGATCGCTCGGATCGGACGCCCGAACTTAAAGCCCGTCTCCTCCCAGGCCATCGACTTGGGGAACTGAAGAGACTTGAGCAGATCGGGGATCATCGACTGGAGCAGGACCAAGGCGGCCTCGCCCTTGGAGTGGACTTCCGCGTAGAGTATTCCGCCCTCCGGCTTGAGGTCCCCGGCGGCGATTGCGCACTTGCGCGCGAAGCCCTCGGCCGCGGGCGTGAACTTCCCGTCAGGCAGCCTCCATGCCTGCTCCTTGGGGCCCTTGAACCTCTCGGTCTTGTCATGACCCTTTGCTGAGACTTCCTTCACGGTCAAGATCAGATGACGCAGTGTCCCGGCAACGGCGATGGCGCCGTGCTCGACCTTGCCTTCCAACCACTCGCAGGCGCCCGCCTTCAGCTGTTCCAGAGCCGGGGCAACGAAACGCGCGGGCAATGGTTCGGTGTGCACGTCGAGGAGGAAGTCGCTCGCGGCGGCCTTTTTCTTGATGGGCTTCATGCGGCCTCCACGGCCTTCGGCGTGTTCTTTTCGATATAGAGCTTCATCACCTTGCGCGCCAGGTTGCGCACCCGCGTGATGTATTGGGCGCGCTCGGTCACCGAGACGGCGCCGCGCGCTTCGAGAGTGTTGAACAGGTGTGAAACCCGCACGACGCAATCATAAGCCGGTAATGGGTCTGCGAGAGAGACCAATCGGACTCCTTCAGCTTCCCACTCGTTGAAATGGCGTGAGAGAAGCAACGTGTCCGCCGTCTCGAAGTTGTAGCGTGAGAACTCTCGTTCTTGCTGTTTGTGAAGGTCGCCGTAGGTCAGGCCCCCGCCGTAGTCCAGTTCATAGACAGAGTTCTTTTTCTGGAGGTACATCGCTATTCGTTCCAGGCCATACGTGATCTCAACTGAGATTGGAGATAGAGGCATCGACCCCATCTGCTGGAAGTAGGTGAACTGCGTGATCTCCATGCCGTCGAGCCAGACCTCCCAGCCCACTCCCGAAGCGCCCAGGGTCGGCGACTCCCAGTCGTCCTCGATCCAGCGCAGGTCGTGCTTCTTCGGGTCGAGGCCGATGGCCTTCAGCGATTTTTGATAGGTGTCGGTGATGCCCTCCGGCACGGGCTTCATGATCACCTGGAATTGATAGTACTTGCCGAGCCGGTTGGGGTTGTCGCCGTAGCGGCCGTCCGCGGGACGGCGCGAGGGCTCGATGTAGGCGGCGCGCGTCGGCAGTCTCGTCAGGACCCCGAAGAAAGTCGCGGGGTTGAAGGTGCCCGCGCCTTTTTCGAGAT
>CAYHNV010000210.1:0-3721 GCA_964358065.1 uncultured Elusimicrobia bacterium | reverse complement strand
GAGGTCGCCGAGAAGCCGGAGGAACTGATCATCTACGGAGGCACCGGCAAGGCGGCGCGCAACTGGGAATGCTTCGACGCCATCGTCAGGACCCTGCGCGAACTCGAGGCGGACGAGACGCTCCTGGTCCAGTCGGGAAAGCCGGTCGGGGTCTTCCGGACCCACCCCGGGGCGCCGCGGGTCCTCATCGCCAACGCCCTTCTCGTTCCGGCCTGGGCCACCTGGGAGATCTTTCGCGACCTGGACCGCAAGGGGCTGACGATGTTCGGGCAGATGACGGCCGGCTCCTGGATCTACATCGGCACGCAGGGCATACTCCAGGGCACCTACGAGACTTTCTCCGCGGCTGCGCGTCGGCACTTCAATGGAACGCTGAGCGGCCGCGTCGTGGTTTCCGCCGGCCTGGGCGGCATGGGCGGGGCCCAGCCGCTGGCCGCGACGATGAACGGCGGCGTGTTCCTCGGCGTCGAGGTGGACCCCACCCGTCTTCGTTTCCGGCTCAAGACCCGTTATATCGATGTCATCGAAGATGATCTCGATCGGGCGCTCGCACGCGTCAGCAGAGCCAAGGAGAGGGGGGAAGCATTGTCGGTCGGTCTTCTCGGCAACGCGGCGGAGATCATTCCCGAACTCGCCAAACGACGTTTTGAAGTCGATATATTAACGGATCAGACTTCCGCGCACGACCCGTTGTACGGCTACATCCCGAAAGGATACACGGTCGAGACGGCGGCTCAACTGAGGAAGAGAAATCCGACCGAGTATGTGAAGCGCTCTCTCGCGTCGATGGGAATCCACGTGCAAGGCATGCTGGCTCTGAAGAAGCAGGGGTCGGTCGTGTTTGACTACGGCAACAACATCAGAGCTCGGGCCGTCGAAGCCGGCGTCGGACATGCCTTCGACATCCCCGGATTCGTGCCCGAATACATCCGACCATTGTTCTGCGAGGGAAAGGGTCCGTTCCGGTGGGCCGCGCTCTCGGGAGACCCCGAGGACATCCGCACGACGGATCGGGAAGTGTTGGCGGCCTTCCCGAAGAACGAATCTCTACGAAGATGGATCGACCTGGCGGGCCGCAAGGTCGCCTTTCAAGGACTCCCGGCTCGTATTTGCTGGCTGGGGTATGGAGAGAGGGCCGAGATGGGGAGCCGTCTGAATTGGCTGGTGAAGAGAGGTCGGGTGAGTGCTCCGATTGTGATAGGCCGCGACCACCTCGACTGCGGCTCGGTGGCCAGCCCCAACCGCGAGACCGAGGCCATGCGCGACGGCTCCGACGCGGTGGCCGACTGGCCCATCCTGAACGCGCTTCTCAATACGGCCTCCGGCGCCTCCTGGGTCAGCTTCCATCATGGCGGCGGCGTGGGCATGGGCTACTCGCTTCACGCCGGCCAGGTGACGGTCGCCGACGGCACCAAGGTCATGGAGGCGCGCCTGCTGCGCGTGCTGACCAACGACCCCGGCCTGGGCGTCGTGCGGCACGTCGACGCCGGCTATCCCCAGGCGAAAGCTTTCGCGCGCAAAAATCCTTCAATCAAGATCCCCATGGCGAGGTGACATTCATGGCCAGTGATTTTTCTTTTGACGCGGTCTCCGACGTGGACCTAAACCTGGTCTCCGAGGTCGTTGCCGTCGCCATGAAAGAGATCACCAACCGCTTCGACCTGAAGGCCGCCAACGCCTCCATCGAGCTCGACGCGAAGGCCAAGAAGCTCATCGTGCGCGCCTGCGACGAGTTCAAGGTGGAGCAGGTCTACGACGTGCTCACAACCCGCATGGCCAAGCGCGGCCTGTCGATCAAGAACCTAAAGAAAGGGAAGGTCGAGTCGGCTCTCGGCCAGACCGCGCGGCTGGAGGTCGTCATCGAGTCCGGCATCCCGACCGACAAGGCCAAGAAGATCCAGCAGGCCCTGAAGGATGCCAAGCTTAAGGTCAACGCCCAGATCCAGGACGCTCAGTTGCGCGTGTCAAGCAAGTCGAAGGACGAGCTCCAGGGCGCCATGGCGCTGCTGCGCAACGGGGCCGCGGGCTGGGAGCTGGACCTGCAGTTTAAAAACTTCCGCTGAGCGCCGTTCAAGGCGTCGCCATAAGCCGGCCGCCTTGGCGCAGAAGGGCGACGACGCGCGCGAAATGTCCGGCTTGGACGAGGCCCTTGTGGCTGGCCATCACGCTGGCTTGGTTCTGGGCGTTGACGATCTTCATCAAATCCGGATCGTAGTCGTTGGCGTACTCGTCCGGAAGGCCCAGGATGTGGCCGAACTCGTGGGCCGGAGTGGAGAAGGTAAAATCGCGCCTGAGCATGATGTGCCGCTCCGCGGCCCCGGAGGCGGTCAGCCCGTCCACGAGAAGCAGGGCGTTGGGCGAGGGCTCCGCGCCCTCCGCCAGGACTCGGACGCTGATCCTTGTTTGGAACAACCTCGGACGCCCCTTCTCCTTGAATCGTCCCGTCCAGTAGCTCTCGATGGAGCGGCGGAAGGCGTCGACGACGGCCTGCTCGCGCATCGAGGTCTCGAAGGCCGCTTCGAGGAGGTAGCCTTCCGCGGTCTCGCGCAGGGCAAGGCCCGGATTGGTGGGGATCCGGATGGGTTTGCCCCGGCGGATCATCCTGCTGAACCCGAGGCGCAGGGTGTGGTCCAGAAAATAGTCCACCGACGATCCGTGTGAGTCGAGGACTATCGCGAAGGCGCGCGCTGCGTTCTCCCAGCGACCGGTCTCGCGGGCGGCGGACGCGGGGGAGAGCCGAGCCTTCCCGGCGGCATCCCGTCGGTTCTGCGCCAGTTGGAAGAGGGAAAGCTGCTCCTGGAACACCCCCGTCATGTCCCGCAGGCCCTGGGACCAGCGATCGATTCCGCGACCGGCTTTTTCGGGGGGGCGGGCGTCGGGCGCGGGCGGCCGCCAGCCCTCCTTCAGCCTGTCCGCGCCGATGTTCCGGTCTTGCGCCTCCTCCCGGATGTTCTCCGCGATCAGTGCGCGTCGAGCCTCGGCGATCCTGTCCCGTTCCTGCCGGCCCCAGGCGAGGGCGGAGAGGAGGCGGCGCTCCTTGAGGTAGTCGTTCCGGGCGTCTCTCGCCATGTCGCGCGTCTCGGAGGGGAAGGCTTCCTCGACCGCGACGCGGTCGAGGAAACTCCCGAGGGCGTCGTGCATCAGACCCGAGGCGCCGATCCGGACATGCGTCGGGAGCCTTGCTTCATGGGCGCGGCGCAAGGCTTTGTAGAGGCTTGTCAGCGCGGAGCCGAATCCACTTCGGTCGTGGCAGAGGGCACGGAGTTCGTTGTAAGAGGCTTCGTCTTCCGCGAAGGCGGCATTGAAGATAACGGGGTGCAGGCCCGCGCCCTTCTCGTCGATCATCAGCCGGGTGATCGTGTTGATATCCTCTGGGCGGACGTTTCTTGGGCCGCCGTCGCCCGGCAGATCGGCGGGGGCCGGGGCGGCCGCGACGAGGGCGGAGACCTGCGCCGCCGATGGGGCGTTTGGCAGGATGACGGCCGCTGGGCCCGTGACGGGCAGCAGGGGTGCCTGCAGGCAAACGCGCGGCAGGGCCGCGGAGGCGGCTGCGGACAGGGTCAGGAGGAGGAGCAACGACAGGCGTCTCATCTCCTAATAGTGTAGACCCTGGGCTGGTTGGACGCTTGAGTCGAATGGCCCCTCGTCGGGGACAGAGGACCTAGGACTTCCGCTCTTCATGAGGACTCATGGCGGGATCGGAGAGCGGCGAGTATGCTGC
>CAYHNV010000209.1:0-3754 GCA_964358065.1 uncultured Elusimicrobia bacterium | reverse complement strand
TTTTGACTTCAGCGGGACTTCAGCTTACCGCAAGACGTCGATATACACCGCGCGATATACTCCTCCCAGCAAGCACCGGGGCTGCAATGGTCCATGAACGCGCCGGTTCGATCCTGGTCCGCTACGAGACCGCTCTGTGGAGCGTGCTGGGCGCGCTCGCCTACTTGGCCCGCGAGAACACGCACCTGGTCTACCCCGACATCCTCTGGCTCTTCGCGCTGCTTCTGAGCGTGAGCCTGCTCGCCGCCTGGGCCGTGCACCTCTGGCCGCGCAAGGACTGGCCTCACGCCGCCTGCACCGTCGCGTCCTTCGCCGTGATCGCCGGCATCCAGTCCCGCTCGGGCGGCCCGGAGTCGAACCTGTGGGTGCTCTACTTCCTGCCGCTCTTCTCCTGCGCCCTGCTCCTGCGCGGGCGGGAATTGGCCTGGGTCGCCATCGGCGCCAGCCTCTGCAACGCCTTGATGTACATAGGCCCGGACTTGACCTGGAGCGCGGTCGCCGGCTTCGAGCTCACGGTCAAGACCGGCGTGCTGTGGGCCGCGGCAGGCTCGACCTGGATCCTGGCCGAGTCCGAGCGGCGTGTGCGCGAACGCTCCGAAGTCCAGCACGACATGCTGGGGCGCCTCGAATCCGACTTGCGTCAGGCCGAGAAGGCGCGGGCCCGCGACCAGCGCCTGTCCGCGGTCGGCCTGGCCAGCGCCGCCACGGCGCATGACCTGGCCACGCCTCTGACGGTCATCCGCGGCTATGCCCAGCTCCGCCTCGAGCAGGCCGATCTTGACGAGGATATCAAGCATGACCTCCAGCGCATCGACCGGGCCGCCTCCTTCTGCCAGCAACTGGCTTCGACGACCCTCTCCGCGGCGCGCGGCGATGAGCGCTCCGGAGTCCGGCTGAACCTGCTGGAGTCCGCGGAGAATGCCCTCGCGCTCTCGGAGGATGTCCTGAAATTCAGGCGCATCAAGGTCTCACGAGACTTCGCCGACCGGGAATTCTATGTGCGCGGACAGAGCAACGAACTGGAGCGGATCTTCATGAACCTGATTTCCAACGCCTCCAAGGCCATGCCCGACGGCGGGACGCTGAGCGTGCGCCTCTCCTCTTCGCGCAGCCCCGAGGCAGACCTTGTCGAGGCGTGCGTGGAAGACTCGGGACAAGGCATTCCTCCCAAACTCCTCTCCAAGATGTTCTCCCCCTTCGTGACTACGCGCGCCGATTCCGGCGGCACGGGGCTGGGCCTCTACCTCTGCCGCGAGATCGCCCGCCGTCACGGCGGCGACCTATCCGCCTTCAACCGCCCCGGGGGAGGAGCGATCTTCAGCCTGCGGCTTCCGCTGGAGAGGGCCGCCGCGGCGAAGTCGGCTCACGCGCCGACCTGAGCAGGAACCCTTGCTCACCGGGTGATCCGATCGAACGCGCGCCGCGCATGCTCGGAATCCATGAACGTCCTCCAGACGCCCCCGGTGCGGGCGTTCTCCACGGCGAGCAGGATGGCGCCCTGGTCGATGCCGACGGCGTCCGGGGAACGCCAGAGGCCGTCGACGTTGAAGCGCTCCCTCCAGCGAGGATCGGCGTTGAAGGCGTCCGCAAAGCCGTAGCGCCCCCAGATCCGGTCGCCGTAGCGCTCCTTCATGAAGCGCAGGGCCGCGACCGACAGCTCGGGGGTGAACGCCGCCGAGCCGCCCGCCGCCGCCGGAGCGATGGTCCCGTCGTGCCGCGGCGCGCCGGGGTAGGCGCCGTAGGCCTGGTAGCCCTCGGGGCCGTCGCAGGCGGTCCAGCCCCAGCAGTTCGGGCCGTACGTCGGATGGGCTTTCTGCGCGGCGATCGCCGCGTCGCGGTGCGCGAGCGTCGCCTCCACCGACTTCGCGAAGTAATCCTGGCCCTCGTCCTTCCAGCCGCGCAGGTCGAGCCAGAACTGGGAGTACTGGTGCGTGAACAACGGGCCGGACGCCTGGGTCAGAGGACCGCCCTCCGGACGCTTCCATGCGCGCCACGACGCGGCGGGCAGCGGATGCGTCGGCGAGCCGAGGCCGAGCATGTAGAGAATGTGGTGCTCGCTGTAGGCGTCCCAGCGCGCCGCGATGAAGCCCTTGGGGGTCCAGCCCATCGCCAGCGTGCGCGACTCGGGCATGGCGCCGCCGTCGGTCATCATCCAGGGGAAGTCCACGCGCTCGTAGATCTCCCGGGCCAGACGCTCGACCTCGGTCCCCGCGAAGTGCCCGCCCACCGTCAGCGCTCCCGCCAACAGCAGGGCCATGTCGATCGACGACACCTCGGAGGAGGCCAGCGGCTTGCCGCTGGCGGCGTCGACGAAATGATGGAACCAGCCTTGAACGTGCTCCTGCCGCAGCCGCAGATGGCGCAAAGTCGTCAACGCGCGCGCATACGCCTGCTCGCGGGAGATCCAGCCGCGGCTTTCGCCGATCGTCAGCGCCGTCAGCCCGAAACCGGTCGCCGCCATCGAGGCGACACCGCGGTCGCCATCGGCGAAATTGCCCGCGCGGTCCTTCGTGAGGCCGGTCAGCGGCTCGGTCTGCTCCCAAAAATAAAGAAACGCCCGATGTTGCAGCTCGTTGAGGAATTTCTCATCGTCGGCGCTGAAGACGGCGGCCTTCGGCGCCTTACCCCCCGAAGCCGCCGCCGCAACGCGGGGCGCCGCGGCAAGCGCGGCAGCCGCGCTCAGCGAAGCGTTCAAGCCGGGAGCCGTCAGCGCGAGGATGGGAACTCCCACGCCCGGATGGACAAGACCCGCCGAAGAAAAGGCTCCGCCGCCGCCGACGGGCGCCGAGACTCGGGGGACCGGCGCGACTTGAGCCGACGCGCCCGCCCCGCAAAGGGCCGCCGCAAACGCAACCAGCAGGACGACGACAGGATGGGTCACAAATTCAGCATAGCACCAGAGGGGAATATGGGCCTGGGCAGTAAGGGAATCCAGCGCCCGGCATAGGGCCTAGGAAGAGAGCGTCGGCCTGCCCGTTATTTCAGGACGACGGTCTCCAGCAGGATCAGCACCAGGCCGATGATGGACCCGCCGGCGATAGCGCCCGCGCAGACCGTTTCATGGTTGTCGACGAAGGCCCGAAATCCCAGCGACTTCTTGTCGGTGAAATATTTGCCCGCGAGCCAGAAGAGAAGCGCACCCATGGCCATGGAGAGCGAGTCGCTGAACCTCAGCACGAAGGCCAGGCCCAGGCCCACGCCGGACACGGGGAATCTCCCCTTGCTGCGCTGGTTGAGGATCTCGATGACAAGGCCGATCAGCGCCCCGACGGCGATGGCCAACCGCGCCGAGGGATGCAGGAAGCTCAGGCCCTTGGTGAGCACCTCGGCCACGGCCTTCCAGATCTGCGCGCCCGGCATGGGGAGCCGGTCGGACATCAGCACCGTGAGGTCGTTGTTCATGATGGCATAGAACACCGGCACGGCCACCAGCGCGCCCGCGATGATGCCGAGGGTGTGGCCTGCGGCCTGATGGCGCGGCTTGCCGCCCAGCATGTAGCCGGGCTTGATGTCCATGAGGAGGTTGGCCGCGCTCGAGGCGACCTCGCCCGTGATGCCGGCGGTCATGATGTTGGTTTGGATGTTGCCGGGGGCGAGCACGCTGTAGGTGAGTTGGGTCAGCTTGCCCAGCGCTCCGGTAGGCGTGATCGATGTCAGGCCCGTGGCGTTGACCGCGATGAGGGTGATGACGAAGACCAGCGGTATGGCGATCACACCCAGCCACCAGTGGATGTCGAAGAAGATGTGACCCATC
>CAYHNV010000208.1:0-3755 GCA_964358065.1 uncultured Elusimicrobia bacterium | reverse complement strand
GCTCTTTGAGGCGCCGCTGTCTGATTTCATCCTGCTCCTCGAGCAGGCGCAGTCCAGCTCGGATGACCTCGCTGGCGGAGTGATAGAGGCCGCTGGTGACCTTCTGATTGACGATCTTTTCCAGCCTAGTGGTCAACGAAACGTTCATGGCTGTGGCTCCTGTCGATGGACTCCATTCCAGTTTAACACCAATAACAACAAATGTCAATGTTTGTTATCAGCGTCATTTAACGCCAAGGCGTGGATGGGCGTCGCGATGAGGTAGAATCCCTTCGTGGACGAAACGACCGATCCGGGGGCTTTCGCGCGCATCCGAGGCCGCTTCACATCGGCGGTGCGCACGGGTGCGCGCGTCCAGGCCGTCGTCCTGCTGAGCGTCGTCTACTATCTGGTCCTCGGGCCGGCGGCCCTGCTCTTGCGTTTTTTCGGCGCCGACCTTCTCTCCTGCCGCCGAGCGGCCAAGACCGGCTGGACCGAACGCGAACCGCGCGACCCCCAAGAGCTCCTGAGGAGCCAGGGGTGAGGCTCCTCGGCCTCAGCTTCGACTACCACGACGCGGCCGCCGCCCTGGTCGTCGACGGCGTGCCCGTCGCCGCCGCGCAGGAGGAGCGCTTCACCCGGGTCAAGCACGACCGCAGTCTGCCCGAGAATGCCGCGCGCTGGTGCCTGGAGCGCGCGGGGCTGTCCGCCGGGGACCTGGACGCGGTGGTCTTCTACGAGAAGCCTTTCCGCAAGTTCTCGCGCATCCTGGCCGGCTGCCTCGGCGCCTTTCCTTCCTCGGCGGGGCTGTTCCGGCGCGCGACCGCGGCCTGGGTCGACGAGCGCCTGTGGGTCGGGCCGCGCATCGAGAAAGCTTTCGGTTTGCCTCCGGCCAAGGTCCTGTTCTGCGAACACCACCTCTCGCACGCCGCCGCGGCCTTCTACTGCGCGCCTTTCGACGAGGCCGCCGTGCTCACCATCGACGGCGTGGGCGAGTGGGCGACCGCGGCCGTGGGGCGCGGTCGGCGGGGCCAGGACGGCGGCTGGGAGCTGAGCCTGGACGCCGAGATGCGCTATCCCCACTCGATCGGCCTGCTCTACTCCGCCTTCACGGCCTACCTCGGCTTCGAGGTCAACGAGGGGGAATACAAGGTCATGGGCCTGGCTCCTTACGGGAGAGCGCGCTTCGCCGACCAGGTCCGCGCCATGGTCCGCCCCTTCGCCGACGGCTCCTTCCGTCTGGACCTCGACTGGTTCACCTTCCAGTCCGATCCGACGCGCGCCTTCGCGCGCCGCTTCGAGGAGGCCTTCGGTCCCGCGCGCGCCCCCGAGGCGGGCGACCCGGCCGGAGACCCGCGCCTGTGCGACGTGGCCGCCAGCATCCAGCTCGTCTGCGAGGAGATGGTCCTGGCCCTCGCGCGCGAGGCGCACAGCCGCACGGGCGCAAAGAACCTCTGCCTGTCGGGGGGCGTGGCGCTCAATGCGGTGGCCAACGCGCGCATCCTGCGGGAGACGCCGTTCGAGCGCGTCTGGATACAGCCCGCGGCGGGCGACGCGGGAAGCGCTCTGGGCGCGGCCCTCTACGCCGCGCACGCCCTGGGCCGGTCGAAGCGCTATGAGATGAAGCGCGTGGACCTGGGGCCCGAGCATTCGTCCGCGGCGGCGTCCGCCGCCCTGCGTGACGCCGGGCTCGAGTACGAGGAGATCGGCGACGAATCAAAATTATGCGACCGCGCGGCGGGGATGCTGGCCGACGGGAAGGTGGTGGGCTGGCACCAGGGCCGCTCGGAATGGGGCCCGCGCGCGCTGGGGCACCGCTCGATCCTCGCCGATCCCCGGCCGGCGAAGATGAAGGATACGGTCAACGAGAAAATAAAGTTTAGAGAACTCTTTCGCCCCTTCGCGCCTTCGGCGCTCGGGGGACAGGCAGGCGAGTGGTTCGACCTGGGGGTGGGCCCGGTTGCGGACCCGTACCGCTTCATGCTGGCCACCGCCCCGGTTCGCCCGGACCGGCGGGAGCGCCTGGGGGCCGTGACCCATGTCGACGGCTCCGCGCGCGTGCAGACCGTCTTCCCCGACCAATCCCCGCTCTATCACCGCCTCATCGAGAGCTTCGGCGCCGCCACGGGCGTGCCCGTGGTCCTCAATACTTCGTTCAATCTCAAGGGAGAGCCCATCGTCGAGACCCCGGAGGACGCCGTCGCGACCTTCCTGGCCAGTGGCATGGACGCCCTCGTCGTGGGGCCGTTCCTGGTCCCGCATCGACCCGCCGCAGCCGTATCAAGGAGGAAAGCATGGGCCGTCTCAGCGACGCCGTCCGACGCCTGGGCGTGGTAGGCGAGCTTCTCGCGTTTTTGTGGCGCGAGCGGCTGTGGTGGATGATCCCCATCCTTCTCGCCGTGCTGGGGGTGGGAGCACTGGTGCTCTTCTCCTCGAACCCGGTCGTAGCACCCTTCGTCTACACGCTCTTCTGAGCGTTGGGGGCGACCAGTTGCGCACCCTTGACAAAGCGCATAACCCGCTTACACTGAGTGAACCATGACCCGACGACGCCTTGCCGCTCTGCTCGTCCTCTCCCTCGCCCCGTTCGCGTCCGCCGATTCGCAGTTTGCGGTCCCCAGCGACCTCACTGGCGCGATGAAGCGGCTGAAGAGCGAGTGCGCGGCCGGCCAGGGCGCCTGCTCCCAGCGCCCCGGAACCAGGCTGGCGGACGTGGTGGCGGCTCCGCCGGGAGGCTTCGACTTTCCCACGGCAGCGGCCATCGCCTGGGCGGATCATGTGCGCAGACGGTACAGCCGGCTGCCGATCGAGCACTGCTCTTTTATCGTGCGCCTGCCCGGCGGTCGTTTCAGCCTGACCCCCATAGTCGCTGGAACTCGCGATGCTTGCCCGGACGACGGGATAGGTCTGGAGACGCCGCCGGGGTCCGTCGCCTCGGTCCATACGCACCCGGTCATCTACGGGGGGAACGATCTTTCCAGCGAGGGGCAGATGTTCTCAGAAGGCGACTTCAACGCCGCCGCGATACGGAAGATCGACGCCTATCTCAGCGCCCCGGCCGGGCATGTGCTTCACTACAAGCCCGGCGACAGCAAGTGCATGAGCAACAACATGGTCCAACACACCTATACGGTCATTCGCGGCGGGGACATTTACTCTGAATTGCCCTTTAAGCCCAACAGCGTCATGAAGAGCGGCCCCCAGAGGCAGTACTGCGTCACGCGCTGACGATCACCGCGGCTTGGGTCAGCGATCGTCGGGGGCGGCGAAGGGCTTCTTGACGAGCTTGCCGCCTTCCTGGGAGAGTGCCGACACCTTGGTCTTGGCCTCCTCCAGGCGCTTGGAGAGGTCCTTGGCCAGCATCACGCCCTTCTCGAAGAGCGCCAGCGAGTCCTCGAGGCTCTTGTCGCCGGACTCGAGCTCCCGCACCAGCTCCTCGAGCTGCTCGAGCGTGTTCTCGAACGCCCCCGTCTTTACGGCCTTGTCTTTCGCCATCAGAGCACCTCGCAATCGATCTCGCCTTCGTGGAGCCGCACGCTCACGCGGTCGGCCTTCTTCGCCTGCGACGCCTTCGTGAGGACCTTCCCGCCGCTGGTCGCGATGGCGTAGCCGCGGGCCAGCACCTTGAGCGGGCTGATGGCGTCGAGCTTGCCCGCGCAGGCGTCCACCAGGGCCGGCACGACCGTGGGTACGACGACCTGCAGCGCCCCGTTGACGGGTACGTAGTCGGGCGTGGCCACGTCGGCGGTCAGCAACGACCGGGTGGCGAGCCCGCA
>CAYHNV010000207.1:0-3810 GCA_964358065.1 uncultured Elusimicrobia bacterium | reverse complement strand
CCGCCGGGGCGCCCCAAGCCAATTATTCATAAAAAACCACGGGTCCGGGCCACCCCGCCCGGCACGTGCGGCGGGGGCGCCCCCGCCGCCCCCACGGGCCTCACCGGCCGCAAGATCATCGTGGACACTTACGGCGGCTACGCCCCTCACGGCGGGGGCGCTTTCTCCGGCAAGGACCCGACGAAGGTCGACCGCTCGGCCTGCTACATGGCGCGTTCCATCGCTAAAAATGTCGTGGCCGCGGGCTTGGCCGAGCGCTGCACGGTCCAACTCGCCTATGCCATCGGCGTGGCTGAACCTGTGGGCGTGTACTTTGACACCCACGGCACGGGTGCCGCCGACGAGGCCCGCATCGAGCGCGCCGTGCGCAAGCTGTTCCCGATGACGCCCAAAGGCATCATCGACACGCTGAAGCTCCGCCGTCCGATCTACCGCCAGACCGCCGCGTACGGCCACTTCGGCCGCACCGAGAAAGGCTTCGAGTGGGAGAAGACGGACAAGGCGCAGGCCCTGCGCGAGGAAGTCCTGGGCAAAAACGCGAAAGCCAAGAAGGCCCTCGCGATCGCTTAGATGAACAAGGCCATCAACAGCGCCGCTGAAGCCGTCGAGCGTATCCCGGACGGTGCGACCATCATGATGGGAGGCTTCGGGGTCTGCGGCATCCCCGAGAACCTCGTCGCCGCCCTGCACGCCAAGGGCGCCAAGGACCTCACGCTCATCTCCAACAACGCCGGCCTCGACGACTTCGGCATCGGGACCCTGCTCAAAAAGGGCCAGGTTCGCAAGATGATCCTCTCCTACGGCGGAGAGTGTAAGGTCTTCGAGGACATGACTCTCACGCATCAGCTTGAGGTCGAATGGGTTCCGCAGGGCACGCTCGCCGAACGCATCCGGGCGGCGGGCGCCGGTGTCGGGGGATTCTTCACGCCGACCGGCTACGGGACCCTCGTCGCCATTGGCAAGGAGACGCGCCAGATCGATGGGCGCTGGATGGTCTTCGAGAAGCCTCTCCGGGCCGACTTCGCCTTCGTGAAGGCCTGGAAAGGCGACGTTCTCGGCAACCTGGAATATCGCAAGACCGCCCGCAACATCAACCAGGTCATGGCGACCGCCGCCGACTTCGTCATCGCCGAGGTCGAGCAACTCAGCGACATCGGCGGCCTCCACCCGGATCATATCCACACGCCCGGCATCTACGTCGACGCCGTGCTGAGGGGGGCGAAGTACGTCAAGCCCATCGAGAAACTCACCGTGAGGAAGGCCGTCGCCCATGTCTGACGCCCGCGTCGTCATCGCCAAACAGGCCGCCCGCCTGCTCGCCGACGGAGACTACGTCAATCTCGGCATCGGCATCCCGACTCTGATCACGAACCATCTTCCCGCCGGAGTCGAGATCACCCTCCACACCGAGAACGGGATGCTCGGCTACGGCCCGTACCCGCATGAGGGCACGCAGGACGCCGACCTCATCAACGCCGGCAAGGAGACCATCACGGAGCTGCCCGGCTGTTCCTACTTCGGCACCGAGCAGTCCTTCGCCATGGTCCGCGGCGGGCATGTGGATGTCACCGTGCTCGGCGCGATGGAGGTCTCCTCGAGCGGAGACCTCGCCAACTGGATGATCCCCGGCAAGAAGGTAAAGGGGATGGGGGGTGCCATGGACATGGTCGCCGGCGCCAAGAAGGTCATCGTGGCCATGGAGCACGCCACTAAGAACGGCAAGCCCAAGATTCTCCCCGAATGCTCGCTTCCCCTGACCGGCAAGGGCGTCGTCTCAGCCATCGTGACCGAGTTGGGCACCTTCACGCTGGACAAGGACGGCCTGACGCTGACCGCGCTGCACCCCGACACGACGGTCGAGGCCGTCCGGAAGCTCACAGGCGTCGATTTTAAGCTCGCCAAGGACCTGGCGGCTTACGAGCGCTAATAAGGAACATCCCTCCTCCCGTGGGGTCCAACCCCGCTTGCCACCCTGAGCCAGGCGACCGTCTCGATATGGTCCGTGTGCGGAAATAGGTCCACGCACACAAGCCGCTCGACTGAATACCGAGCCCCCAGAACCTCAAGGTCCCGCGCCAGCGACTCCGGATTGCACGAGACATAGAAGAGGACGGGCGGCGCCATCTCGAGCAAGGTCGCCGCGGCCTTCGCGTGCAGCCCCGCGCGCGGAGGGTCCACCACGACCGCCTCCGGCTTCATGTCGAGCAAGGCGGGGAGCAGGAACTCCACCGCCCCTTCGTAGAAATCGCAGTTCTTCAAGCCGTTGAGTTCCGCGTTCGCCTTCGCGTCGGCGACCGCGGACTTGTTGGACTCCACCCCGACCATCTTATCGACCGTGCCCGCCAAGGACAGCGCGATCCCGCCGCCGCCGCAGTAGAGATCCAGCATCGTGCGCGCCTTCACCTCGCGTGCCCAATCCCGCAGCAAGCCATACAACACTTGAGCGCCGATGGAGTTCGTCTGGAAGAAGGAATGCGGAGAGATCCGGTAGTCCACCGAGCCGTCCGGGAAGCGCAGGGTCTCCGTGATGTATCCTGGCCCCGTCAACACTTCGAGGTAATCCGAAACGGCCGTGTCGGAGAGTTTGGTATTGCCGCCCAGAAGGATGGTCGTGGCGGGATAAACGGAAAGCACCGCCTCCACGAAAGACTTCTTGGGAATCTCTCCTGTCGTCGTGACCAAGAGGACCATCCTCTCGGGACGGTTCTTTGCTTCCCGGATGACCAGGTGCCGCAACTGTCCTTCCTTCTTATGAGAATTGTATGGCGGGACTTTCGCCTTCTCCGTCCAGGTCCGCACCGCGGCCAGCAGCGGGGCGGCTTCGGGGCTGGGAAGGCGGCATTCCTGGAGGTCCAGAACCTCGTACCAGCGCCCCTTTGGCTTCATCCCCAGCTTCAGCCATTGCCCTTCGACGGGCGGGAATACATCCCCGAAGCTGAACTCCATCTTGTTGCGGTAATTCCAGGCCGAAGGTGCGCCCAGGATGGAAAGGGAATCAATTCCTTCGATGTTTTTTAAAGCCGCGCGGACCTTTTCCTTCTTATAGGCGAGCTGGGACTTGTAGGAGCGGTCCTGGAGGGAGCAGCCGCCGCAGGTCCCGAAGTGCCGGCAGCGGACGGACTCAGTTGGCGAACTTGAAGTGACAGACATCGCCGTCTTTGACCCTGTAATCCTTGCCTTCGGAGCGGATCAGGCCTTTCTCGCGCAGCGCCGTCTCCGAGCCGCACTTGTCGATGTCCGCGTAGCCGTAGATGTCGGCCTTGATGAAGCCTTTCTCGAAGTCCGTGTGGATGACCCCCGCGGCTTGGGGTGCCTTGGCCCCCACGGGGATCGTCCAGGCCCGGACCTCGTCCTCCCCGGAGGTGAAGTAAGAGCAGAGGCCCAGCGTTGTGTAGGCCGCCACGATGACCTTCTCGAGGCCGCTCGTCTCCATGCCCAGGTCCTTCATGAACATCGCGCGGTCCGAACCGGACAGCTGGGCGATCTCGCTTTCCAGCTTGCCGCAGATCATGACTGACCCAGAGCCGCGCGCCTTCGTATAGGCCTGGAAGTCCGCGATGATCGCAGGATCCGGGGTCTCGTCGGTGTTGCCCACGTACAGGACGGGCTTGGCCGTGAGCAGGGAGAAATCCTTGATCGTCCTTGGGTCCAACCCCAGCGTGCGCGCGGGATGCCCCGCCTCGAGACCGCTCTTCAGCGTGTCGAGGATGACGAGGGCTTCCCGGGCAACCTTGTCGCCGGACTTCGCCCTGCCCGAGACCTTGTCGTACTGCTTGGTCAGGCTGTCGAGGTCGGCCAGCATCAGCTCGG
>CAYHNV010000206.1:0-3814 GCA_964358065.1 uncultured Elusimicrobia bacterium | reverse complement strand
CATGACGCCGTATCATCCACGGGTGCCCATCACAATTTGCATTGTCCTGGAAAAATTATCCGCAGTGTCAGTCGCTGTGATCGTGAAAGAACCGATCAAGCTCGCCGTTGAGCTTGAAAATCCGCTTCAAGTCCTGACGAACCGATTCGGCGGGCTTTGTTTGGCCGGCTTCATACCGGATTATCGTGTACGGGCGAACATTTAGGAGCTTCGCCAGATGGTTGAGCTTCATTCCCCGCCGAAGCCGAAAGTTCTTGAGCCAGCTGCCGAACGAAGAGGGCGGGATAATGAAGTCATACGGGTCCCCTTTGGATTCAGGGAATGCTTCCTTGAACCGAGATGACAGAAATGGGAGAATCCTTCCAAGGACCCAAGGATAGTTGGCTTTGCGGGTTCCCCCGCGCTCAAGGCGCGAGAGAACGCTCCGGGCCACGCCGGTCTGTTTGCTAAAGTCATCGAGGGTTAAGTGAAGCCGCTTGCGCATGTAGCGTAGGCGTTCCTCCACCGAAGCCTTGGTGGGATCGGGAAGCAGGAAGCAAACGGGTTTAATTCGTCTGTTGAGCCCGAATTCGTTACCCGCTAGGTTCCTTCGGGGACCCCACCTCTTGACGCGTCAAGAGGCCGGGGCTTATTTGTCAAGCCCCGGCCTCTTCACCTTTCTCATCGGGAGAGGACTGCATCGCGGCCTCGATTTTGAAGGCGCCCCTGGCAACTTGCGCTCAAGGAATGTAAACTAACACGTCAGCAAAGGGTCCGGTGGCGTTCTCCGGAGGACTTGGATGGTCGGGCCGCCATCCTGCGGAATGGATGGCGGCTGTCTTATTCCCGCCTTTCGGCCGCGAACGCTGCGTTAGAACATGCGAATCACGGCCCGACTCATCGTCGCCCTCGCTTTGACCGCCGGCCTCGTCGTCGGAGGCGCGACGTACATTCAAATGCGCGCGGAGCGCGGCCGGCTTGTCGAGGACCTCGAGCGCCGCAGCGCCATTCTCGCCGAGAGCATCGACACGGCCGTCGACCCTGCCGCCTTCCAGCGCGACCGCAAGCGCATCGAGCAGTTCGTCGGCAAGTTCAGCAACCGCGGGCGGCTGAGCGGGATCGCGATCACCGATGCCAAGGGAGACGTGCTTGCGGCCACGCCTGCGCTCCAAGGCGAGGGCGATTCTGTCCTCGGGCTGGCTACCGAGGCGCTCAAGTCGGAGGTGCCGATCACGAGATTCATCAGGCTCAAGGCGGGCGAGCAGCATGCCTACGCGCGCGCCCTCCACTCGGACGAGGGCGCCGTCACCGGCTCGCTGATCCTGCTCCAAGACACGGCGCATGTCCATGCCCGGTTGCGAGACGTCTGGAGGAATAATTTCTTCCGTCTGTTGACGCAGGTCTTCCTTCTGGCCCTGGTCACGCTGTTCGTGGTCCGATGGGACATCCTCGCCCCCATGGCGCAGATGGCGGAGTGGATGCGGCACCAGCGGGCCGGGGACCCCGAGGCGTCGTCGCCCCTCCCGCGCGCCGACTTGTTCGGGCCCATGGCGCGCGAAGTCAAGACGTTCGCGCGGCACCTGTCGGTCGCCAAGACGGCGGCCGAGGAGGAGGCGAGGCTGCGGCAGATCTCGGAATCCCTTTGGACACCGGAGCGCCTCAAAGACCACGTCAAGACGAAGCTCGGCGGCCAGCCGCTCGTCATTGTCTCGAACCGCGAGCCGTACATGCACCGCTACAAGGGCCGGGAGGTCGAGGTGATTGTCCCCGCCGGCGGCGTCGTGACGGCCCTCGACCCGCTCATGCGCGCCTGCGGCGGGACCTGGATCGCGCACGGCGCGGGCGAGGCGGATTGGGACTTCGTCGACAAGCGCGGGCGCGTGCGGGTCCCCCCTGAGGACCCGCATTACTCGCTGCGCCGCGTCGCCCTGAGCGCCGAGGAGGAGAACGGCTACTACTACGGCTTCTCCAACGAAGGCCTCTGGCCGCTCTGCCACATCGCCCACGTCCGTCCGGAGTTCCGGCCCGAGGACTGGATCCAATACCGCGCGGCCAACCAGAAGTTCGCCGACGCAGTCTTGGACGAGATCGCCGACCATGAGTCCCCCTGCGTCCTGGTCCAGGATTATCACTTCACCGTCCTTCCAAGGATGATCAAGGAAAAACGGCCGGACGCGCGCATCGCTCTGTTCTGGCATATCCCATGGCCGAACCCGGAGTCCTTCGGCATCTGCCCGTGGCAAACGGAGCTCGTCCACGGCATGCTCGGCGCGGACCTGATGGGATTTCACACCCAATACCACTGCAACAATTTTCTGGAAACCGTCGACCGCACCTTGGAGTGCCGCATCGACCGCGAGCGCTTCTCGGTCATTAAGGAAGGGCATCTGACGGCGGTCAAGCCGTTCCCCATCAGCGTCCACTTCCCGGGCCCCGATAATGATCATGCAGCCGAGCCCGCCGTGAAGGTGGGCAAAGCCGCGCTGCTCAAGGAGCTCCATACGACGGCGGAGTTCCTGGCGGTGGGCGTCGACCGTGTCGATTACACGAAAGGTATCCTCGAGCGCTTCCGCGCGGTGGAACGCTTCCTCGACAAGTATCCCCAGTACAAGGGCCGGTTTACGCTTGTGCAGCTCGGCGCTCCCAGCCGCACTCATATCAAGCGCTACAACCAGTTCCTGGCCGAGACCGACGCCGAGGCCGACCGCATCAACTGGAAGTTCAAGGCTTCCGACTGGCGGCCGATCGTCTATCTCAAGAGGCATCATAACCATCAGGAGATCGGCCCCTATTACCGAGCGGCCGACGTCTGCCTCGTGACCTCGCTGTCCGACGGCATGAACTTGGTCGCCAAGGAGTTCGTCGCGGCGCGCGAGGACGCGGGCGGGGCGCTCGTGCTCAGCCGCTTTGCCGGAGCCTCGCGCGAGCTCTCCGACGCGCTGATCGTCAACCCCTACGACATCGACCAGACGGCCGAGGCGATCCGCTACGCGCTGGAGATGCCTGCGGAGGAGCGCAGCACGCGCATGCGGCGACTCCGGGAGATCGTCAAGGAAAACAACATTTACCGTTGGGCCGGGAATCTCATCACGGAGCTGACCCAGATTCGCGCGGCCCCGCGGCCGGAGGCTCCCGCGGCATGAGGGACTGGGCCCGCGTGCAAGATCGCCTGGCAAGAGAAGACTTCCTTACCTCGCGCATCCTCTTGGGCCTGGATTTCGACGGCACGCTCTCGGACATCGTAGAGTCTCCGGAGACCGCCGTCATGTCTCCGGGCACGCGACGCCTCCTTCGAGCCCTGATTGCGAGGCCTGACATCAAGGTGGCGATCTTGAGCGGGCGCGGGGTGGAGGACATCAGGAAGCGGGTCGCCATTCCCGGCGTGTACTATGCCGGCAACCATGGCCTGCAGATCCACGGCCCGGATTTTCAATGGGTTCACCCCCACGTCGGACGGCTCGACGCCTCGATCTGGCGTCCCCTGGAGGAGGACCTCAAGGATATCCCGGGCGCGATCATCGAGCAGAAGCGTTTGGGGGTGGCCGTCCATTACCGCAAGGTGCCCAAACGCTACGTCAGGCGCCTTGCGGATCGAGTCCGGGCGCGGTTCGCCGGCTTGCGCGACAGATACCGCATCCTCCGCGGGAAAAAAACTTTCGACATCCGCTCCACCGTGCCTTGGAACAAGGGGCACGCCTTGGATGCCATCCGCAATCGTCTGACGGGCGGTTGGATGGGCGTCTTCATCGGGGATGACCGCACCGACGAGGAAGGGTTTCGGACGCTGGGGCCCAGGGCGCTCACGATCCGTGAGGCTAAGGTCAAAGTGTCGGCG
>CAYHNV010000205.1:0-3841 GCA_964358065.1 uncultured Elusimicrobia bacterium | reverse complement strand
TCAACTACGTCAAGACGGCGCGCGCGCGCTCCAAGATCCGCAACTGGCTGAGGGAGCGCGGGCTCGTCAAGTGAGGCTAGCGCGCGGTTTCGGCGCGCTGGCGCGCCCGCTCGGCCTCAAGCGGACCCAAAGCGACTTCACCGCGGGACACGGCGTCTTCCAGGGCGCGCTCGTCTCCCGGACGCAGCCAGCGGTACTCGTGAGCGGCAAGCCACTCCGCCGGGGTCTTCGCGCGATCCAGGAAAATCAGGGCCTGGTCGTCCC
The DNA here is from genome assembly GCA_964358065.1 of uncultured Elusimicrobia bacterium. Taxonomy (GTDB): domain Bacteria; phylum Elusimicrobiota; class Elusimicrobia; order UBA1565; family UBA9628; genus GWA2-66-18. Next base: position 3,577 of record CAYHNV010000205.1, on the reverse strand, counting down.
AGTAGACGAGGGCCCAACGCTCGCGCGGGAATGCGAAGATATGCCACGGCCGGAGAATCTCGCGGCGGGAGCCGTCGGGATACGCGCGCGTGGATGGAAGGAGGAGACGCGCGTTCTTTATCAGGAAGCCCGCCAGCCCGCGTCGTTCGGCCAATGCCGCGATACCGCCGACCGAGAAGATGGCCTTCTGGATCTCGGGCAGTTGGCTGTGGAAGAGATATCGGCCGTCGCCGAAGACCTTATAGCCCTCGCCCATGCGCCAGCCCAGATAGCCGCCCCACTCATATTGGTTGAACAGGCGCAGGGGGCCGAGGACGGCGCGTTCGCGGACGATGAACTCCACCGCGCGGCGGGCGACGTAGTGGTCCTGGAAGGAGGCGCACCAGCGCACGCGCAGAAGAGGTTCACAGAGCATCAGGCTCAGCGCGGCCAGCCCCACGGCCAGGACTCCCGCGCGCGGACGGGGGAAGGCGGCGAAGACGCAGGAGACGCCCGCTGCGGCGAAATAGATGCCGAAGCGCGCGCTCGCCGCGGTCGCCAGGCCCAGGACCAACGCCGCCGCCGCCAGCGTCCGCGACAAGCGCGCGCGCGCCAAGACCAAGACCGCGGCCGTCACGCCCAGCGCGGCCAAGAGCGGCACCTGAAATGCGTGGTGCCAGTTCGGCGGCCCCCACTCCATGACCAAGCGCGTCATGGCGGGTTCGGTCGCGTGCGTGAGGAGCACGCTATAAAGGTTAATCCCGAAGGGATTCAACAGACTTCCCAGCACGGCCCCGCAAGCCTCCGCGGCGAGCCCCTCGAAGGGCTTCGCTCCTCCCAAGCGCGCAGCCAGGGCGTAGAGCGCGTAGAGAAAGAACCCGAGGGCGAAAGCCGCGTGAAGGTTAGACCAGAGCGCGAACAACCCAAAGCCGAAGAGGAAAGACGCTCGCCCCGACTCCAGACGCCTCAGGAGACAGGCGAAGAAAAACGCGCTGATCAAGTCCACACGCAGGTCGGCCTGCGGGAGCATCGCCGCGGTCCAGAGCGCCAGAGCTCCGGCGCGCGCAAGCGCCGAGACGCGCCGGTCGCGCAGGAGCCCGTCCACCGGGATGAAGGCCGCCGGAAGCAGGACGCACTTGAGGACCCACAGCCCCCGCTCGCCGCCGGCCGCGCCGACTCCGTAGAAGAGGAGCTGGGTCAGCCACTCGAAGTCGATCCAGGGCGCGCCCGCGGCTGTGAAGGAAAATGGATCGAAGCGCGGGACCTGCGCGTGCTCCAGTATCCAGCGGCCCGCGGAGAGATGCCAGAAGAGGTCGGGGCTGAAAACCGGGAACCCCAAAACAAGAAGGGCCAGACAATAAGCCCAAGCCCTGATGACGCCCTCTTTCAGAGAGACGCTCCCTTTGGGTATTATCGGGTCGGACGGATCGCGCGCCCGGACTTGATGCAGTCCGTGCACACATAAACCGTCATCGTGCGGCTGTCGATGACGACCTTCTGCCGCTGGAGGTTGGGACGGAAGATCCGCTTCGTCGCTCTGTTGGAGTGGCTGTAGCTGAAGCCGGACTTGGGACCTTTCCCGCAACCGGGAATCTGACATTTGAAGGACATTTCAGCGAGCATAGCAAACGTGGAAGAGACTCGCAACCATATGAGTGAGGGCCTCGAAAGTCCGATCCAGTTCCTGAAGGGCGTAGGCCCGCGGCGCGCCGCGCTCTTCGCGCATCTGGGCGTGCGCACGGTCGCCGACCTTCTGCATCACTACCCACGATTGTGGCAGGACCGCCATGAGACCGCGGACCTGCGTCTGCCCACGGCCGCGGGGCTCGTCGTGCTCCGCGGCCGGGTCCTGCGCGCCGGCACGCGCGGGGCGGGCCCGCGCCTGGCCCTCTACAAAGCGACCTTGGCCACCTCCCACGGCAAGGTCGACTGCGTCTGGTTCAAGCACTTGAGCCGCCGCTTCGACATCTTCGCGGCGTTGAAGAAAGAGGTGCACGAGGGCGCCGACCTCTGGGTCGTCGGCCGCGCCGAAGCCGACCTGGCCGGCATCCGCGAGATTCGAGTCGACGAGCATTACCCCCTGGAAGACGAGCGCTGGCGCCTCCATGTAGCCCGGACGGTCCCGGTCTATGCCCTGACCGAGGGACTCTCCCAGCGCTTCGTGCGGGAGCTGGCATACGCGGCCCTCGAGACCCATGTCGACCAGATAACGGATGCCGTCCCCGCCGAGCTGATGAGCAAGCGGCGGCTTTTGGCCGCGCCCCAAGCCCTGCGCGGCCTGCACTTTCCGCGCTCCGAAGCCGAGCTCGAGGCCGCCCGCGCGCGCCTGGCCTACGAGGAACTTTTGATCCTGGAGGTCGCGTGGATCCTTAAACGCCGACAGACGCGGGACACGATTAAGGGTTTCCGCTACGAGATCAAGAAAGACCTGCTCACACCCTACCGCCAGGGCCTCGGCTTTGAGCTCACCCACGCCCAGCGCCGCGTGATCAACGAAATCTTCGACGACATGCGCCGGCCCCACCCGATGACGCGGCTGCTCCAGGGCGATGTCGGCTCCGGGAAGACGGTGGTCGCCCTCTCGGCCCTGCTGTTGGCCGTTGAGAACGCAGCCCAGGGGGCGCTCATGGCCCCCACGGAGATCCTCGCCGACCAGCACCGGGCGACCCTCGACCGTTTTCTCAAAGGCCTCCCCGTGAAAGTCGCCTCGCTGACCTCGCGCGTGCCGAAGCAGGAACGCGAGAAGATCCTCACGCAGGCAGCTTCTGGAGAAGTGGACATCCTGGTGGGCACCCACGCCCTGCTCGAGGAGGCAGTGCGCTTCAAGAACCTGCGCCTGGCCGTCGTCGATGAACAACACCGCTTCGGCGTGCGCCAGCGCACCACCCTGCGCCAGAAGGGAAGCCTCATCGACCTCCTGGTCATGACCGCCACGCCCATCCCGCGCACCCTGGCCCTGGCCCTCTACGGAGACCTCGAGGTCTCCACCATCGATGAGATGCCCCCGGGACGCACTCCGATTTCAACCGTGCTCGGCCCCGAGTCCGAGGCTCTGAAAACGGTGCGCCGCGAGGTCGCCGCGGGGCGTCAGGCCTACATCGTCTACCCCATCATCGAGGAGTCGGCCCGTTTGGACCTGCAATCGGCGAAGGCGGAATTCGAGCGCATGAGCAAGGAGGTCTTCCCGGACCTCAAAGTCGCCCTGATCCACGGCGCCATGCCGGGCAGGACTAAGCTGAAGGTCATGGAGGAGTTCTCCCGCGGCAACAGCCAGGTCCTCGTCGCCACCCCCGTCATCGAGGTAGGCATCGACGTGCCCAATGCCACGGTCATGGTCATCCAGAACGCCGACCGTTTCGGGCTGGCCAGCCTCCATCAACTCCGCGGCCGCATCGGCCGCGGAGCGGCCAAGTCCACGTGTTGCCTGGTCGCCGATCCGCGCACTCCTCAAGCCCGGCGGCGAGTGGACACCATGGTCGCGACCGCCGACGGCTTCCGCATCGGAGAGGAGGACTTAAGACTGCGCGGCCCAGGTGCACTCCTCGGCACGGCCCAGAGCCGAGCGCTCTCCCTCCAGGTCGCCGCCCTCTTCAAGGCC
>CAYHNV010000204.1:0-3849 GCA_964358065.1 uncultured Elusimicrobia bacterium | reverse complement strand
CCTCCAGGTCGCCGACCTCTTCAAGGACACGGAACTCCTGACCCAGGCCCGCGCCGACGCCGACGAGCTTCTCGCCTCCGACTCAAAACTGCTCCAGCCGGGGCACGCCCTCCTGCGACGACGCCTGCTCTCGCTGTACCAAGGCCGCTGGAACTGGATCGACCTCGCCTGACTCGTGTCGTTTAAGACGTGAACAAGGACGAGAATAAGGCCGGAGAGGCTTTGTGCTGTTCGAGAACATTCTCGAGGTAGCCCTTGAGAAGTGAATAATCGAGCGGTTTGCTCAAGATGTACGGCCACAGTTTCGCGGGAATATAGCCTTGTATATTCGCCTTAGGCATGCCGGACGCGATGATGACGGGTATATTTTTTGTCTGCGCATTGGATTGCAGCTCTTGGAATATATTCTTGCCGGGGATGCCGGGCATCAGAAAATCGCTCATGATCAGATCCGGCTTCTGCCCCGCGGCCACGGTGAACCCGCTCGCCGCATCCGTCGCCTCGATCACCGAGTACCCCAAGTCTATAAGGATTTCCCGCAAGATGGTTCGGTAGGTTGCATCATCGTCGATGATCAGAATCTTGGCTATTGTCATGATACGCAATGTAGTAATTTCTGTTTTGGCTGTCAAATGTCTTATCATCAGGTCGTGGCCGCCCTCATCCTCGCGCTCGTCCTCGCCTCTTGCGCCTCCGCCCGGCGCCCAGACGGCATCCGCCCCGATCGCGAGGAGTGGCGCGCGATCGGCTGGAACGACGCCTGCTCGGTCGCTTTCGTCCATCTGGCCTACCCGCGCCTGGGTGATGCCATCGCCTCCGACCCCATCATGACCCGGGCTGGAACGCTCAGCATCGAGCCGGGCCTGGAGAAAGCCCGCCCCCATTGGTCGTTGGAAGCCGACGGGATGCTGAGTTGGGATCCTCGTTCCCTCGCCAAGACCGAGAAGGACCTCCAGAAAGCCGGCTATACCCGTCCCGGATTCCGGGAAATCATCCGCTCTGGGCCTGACGGCGCGCAGGAGGGCCTGGCCGAGACCCTCCACTCCACTGCGACCCTCGGCGCCCGCGCCACGCAAGGCTGGCCGGGCACGGGGTGGCGCTGGGCCGCGGCCGAGTTCAACCCCCTCTCGACCTGCGCTTTGCTCGTCTTTGAGAGCCAAGGACATAAGTCATTCTTCCGCTTCCACCTGGTCCGCGTCTACGACACCCGCGCCCGCATCGAGAGGGCGCGGGCCCACACGACGAACTCGCGTCTTCTCTTCGATAGGGGGGACGTGGATTCCGCCGTGCTTGAAGCGCAGACCGGCGCGCGCCTCGGTCCGGAACTGGCGATGACGCGCTACCATTATGCCGCCATGCTGCTGCTGAGCGGACACCGGGACCCGGCCATGACGGAGCTGGCCGCCGCGGTCGGCCTCGACCCCAAGTACAAGCAGCGCGCCCGGACCGACCGCGATTTCGAAGATCTCTCCGAAGGCGAGGACTTCCGCCGGCTGACGAAGTAGGCAGCGCCGCCCTTGCGTTATAGGGTATAATCATCTGAAACCGCGCCTTTGGCGCGGTTTTCGATTTTCCAGGACCCCATGACACCCAGACGAAAGACTTTCAGCGACCGCGGACGCGAGGACGAGCTCCGGGAGATCCTTCATCGCCGCATCCTGACGCTCGACGGCGCCATGGGCACCATGCTCCAGCGCCGGGACCTGACCGCCGCGGACTTCGGCGGCGCGGAGCTGGAGGGCTGCAATGAGAACCTGGTCCTCACCCGCCCCGACGTGATCCGCGAGGTCCACGAAGCCTATTTCGAAGCCGGAGCCGACATCGCGGAGGCCGACACCTTCGGCTCCATCCGCCATGTGCTGGCCGAGTACGGCCTGCAAGACAAGGTCCGCGAGCTCAACGTCCAGGCCTGCACGGTGGCGCGCGAGGCCGCGCGCAAATACGCGACCAAGACCCGCCCCCGCTTCGTGGCTGGGGCCCTTGGGCCGGGGACCAAGGCCATCACGGTGACGGGCGGCATCACATATGATGAGGTCCTGGCCAACTACGCCGAGGCGGCCGAAGGCCTGCTGGAGGGCGGCGCGGATCTTATCCTCCTGGAGACCCAGCAGGACACCCTCAACATCAAGGCCTCGATGAGCGGCATCCACGAGGCCTTCCGCAAGGCCGGTCGGTCCGTGCCCGTCATGCTGTCGGTCTCCATCGAGAACATGGGCACCATGCTGGGCGGCCAGGACATCGCCGCCTTGGCCGCGGCTGTGGAGCACTTCGACCTCCTTGCCCTGGGCATGAACTGCGCCACCGGTCCGGATTTCATGACGGATCACCTGCGGACCCTGGCGCAGCTGACGCGCGCCTTCACGCTCTGCTACCCCAACGCCGGCCTGCCCGACGAGAACGGCGACTATAACGAGACACCGGAAATGGTCGCCAAGAAAATCGCGCGCTTCGCCGACGAAGGCTGGGTGAACGTCGTCGGCGGCTGTTGCGGAACGACTCCCGACCACATCCGCCGCATCGCCGAGACCACGGTGGGCAAGGCCCCGCGCCACCCCCGCAAGCACCGCCGCAGCGTCGTCTCGGGCATGGAGTCGCTCTCGCTCGATGAGGACCGCCGCCCGCTCCTGGTCGGCGAGCGCACCAACGTGATCGGTTCACGCAAGTTCAAGGAGCTCATCGTCGCGGGAGAACTCGAGGCCGCCGCGGAGTTGGCCCGCCACCAGGTCCGTGCGGGCGCGCACGTCATCGACGTCTGCCTCGCCAACCCCGACCGGGAGGAGAAGGCCGACATGGTCGCCTTCTTCGAGAAGGCCGTGCGCAAGGTCAAGGTCCCATTCATGATCGACTCGACCGACGCCGCGGTCATGGAAGAGGCCCTCAAGCGCGCCCCGGGCAAATGCATCCTCAACTCCGTCAACCTGGAAGACGGTACGGAACGCTTCGAGACCGTCGTCCCCCTCCTCCGTCAATACGGCGCCGCCCTGGTCGTCGGCACCATCGACGAGGACAAGACCATGGGAATGGCCCTCACGCGCGAGCGCAAGCTCGCCGTCGCCTCGCGCTCCTTCGACCTGCTGACCGGGAAGTACGGCGTGGCCCCCGAAGACATCATCTTCGATCCCCTGGTCTTCCCAGCCGGCACGGGCGACAAGAACTACTGGGGCTCGGCCGTTGAGACCATCGAGGGCATACGATTAATTAAAATGGCTCTGCCGAGATGCAAGACGGTGTTGGGTATCTCCAACGTGAGTTTCGGTCTGCCGCCCGCGGGCCGTGAAGTCCTGAACTCCGTCTTTCTCCACCACTGCGTCGAAGCGGGTTTGGATCTTGCGATCGTGAACGCCGAGAAGCTCGCCCGCTACTCCCAGATCCCGGACGAGGAGAAGGCGCTCGCCTGGGGCCTTCTCTCTTGGAAAGGCCCGGGCGACACCGCTCATCCCGCCGGCTTCGACGCCGTGGCCGTCTTCTCGGCGCACTTCCGGGCCGTGAAAGTCGTGGGAAAAAGCGCTTCGCAACGCCTCAAGCTGCCCATCGCGGAACGCGTCGCGCGCAATGTCGTGGAAGGCTCCCAGGAAGGCCTCCACGCCGACTTGGACGAGCTTCTCAAGACTCTGAAGCCGTTGGATATCGTCAATGGACCGCTGATGGCCGGCATGGACGAGGTCGGTCGTCTCTTCGGAGACAACCAGATGATCGTCGCGGAGGTCCTCCAGTCCGCCGAGGTCATGAAGGCCGCGGTCACGCACCTGGAGCCGCACATGAGCGTCGCCGACCAGGCCACGCGGGCCCCCATCCTGCTGGCCACCGTCAAAGGCGACGTGCACGACCTCGGCAAGAACCTCGTCCACA
>CAYHNV010000203.1:0-3873 GCA_964358065.1 uncultured Elusimicrobia bacterium | reverse complement strand
CGCCGGACGCGACGGCGCCCGGCGTCCCCTTCAAGGCGCGCCCCTGGAACCCGGGCCGCGCCGTGACCTCCGACGAGGCCGTGGTCGTCTCGCAGAACTGGGACGAGGTCCGCCGCCTGATGTGGAACTACGTCGGCATCGTGCGCACGGACAAGCGCCTGCAGCGCGCTCTGGCCCGCATGACGATGCTCAACGCCGAGATCTCGGAGTACTACTGGGACTTCCTCCCAACGGCCGATATGGTCGAACTGCGAAACATCGCCGACGTGGCGACCATGATCATCCGTGCTGCCATGGCCCGCAAGGAGTCCAGAGGCCTCCACTTCACCCTGGACCACCCCCGGCCCTGGGCGTCCTGCCGCCGGGACACGCTGCTGCGTCGCCCCGCCCCTCGGGGCTGAGCCCCGCCGCCCTGGCGGCCAGGCCGTTGTGCAGGCGGCAGAGCAGGCGCACGTTGCGCGCGTCATCCGAGCGGCCTCCCTTGGCGAACGGCCGGAAGTGGTCGAACTCGAGCGCCTCGCGTGAGCCGCAGAGCGTGCCGTCCTCGAAGCGCCACACGCAGCGCCCGTCGTCGCGCTGCCAGACCGCGCGCTTGACGCGCGCCGCGATGTAGCGCCCGCCGCGCCAGGCGCTCAGGAAGCGCGGCTGCGGCATCGGCCGCGACGACGGCGCGAACTCACGCCCGGCCTCGCCCGGCTTCAATCCCAGCCGCTTCTGAGGGTCCTTGCGGTCGAGAAAGACTTCCAGAGCCTCCGTCAGCACGTCTTCCAGCCTCCCCTCCGGGTGCTTGCGCTTCAGGACCTGCCGCGCGCGCTCGACGAGCGTCATCAGCCCCACGGCCGCGTCGAAGCCGATGCGGACACGGTCCAGCGAGACCGGCATGACCGCCTGCCACTCCCGGGGTTTCGGGACGGCAGGGACTTCCAAAGGACCAAGGCACTCCCCCAACGCGCCGGCCGAGGCCTCCTTCGCATCGAGGGGAACCCAAGATGCGGTCGAAGCCGGCAAGCGCTGGACGTAATCCATGCGCGGCGGCAGGGGAGATAAACCAGCGACCATGGTCTCCAAATCACGACGCGATTTGCCTTTGGAGTCTTTGAACATGAGCGTGCGATTCTCCTCGGTCAGGACCGGTGCCAGGACGAGGATGGAGGTCAAGGGCAGGTCTCCAGAGGCGATCAACGGCAGTGCTTCGGGGTATTGGCGGACCACACGGGCGGCCGTGATGTGCCGATAGGCGGAATTCTCGTCGAACTTCAAGGCGCGCAGGGAATACTCGAACATCGAGTAATAACCCTCATCGCGGAAGAGGCGGCGATAGGAGTACTCTCCCATGGTCGTCAGGAGTGCGGCCAAGCTGCGGCGTTCACGCTCGACCAAGAAGGCGAGTTCCTTGCGCAGGTCGTCATCGGTCGCTTTCGAGCATTTCTCCAGAGCTCCGTTCTTGTCCCCTCGCGCATCAAAACTCCCACCGGGGCGAGTTTTGACCGGCCAGGAGATCGGTCTCCCCGCACCATTATCTATACGCGATACCCCCGGAAAAAGTTCCATGCCGCGAAATGGTAAAATGACGGGAATGGACGTCATCCGCGTCGTCGGAGCCAGACAGCACAACCTCAAGAACATCACGCTCGACATCCCCCGCGGCAAGATCGTGGTGGTGACGGGCCTGTCGGGCTCGGGGAAGTCCTCGCTGGCCTTCGACACCCTGTACGCCGAAGGACAAAGGCGCTACGTCGAGTCGCTCTCGGCCTATGCCCGGCAGTTCCTGGAACTGATGGACAAGCCGGATGTGGACCTCATCGAGGGCCTCTCGCCCGCCATCTCCATCGAACAACGCTCTCCTTCTCATAATCCGCGCTCCACCGTCGCCACCGTCACCGAGATATACGACTACATGCGCCTGCTCTTCGCCCGCGTGGGTCAGCCCCACTGCCCGAACTGCGGCTCGCGCATCAAGAAGCAATCGGCGCAGGCGATCGTCAGCGACGTCCTGCGCAACCGATCCGGGCAGTCCATCACCCTCTACGCTCCTCTTGTCCAGAGCCGTCCCGGTACTTACGAGGACCTGTACAAACGGCTCCAGCGCTCGGGCTTCGTCTCGGCTCGGACCGACGGCAAGACCCATGAACTCTCATCCCCCCCCAAGCTCGATCGTTACAAGAAACACACCATCGAGTTATTCGTCGATAAATTAAAAGTCTCGGCGGATGAGAAAGAACGTCTCAACGACTCGGTCGAGATCGCCCTGCGGGAATCCCGCGGCCTGGTCCGTGTCGAACCGTCCTCGGACCCGGCCGCGGGATCACTCCACTCCGAGCACCACGCCTGCCCCGCGTGCGGCCTCTCGCTGCCGGAGATCGAGCCGCGCCTCTTCTCGTTCAACTCGCCCTACGGGGCCTGCCCGACCTGCGACGGGCTCTCCGTCAAGACGGAGGTTGACGAGGCCCGCGTCATCCCCGAGCCGGGCAAGTCCATCAAAGAGGGCGCCATCATCGCCTGGTCGGACCCGGTCACCACGCGCACCAACCGCTGGAAGAAGTCTTGGTCCGGCTATTACACGGAGATCCTGACCCAGATCTGCCGCCAGTTCAAGATCCCGATGGACGAGCCCTGGCGGAACCTCTCCGACAAGCAGCGCGAGATCATCCTCAGGGGCGGCGGGACCTACACCCCGTCCTGGGCGAAGAACCCGCAGGACTACGAAGGCGTGATCAACAACCTGCAACGCCGGATCAAGGAGACCGAATCCGACTTCGTCAAGGGCGAGATCGCCGAGCGCTTCATGTCGAAAAAACGCTGTCCCTCCTGCAAGGGCGCGCGACTGAAGGCCGAGGCCCTGGCCGTCAAGATCGACGGAATGAACATCGATGGGGTCGTGCGCATGTCGGTCGATAAGTCCTTGGCTTTCTTCAAGGAGATCAGTCTCGCCGATCAGGAACGGACCATCGCCAAGCAGGTCTTGAAAGAGATCGTTTCCCGCCTTGAATTTCTTGCCGCCGTGGGACTCGAATATCTGACTTTGGACCGGACATCTGAGACGTTGGCTGGAGGAGAAGCACAGAGAATACACCTCGCGACTCAGATCGGATCCGGTCTTACGGGGGTGATGTATGTCTTGGATGAGCCCTCGATCGGTCTCCACCCGCGCGACAACTCCCGGCTATTGACCACTCTCCGCCGTCTGCGCGACCTCGGCAACACTCTCATCGTCGTCGAGCATGACGAAGAGACGATCCGCTCGTCCGATTGGGTCATCGACCTGGGCCCCGGCGCGGGCATCCACGGCGGACATGTCGTCGCGCAAGGCAAGGTCGAAGACATCATCAAGTCAAAGACCTCTCTGACCGCCGCCTACCTGCGGGGCGAAGGCCGCCGCCCGCCGCCCTCGCGGGAACGCCCTCCCAAGGGCTGGCTTAAGGTCCGCGGCGCACGGCAGTTCAACCTCAAGGACCTCGACGTCGACATCCCCTTGGGCGAGCTGGTCTGCGTGAGCGGGGTGTCCGGCTCGGGCAAATCGACTCTCGTCCATGAGATCGTCTACAAAGCCCTGGCCAAGAAGCTTCACGGAGCCAAGGATGAACCTGGGCCGTATAAGTCAATTATGGGTATCGATCTGCTCGACAAGATCATCCTTGTCGACCAGACCCCGATCGGCCGCACGCCCCGTTCCAATCCCGCCACCTACACCGGCCTCTGGGGCCCCGTCCGCGACCTGTTCGCCCTGCTGCCGGCCTCCAAGGCCCGCGGCTACAAGCCCGGCCGCTTCTCCTTCAACGTGAAGGGCGGCCGCTGCGAGTCATGCCAGGGCGATGGCTTGGTCCAGATCTCCATGCAGTTCCTGCGGGACGTCTATGTCCCCTGCGACGAGTG
>CAYHNV010000202.1:0-3915 GCA_964358065.1 uncultured Elusimicrobia bacterium | reverse complement strand
GAGACCGGTTCGGCGAAGGTGCAGAAGACCACCGGCAAGCGCCTGGACCTCGAGAAGGTTCCCGAGGCCTTCCGTGCCACCCGTTCGGCGCGGATGAGCGCGGTGCTCATGCTCATGGTGGGAAACCCCGGAGACGACCTTGAGACCTCGCGCGAGACCGCTGAGTTCCTTCGAGGCTTCGACCCCGACCGCATCCTGGTGAACACGACCAAGGTCTATCCCGGCACCGCCATCCATGCCGCGGCCGCCGCCGCGGGAGTCATCCCATCCGGATTCTACGAGGGTGACGAGCATCAGCCTCCTGTCTACACCGCGGAGCGAACCCTCGCGGAGCTCGAGCAGATGAAGGCCCTTCTGCCCTCGCGCACGGTCTACGTCGAGTCGGGGGCCGGCTGCGTCAACGGCTGCTGCGCCCTGCGGCGCTCGGCGCCCAAGGCGGAGCTTGCCGCCGCTCTGGCTCAGGCGGCCCTGCGCGCCGAGCGTTCGGTATTGGGCGGAGGAGACTCCCTGCTGACGCCGGGGCTGGACGCGCTCCTGGACAATGCCGAGTCCATGGGGATTTATGACCTCGCTCTCTATACCACCGCCCGCCCGCTCGCCGACGAGCGCCGAACGGCGCGCTTGCGCGAGCGCCGGGAACTTCGCCGCGTGGTCGTGCCTCTCTTCTCCGCCGATGCCTCTCGCCATGACGCGAGTGCGCGGGCGCCCGGAGCCCTGGTTCAGACGAGACTGGGGCTGCGGGAGTGGATGCGCCGCGGAGGCGAGATCTGCGCCTGGCTCCAGCCCGCGGCCGAGGACCTCCCGTCGCTCTCGTCCTGGGTCCGCCGCTTGAGCGACGAGGGTGCGCGCGAGGTCCTGCTGATCCACCGCGAGCCTCCGTCGGGCTGGGGCGGAAGGGTGCTCGAGGACTCCCCGCGCCTGGAGGCGTTCGCCGCGGCCGCGCGCGCGGCCACCGCGGCCGTCGGCCGGACCGGCGCGTCCCTGTCCGTGTTCGGCCTACCCCCCTGCCTGTGGGACGGCGCGCTCGCGCCGCGCCATGAGGGCCGCGCCCTCTATGACGAGACCGTCTCGGGGTCGGCTCCCGCGGTCAACTATCGCGCCCGACGGCGGCCTCTCATGGCCTTCGGCGCGGCCTGCGCGGGATGCTCTCTGCGGAACTCGTGCGATGGGATCTGGGCGGATTATCTGGCGCGCCACGGGGAGGGGGAGCTTCGTGCGATCTAAGAAAGTCGCGGCGCCGCGGCGCCTCGAACTGCACCTTTCCTACACCTGCGGCCAGCGCTGTGCCTTCTGCTCGGAGAGTCTGCGCATGGCGCGTTGGAGGCATGCTCCTTTAAAAGGCGAGGAGGTCTCGGCCGTCCTTCTTGCGCGACGCAAAGAGGGCTTCGATCATGTGACTTTCACGGGGGGCGAGCCCACGGCCCACCCCCTCCTGCCCGCCGCGCTTGGCGCGGCGCGCAAGCTGGGCTTCAAGACTTATCTGACGACCAACGGCGGGCTCTTCGCCCAGGAGCCTTATGCCCGCGAGGTCTTGCCTCTCGTCGACGAACTTTGTCTTTCCATACACGGTCCCGATGCCGAGACGCACGATGCCTCGACCGGGACGCCGGGCTCGTTCACGAGGGCGATGACGGCTCTCGCGAACGTCGAGCGCCATGGGGCGGGCACCTATCTTCTCACCAACACCGTCGTCACGCGCCGCAACTGGGCGCGCGTCGCGCAGACCCTGCGCTTGCTGAGCGCGCATTCCAAGATTCGCCATTGTCTGCTGTCCAATGTCGCTCCGGAAGGGCGCGCGGCGCGCGCTTACCGGTCCCTGGCCGTGCCGCTTTCGCAGTGGCGCGAGCGCCTGCCCGAGCTTGCTCGTCCTTTCGAGGCAAGCGGCGTGGTTCTGCGCCTGTTCGGCCTGCCGCTGTGCGTGCTCGGCGGGCGGGGTGAACTGTCCAACGACGCCCATTTTTCGCCGCGCGTAACCGTGGAGCGGCGCTCCGTGGGGGGCAAGCCGGGCCTGATCGGAATACTCAGCCGTGACGCCTCGCGCCGCCGGAGCAAGCCCGCAGCCTGTCGTTCCTGCGCGGCGAGCGGCGATTGCGCCGGAGTCTTCGACCTCTACCTCGATGCGTTTGGAAGCTCGGAATTGTCGCCCCGGAAGGAGAACTGATGGCCACGTTGGCTTACCTGCAGGTGTCCCGCGTCTGCAATCAGAAATGCCTTTTCTGCTCCAACCCCGAGAACGGCCGCGTCATCAGTTGGCGGGAGGCCGTGGAACTGGTGGACTCCTTCGTCGAGAATGAGGCGGCCGGGGTGATTTTCACCGGCGGCGAGCCCACGCTCTTCGACCGCCTGCCGGAATTGGTGGCGTACGCCCGCAAGAAGGGCTTGCCTGCGAGGCTGATCACCAACGGGCAGAAGGTCTGCAAACCGGACTATCTCAGGGCTCTTGTCGACGCCGGTCTCGACCACATGCACATCTCGGTGCATTCGGCCAAGCCGGAGGTCCAGGGGGAACTGACGGGCAACAGCAACTCCTTGCCCAACATACTGCGCGCCCTGGAGAACGCCGGCCGTCTGGGCGTGCGGGTGGACATCAACACGGTGATCAATAGTCGCAACGCGGATCATCTCAGCTTCACGCCCCGATCCCTGGTCGGGGAGTTTCCTTTCCTGACCCATTTCGTCTGGAACAACCTGGACCCGCTCATGAACGCCGCCTCTCTTAACCCTCGTCTCGTGCCCACGCTTCGCTCCTTCGAGGTGGAACTCCACCGCGCGATGACCTGGCTCGCCTCGGTCGGCCGGACCTTCCGCGTCGAACGCGTCCCGCTCTGCTTCATGTCCGACTTCGCCCATTTCTCCACGGAGACGCGCAAGCTCGTCAAGGACGAGGGGCGCGACATCTACTTCCTCGACGAGAAGGGACATAAGCGGCAAGATAAGACCTCCTGGAGCTACGGCAAGGCGTCCAGGTGCCGGGAGTGCTCGGTTTCGAAGATCTGCGCCGGACTCTACCAGATGGACGTCTACTATTCTTCCAAGGAACTCTGCCCCATCCTGACATCGGCGCAGGCCGTGGTCGCGCAAGTGCGTTTAGAGGCTTCGTCATGAGCGAACGCATCGATCTCAAGGTGGGCTTCCGCTGCAACAACTACTGCCATTTCTGCGTTCAGGGAGACAAGCGCGAGCGTCTGCCCGCCAAGGCGGCGGATGAACTCATGCGCTCCTTGGAGGAGGGGCGCGCCGGCGGGGCCGCGGGCGTGGTCATCACCGGGGGCGAGCCCACCCTGCATAAACAGATCGTGGAGCTCGCGCGCAAGGCGCGCGAGCTCGGCTACACCCTCATCCAGGTGCAGAGCAACGGCCGCACCTTCTGCTACGAAGATTTCTGCAAGAGGCTCATCGACGCCGGCGTCAATGAGTTCGGGCCCTCGCTGCACGGCTCGACGGCGAAGATTCACGACTGGCTGACGGGGTCCTCCGGGGCTTTCGTGCAGACGGTCTCGGGCATGCGCATTCTCAAGCGCCTCAAGGTGAGGGTCATCACCAACTCGGTGATCACCAAGGTCAACTACCGAGACCTGCCGGACCTGGCGCGCCTGCTGGTCGCGCTGGGCGTCGACCAGTTTCAGTTCGCCTTCATGCATATGAGCGGTCGCGCAGGGGAGAATAAGGACTGGCTGACCGCGCGCAAGAGCCTCATCGAACCTTATGTGAAGCGGGCGCTCGACGTGGGCATCAAGGCGGGCAAGACCGTGATGACGGAGGCCATCCCTTACTGCTTCATGTCCGGCTACGAGAAGTATGTGGCCGAGCGGATCATCCCGCGCACGCGCATCTACGACGCCGACTGCGTGATCGCCGACTACACCCGCACCCGCGTCGATGAGGGTAAAAGCCGGGGCCCGCGCTGCGCGCGCC
>CAYHNV010000201.1:0-3927 GCA_964358065.1 uncultured Elusimicrobia bacterium | reverse complement strand
CGCCCACGACGAGGTAGACCTTTCCGTCCTGGGTCAGGAGGCCGATGGGGGCCCCTCCCTTCACGCAGGCGGCGGCGCACTTGGCGTGCTTCTTGCCCTTGCCCTCGTGGGCCATGTAGCAGGCCATGTCGAGCAGTTCGCCCGAGATCGTCTCCGTCTTGCCCGAAGGGTCCAAGTGCCCTTTCGCGGCCCAGGCGCTTGCGGCAACGCAAACCGCGAGCATCGCGGCGATCGTCAGTTGTCTCATTTTATTTCTCCTTTTGATTTCGCCGCCAACGCCGGCGGCTTGCGGACGATCTTGCGCAGGATGTCGTGGTTTTCGCCGAAACGGCACAGCGCGTCGCCGTTCGCGGTGAGTTCGCCGAACGGGATGTAGGAAAACTCCAGACCGGAACTCCGGAACGCAGGTCGAGCCATCTGCGCCATCACCTCGCGCTCGCGCTCGTCCGGAGCGACGAGATAGAGGCTGCAAGGGCAGCCCGGCAGCGAGCGCGCCAGGTCTTGAAGGCGCAGCATGCCGGAATAGATCGAAGTGCTCTTCTCCACTTCGAAAGCGCAGACGATCTCCCCCGCGCCGCGGCGCAGCCAGAGGACGTCGATGAGGGAGACCGTGTCGCGGACCTCGTCGGTCAGCGCGAGGGCGGGCAGTTCAGGCAGGGTGAGCAGGGAGAACGACTCGCCCTCGAAGCTGCGGTGGCGGTCGTTGCGCGCGACATGGACATCATAGTTCAAGGCGCGGCCGACCTTGATGAGAAGGTGTTGTATCCGGCTGTGCTCGGACTCCGCCCCTCTCTCTTCCAAGACTTTCGCGTGGCGCGCTCGCGCGGAGCGCTCAGCGGCCTCCTTGCCTCCCGCCAAGGCCGTCGCCATCCCGTCCGCGGAGTATCTCCCGGAGCCGATCTCGAAGAGGAGTCCGGCGAAGGCCCCCAGGTCCTTGGAGAGGCCCGCCCCCATGTTGGCCGAAACAATGGCCGAGCGCATCTCAAGGTACGTCTCCCAAGAGCCGAGCTTCTTGTCGTCTTGGAAGAGAGCATTGAAGCCTCGGAGCATCGCCGTGTTGAACGGCGGAATCAGCGTCGGATGAAGGAAGTAGAGGATATTGGCCACGGACGGGCCGAGGCCCTTGATCTTCGCCGCGGAGAGCAGACTGATCTGATCTAGGAGCTGGGCCTCGTTTCCCGCGCTGAGGCAGGCATCGAGGAACGAGGCGAACAACCTCTTGTTCCCCTCGTTCTCATAGATGTCGGGGATGCGGAGTTTCGGCTTCCAGTAGAACGGGTGCGCAGCACCCGCAAAGACCTCCTTCTGCTCGGTGATCGCGTTCAAGACGACTTCCAGGGTGGAGCCCTTGAAGTCGTTGCCGAAGTCTCCGCGCGCGACGCTCGCGACCGTCTCACGCACGCCGAGGCGGATCGCCCGGAAGGCCTTCATCCGAGACTCGCCGTTGACGAACCAGGTGTTGTAGACCGATTCGGGATCGGAGCGATAGCGGGCGACGAGGGGGCTCAAGGCGGCGTTATTCAGTGTATTCTCCTTCCGGTCTCGGAACCCTTCTCCGGACGCCCGCCAAGACGAGTGCGCCGATCCAGAAGAGAACTCCTATGGCGGCCAAAATGGCGAGCCACGCCCTCCCCCCAAGCTGTTTCCGTTGGAGATTGCGACGGCCATCGGAAGCAATCATCTCCTGCCGGGAAGCTTCCTGGTGCAGTTGAGCGGAGTCTTCGGCCATCACGGCAGTGCCATCCTGTGCCAGCGAGGGCACAGGACTGGAATGCGAGACATGACCGGAATGCCCTTCGTCTCCGCCCGAATCGTGGCCACCGTGTGAGCCTCCCGCGCTCACGGGGTGGCCGGCATGACCCGCGCCGCCCCCCCCGGCGCCTCCTCCGGCATGTCCCGCATGCTCTGCGCCTCCGCCCGAAACGGACACGAACTCACCTGGGTACATGTCCCCGTTAATCGCGCACTCGGCGATGTTCTCCAACAATCTCTTGACCCGATTACCACTCGAGACCCCGCCTCCATGCGAGGGATCGTGGGGAGGCGGACTTGGCTCCCGCGCGGGCCCATGAGCCCGATGCTCCGGGGACTTCTCATGTCTCTCTAATAGAGGCCGTATCTTCTCGTCCCCAAGATACTTCCTCATGAGAGCGACCTCGTCGCAGGGACCCTCAGAGTTCTGTTGTGAGATCTCGCTGAACCGTTGCAGAACCTGCTCCTTCTTGACCATGAAGTCCTTCAACGCGTCGCTCCGCTTGCGCGGCGACAGCGTCTTCCATGTCGTAGCGTCCATTCCTAAGCGCATCAAACCCTTCCAGGTCTCTGGCTCAAGGCCCAGTTCCCGAGCCGTGCGATCGTTATATTCGGCATCGAGCGCCACCTCAGGCAGCCGGTGCCCAGGACCGTCATGCGAGGGCCCATCTTGCCCGTCTGGGGGCGGGGGTGGAGACTCATACCCCGGATCTTGGCGTGGTGGGTTTGCGGGCATCGGCACCCCGCCGTGCCCTTCATGCTGGCACCTCGCCCTGTCAATCCCGGCAACGACCAGGATTGACAACAGCAGCGCCGCAGCGAACAGTCTCAGCTTCATATTCCTCGCCTATCGGAACGCCATACCGAACGACCAAACATCGGCGCCTGACGTGTTCTTGCCCGCCACGACGCGATTGTAAGAGGCGAACGCGCTCCAGTCTCCTCTCACCGTGCGGAAGGTACTGAGCCCGAGGTTGATGAAGTCCTTGGGCACGCCCGAGCCGACGCCGAAGGCTCCGGAAACCCCGGGCACGAGCAGCCAGGCTCTTGCCGGAGCCCAGCCAAGTTGGGCACCGAAGACGACCTCATCGGCGATGCTGCCGGCCCGGTAGCGGTAGCCGGCGTTGAACGCCCCATAGCCGCCGTTTCCAATGACGCGGCTGGCGAAGCCCTGGAGATCGAGGTCGGTCTGCCCGTCGCCTAGGCCGCTCACCGTCTTGTAGGTTCCCGGCAGCTTTATGCCTGACGCCACAGAGGGAGTCCAGGCGCCCTTTTGGTCCAGGCGATATCGGGCCCATCCAGAGACGTCCCCGAGGCTTGTCCAGTGGTCGCGGGAGATATCCGTGCGCAGGCGTGAGTCTTGAAGAGGGATCAGCGCCGCGGCGCTCCAACGGTTCGTGAGCGCGTATTCACCGAAAATGTTGAAGGTCGTCCCCTGAAAGCGGCCGTTGTCTTTCAGCGCCGTCTTCGCCCCGCCTCCGTCGAAGCCCGAGCTCGACTGAAGATACGACACGAAGGCCCGACCTCGCAACGAGCCTTTTCGGTCGCTCCAGGGTTGGGCGAGCGCCTGTCCAGACCGGAGCGTGACGGCCCCAGCCTGGTGGTGGGCCACCTCTGCGGCGGCCGGCCAAGCGGCCAGCGCTGCGAACGACAGAGCAATGATCCGCCTCATCATCGCACTCCTTCGACCGGCGACGAAGAAACCGCGACGTGGCCGTGCGACGCGGGCGCTTGCGTCTGAGCGTGTTTCTCCGTGTGCTTCTGATGACCGCCGCCCATCATCTTATGGCCGCCCCAGAACATGCCGCCCATCATGACGACCATTAAGGCAATCCCGATACTTGTGAACATATGTCCCCTCCGTTCCTTTTTATTTAATGATGACGCTCATGTCCGCCGGATCCCGCTTCGTCCGGAGCCTTGCCGTCTTCGATCATCTGATTCTTCTTGTCGAGCAGTTTCTTGAGCTTGGCCTCAAGCTTCTTGCGCTTGGCCGGCTTCAGATCCGTCCGTTCCAGCTCTTCGTCGAGAGCATCGATCTTTTCCTGCAGCTTGGTGAGCTTGCGAGTCAGCTCTGCCCGCGCTTCCTTGGCCGCCGCTTCCGGGCTCATCGGCGTCCCCGCCGGCCTGGCCAGCCTTCCCCCGTGGTAGTGCGGCGCCCCCGCGGGGGAAGAG
>CAYHNV010000200.1:0-3928 GCA_964358065.1 uncultured Elusimicrobia bacterium | reverse complement strand
CAGCGGCCGTACGAGGCGCCGCCCGAGAGCCCGGACAAGGAATATCCGTTCTGGCCAGGAAGGCCGTCCGGGCATGAACCGCTGGAACGACCGGGCTCCCGGCACGACCCAACCCCTGCCGCGTCCATATCCCGGCGCACCGCCCCTCGTACCCCACGGCGTTGCGGGGCTCGCCATCACCCGCGAAACGAACAGCTGCCTCGACTGCCACCGCGACGGGACGGACCTCGGCGACGGGCACGCGGCGACGAAAGTGCCGCCATCGCACTTGAGACTGCGCCACAACTGCCTGCAGTGCCACGCGCCGCAGGCCGAAGGCGCAACGCCGCCGATCGGGCAGATGGCGAAATAATCCGCTCCGGGCGCGGAAGAGGTTTTCTGCGGGGCCCGCAGTTATCGCGCTGAGCGCCATAGTTCTGCAGGGTGGCCTTGACATACGGCATAGATGCTGGTATAATGACCGTATGAAAACGGACAAGAAAGTCACGGTGATGCTGCCGCAGGATTTATTGGCTCGCGCCCTAAAGGCGAGCGGCGCGGGAATTACGCCGACTTTAAGAAAGGGCCTGGAGTTGGTCGCTGCAAAAAATGCTTACAATGGCCTCCTTAAACTCAAGGGGAAGTTCGATCTTAAGATGGATTTGGATGAATTGCGAGAGGACCGGAACGAATGATCGCGGCGGATACAAGCGCCTGGCTGGACTATTCGAAGGGCGTCGAAAGCGGCCCCTCAAGACGGCTCGAGCAATCCCTATCGGAAGGCACCTTGGTCTTGCCCTTGCCGGTTCTTTTTGAAGTTTTAAGCGGGCCCGGTCTCACTCAAGACGCCGAGAAATTTATCCGCGAGCTGCCCAGGCTGGCGGCGAAGCCCGGCTACTGGGAACGCGCCGGTGAATTGAGGCGAGTGCTGTTAAAAAAGGGACTTAAAGCCAGGGCCATGGATTGTTTAATCGCTCAAAACTGCATTGACCATGACGTTGCGTTGATCGCAGCCGATTTAGACTACCGGCACTTCGCTAAAATGGGCCTGAAGTTGGGCTGACGGCAAAGGTTCTTCCCGACCAAAAGGTTCGAAGGCAGCAACTTTCTGGGCATCATAATGTAGCCAGCTCCCGCACCACCTGGAGAGCCCGTTGAATACGGCCGGGCCCAGCCTTGGGCCCCAAGTGCCCGGTCACGCTTTGCTCGAAGAGCTCGTTGCGTAGAAGAGCGGTGACCTGCTCGCGGATATAGGCTTTGACCGTCTCCGGGCCGGCGAGAACTTTCTCCCGGGCGTCCTCCGCTCCGTCGATCACCGCCATGATGTCCTCGATGGCCAGCATCTCCAGGTTCTTACTTGTTTTCAAGGATGAGCTCGCTCAAGCGTTCTTCGATCTCCTGCGCGGCGATGTTGCGCTCGCGCGCGCGGCCTCCGGGGCCGTCTCATACAGCGGCAAGATCTCTTGACCACGCACCTCTCCCTCATCATGCGGCCAGACGTACTGGTCGTTGGCGTCGGAGACGATGCGCTTGGCCAGCGGCGGGGCGGAATGGGACGTCGGGATGCCGCGGACGAGGGGCCCGGGCTCAGCTGGAAACACGTACTTAACCGCATGGAGCAAGAACTCGATCAGGGGCGCCTTCATGACCTGGCGCTTTTCGGCGTCCAGGAAGCCCACGCTGCGCGCGCGCTCAAGCGCCATGCTGACTTCGCGAAA
The DNA here is from genome assembly GCA_964358065.1 of uncultured Elusimicrobia bacterium. Lineage (GTDB taxonomy): Bacteria > Elusimicrobiota > Elusimicrobia > UBA1565 > UBA9628 > GWA2-66-18. The sequence goes on along the minus strand of CAYHNV010000200.1, from coordinate 2,231 downwards.
GGCGCACCTCGCGCGCATGCAAATCGCCATGCCCGCCACGTCAGACTATTGGGTCAATTCTGCTCAACGCATGCGCTCGACGGCGGGAAACTTCCCGGGGGTGATGGGCGCGTCGGTCTCGACCGACGAGGACCTCAGCTGGTTGATCTCCACCTCGGACTGTATCTTCTCCAGGCTGCCCTTGACCGCCTGCTGGTATTTCGCGGCGTGCTGCGGATTCTCGCGCACGAACTCATGGAAAGTGAGCCAGTCCAGCTTGACGAGCTTGCGCGCCGCGGCGTACTTCTGGAAGGCGGGGTCGCTGCGCAGCTGCTCGAAGAACGGGTCCGACTTGACCATCTCGGTGAAGATGCGCTCTCCCTTCACGGCCTTGATGTCCAAGACAAGCGCGAAGTCGCGCCCGGCCCCGGCATGGATGCGGCCCAAGTCGACGCGCCCCTGGGACTGGAGGAGGTGGACCTGCGACATCTTGTTGGGCTCGATGAGGAGCATCTCGAAATTGGTGTAGCCGCGGAAAGCCTTGGGGTCGAGACTCTTGCCCTCACCCTTGAAGTTCAGGTCCAGGCCGCGGCCGCCGACGCGGCTGTCGAGGATGAGAAAGCGCGCCGAACCGTTGTTGAGTGCCTCCAGGTTCATCTGCTTCTTGACGTTGGCATCCGGGACGTTGTTGCGCAGGTACTCGGCGTCGGAGAAGACCATGGAGATCTCCTCCGCCTTGATGCCCTGGGTGCGGAGCAGATGCTGACGGACCGTCTTGAGCATGTGGGTGTCGGAGACGCTGAGCACGACCAAGCCCGTCTCCTTCTGGTTGCCGCGCAGGTCGCGCAGCCAGGCCTGGGCGGCGCCCGACTTCACCTCGCTGATGCGCACCACGGCGTTGTCCTTGCCGAGGGCCTTGATGGCCGTCAGATAAGCGTCGATGGCGGGCTTGACGTCGGCGGGCATCGCGTCGAGGTTGGGGCGCACGACCACGTGGTCGGCGTCGCCCTGAACGCGCCGCAGGCTCGCAAGCCACTCGCGGGCCTCGGCCCGCTTGGGACCTTCGAAATCGCCCAGCTTGAGCACGACCGCCTCGCGCAGCGGCCCGCCGAGCTTCTCCAACACGGCCTTGCGCACCGACTCCGGAGCGTTGTCGAGAGAGCGCACGACGACCTCGCCGCGGCCGGCGTTGCTGTTGGCCAGGGCCTGGTGGACGCGCTTGAAGATGCTGCCGCCGCCCGTCACCGCGTCAAGTTCGACGACCTCAGGAGCCTTGGAGCCCGCGCCCACGGTCATGATCTTGTTGGTCTCGAAGTGCTCGCGCAGCTTCGTGCCGGCGGTGCCGGAGAAGGAGTAGAAGCGAGCTTTCTTGTCCGTGGTCACGTCGCGGATGGTGCTGATGGACTGATGGGTGTAGGGCAGGGTCAGGTCGACGCCGTACTCCAGCTCCCAGAACCGGCGGCCCTCGTTGTCCATGGCCTCGAACCACTGGCCGTTGTGGACCACGTTGATGCGCTTGGTCCGCCCGTCGAGGCGGATGCCGGCGGGGTCCTCGAAGAAGCCGTGGAACTGCCGCAGGAGCTCCGTGCGCACCCAGGAGGAGCTCTTGCCGCTGATCCCATTGGGCCAGAGGAGCGATGGCGCGATGTTCCAGAAGAGGTCGTCGCGCTGGTGGGCGGGAAGGGTCGGGTCTCCGGAAAGGGCCTTGAGCAGCTTGGCGGCATGCAGCCGCGTCAGGCCCATCTGCGTGACCGGAATGTCGACTTCCTTGCCGCTGAACACCTGAAGGAGGAGCTTGGGCAGTTGGGGCGCGAACTTGAGCAGGGGCTGGCCGTCCACCTCGCGCAGCAGCGTCAGCCGCGCTTCCTCGGCGGCCTCGGGACCTTTTGAGCCCTGAAGGACTTTGTTCATCGCCATGGGGCGCATATCCTCCTTCATATCGCCGAAGACGGTGTAGAAAGGGTTTTCATCGCCGGCGAAGGCCGTCATCATGGCGCGCCGCTGTCGGAGGAGGCGGGAGGCGCGATCCTCCCCCCCCGGCTTGGCCTCCTTAACCTCCGCTGCGATCTCGTTGGCGGCACCGTCGAGGTTGAATACCTCGCCACGCTCGATGTTCTTGCCGTTGTAGGTCATCCCACAATCGGCGCATTTATTTTGGGCGAGAGCGAGCGCTTTAATCTTACGCTTGCGGTGGTACTATTTTTTATAAGCAGCGCGTTCTGCGCGATTACGATGATTCCATTCACGCTTGT
>CAYHNV010000199.1:0-3979 GCA_964358065.1 uncultured Elusimicrobia bacterium | reverse complement strand
GAGCGCGCCTCAAAGGCGCGCGGTCCCGGCGGTGATGTGCCCGGTTGGTGCCCCACGCAAGACGGATGAGCGGCCGCCACTCGCACCGGTGCGAGTGGTTATCGTTAGCTTGGTGCCCGACGCCGGGGCGTTCAGGCGGCAAACTGAAGAGTTGGGGTTTAGAGCTTCGACAAACCGCTTCTCGCCTCCGGATTTTCCTGGGCCGTATGCGTGCCCATGGATTTTTGTACGATGAACCCAGGACACGACATGAACTCCGATCTTCGGATTTCCCTGAAGGACCTCAAGGATAAAGGCGAGCTTCACGTCGACGCGACGGCGGAGCCGGAGCTCTTCCCCGACGCGCTGAGCGAGGGGGTCTTGGTCGGGAATATCTCGGTCAAAGGCAAGATCCATCCCGTAGACGACACCGCCGTCTTCGTAGGCGCCGCGAAAGGACTCTGGCGCTTCGAATGCGTGCGCTGCCTGGCCCCCGTCGAGACGCCGTGGGAAGCAGCGGTCTCAGCGGAGGCGCCCATCGACCGCGGGTCCCTCGACCTAACCGAAGAAGTGCGCCAATCGATCTCACTCGCCCAGCCCATGAAGATCGTCTGCCGGTCCCAATGCAAAGGGCTCTGCACCGTGTGCCGCAAGAACCGGAATCTGGCGGACTGCGGCCACGCCGACGAGGGCCCGCAGATGTCGCAGCGCCCCCGATTGACCATCCGGCCCGATAAAGGCTAAAATCCCGCCTCGCGAACGATCATAAGAGGAACCAATGCCCAATCCGAAACGCAAGCACACGCGCTCCCGCCGCGACAGCCGCCGGGCCGCCAACTGGAAGCTCGAGTCCGTGCCGCTGAGCAAGGACAATGAGGGCCGCTGGCATCGCCCGCACACGATCAGCCCCGAAGGCTTCTACAACGGCATCCTCGTGCGCCCGCCCAAGACGAAGAAGAAGGCCGGCCAGGGCGGAGCCGAAGGCGGAGAACAAAAGGGCTCGTAAGAGCGCCGCGTGAAAATCGCGCTCGACACCGCAGGCGGCGACCATGGGCTGGCCCCCAACATCGATGGGGCCGTCCAGGCCGCCAACGCCTGGGGCGTCGAACTCATCCTGGTCGGACCAGCCAACAAGATCCGGGCCGAACTCTCGACGCGAGGCGTGGCCCAGGACGACCCCCGCTTCGAGCTCGCCGACGCGCCGGATAGCGTGGCGATGAATGAGGATCCCGCCGCGGCCTGCCGAGCCAAGCCGCGCGCGTCCATCATGGTCGCCGCCGAACTCGTCGCCCAGACGCGGGCGTCGGGGCTGGTGTCGGCGGGACACTCTGGCGCGACCATGATCGCGGCACTCTGGCATCTCAAGCGCATCCCCGGCGTCCTTCGCCCCGCCATCGCGGTGCCGCTTCCCACCGTGAAGGGCGTCAGCATCCTCCTCGACGGCGGCGCCAACGTCGACTGCAAGCCTTGGCACCTCGTCCAGTTCGCGCTCATGGGCTCGATTCTCTATCGCCATCTCTACGGCAAGAAAACCCCGACCGTCGGTCTGCTCACGATCGGCGAGGAGGAAGGCAAGGGCAACGATCTCGTCAAGGAGACCTTCCCGCGTCTTAAGAGTTCGGGATTGGAATTCCGGGGGGCGGTCGAGGGACGCGACGTCCCCATGGGAAAGACCGACGTCGTGGTCTGCGACGGCTTCGTGGGCAACATCCTGATCAAGACCATGGAAGGCACCGCGTCGGCCGTGATGGGGATCCTGAAAACCGAGATCCTCGCCAAATGGCACCACCGCCTGGCAGGAGTGTTGCTTAGAAGCACTTTTACGCGCCTGCGCCGCAGGATGAGCTACGATGAGTACGGGGGAGCGCCGCTCCTCGGAGTCAACGGTGTCGTCGTGGTCTGCCATGGCGGATCGAACGCAAGGGCGATCTCACATGCGATCAGATTCGCAGCCCAAAGCGCCGATGCGGGCATCGTGCCGGCCATGCAGGAAGCCATCACCCGAGCGGAAACGCTCGAGCAGAATGTCAAGACATGATTGCAACGCCGTCATGAGGAGAACGACATGAGCACTGAAACCTCGACTTTGACCGCCCGACCAACGGGATTGCGCCTCAAGGACAAGGTCGCCATCATCACCGGCTCCGCCCAGGGCATCGGCTACGCCACAGCGGAACTCTTCGCGGCCGAGGGCGCCAAGGTCGTCATCGTCGATGTCGACGCCGCCAAGTGCGAATCCTCAGCCCGGACCCTCGACGCAGGCGAAGGCATCGCCTTCGCCATGGCCTGTGACGTGACCAAGTCCGACCAATGCGAAGCCGTGGTCAAAGCCGCGCTTGAGAAGTGGGGTAAAATTGATATATTGGTGAACAACGCGGGAATCACCAAGGACAATCTCATGCTGAGGATGTCCGAGTCGGACTGGGATCTGGTCTTGGATGTCAACTTGAAGGGGGCGTTCAACGTCACGAAGGCGTGCATCAAGCCCATGATGAAGGCGCGCTACGGCAAGATCGTCAACATCGCGTCGATCGTGGGGCAGGAAGGCAACGCCGGGCAGGCCAACTATGCCGCATCGAAGGGGGGGCTCATCTCCATGACGAAGTCCGTCGCGCGCGAGTTCGCATCGCGCAACATCAACGCCAACGCGGTGGCCCCCGGGTTCATCCGCACCCGCATGACGGATGCGATCCCTGAAGAGGCGAAGAAGAAGCTTCAGGAGAAAATCCTCCTCGGACGCATGGGCGAGCCCATCGAGATCGCGCGCGCAGTCCTGTTCCTTTCGTCGGATGAGTCGGCGTACATCACCGGCCACGTGCTGAACGTGAACGGTGGTGGATACATGTGACCGAAGGGTTTCACGCAGAAACCCAAGGGAATGGTCGCCGCAAGCAGCGGCGACCATAAAACGCTAAATTAGGGAGACGACATCATGGCTGATGCCAACATCGCGGACCGCGTGAAGCAGATTATCGTCGAGCAGCTCGGAGTGGACGCGGCGGAAGTCACGCCGGCGGCGCACTTCGTCAACGACCTCGGCGCCGACTCGCTCGACACCGTCGAGCTCGTCATGGCTCTCGAAGAGGAGTTCGACACCGAGATCCCCGACGAACAGGCCGAGAAGATCCAGACCGTCGGCCAGGCGATCGACTACATCACGACCCACGGCAAGAAGTAAGGCGCACCAAGCCGTGGCCGAGCCTCTTGAAGAGGTCATCGGGTACCGCTTCCGGGACGCGGAACTGCTCAAACAGGCGATGTCGCACAAGTCGTTCGCCAGCGAGAGCGGGTCCGGCGTCTGCAACGAGCGGATGGAGTTCCTGGGAGACAGCGTGCTGGCCGCAGTCGTCGCGCACCAGCTCTTCACGGAATATCCAGGTGAGCCCGAAGGGGACCTGTCAAAGAAGAAGTCCCTGCTTGTTTCGCGCGCAAGCCTCGCGGCGTGGGCCGAGGAACTGGGGCTTGGAACCTACCTCTACCTCGGGGTGGGCGAGGAGACGACGGGCGGGCGCACCCGCCAAAGTCTCCTCGGCAATGCGCTCGAAGCGCTGATCGGGGCGATCTACCTCGACGGCGGCTACGACGCGGCGGCGGTCTTCATCCGGATATGGTGCGCACGGCGGCACGGGAGCCTCTCGGAGACGGACCACAAGAGCCGCCTCCAAGAGATGCTCCAGAAGAAGTACAAAGCGCCCCCGACCTACGAAATCGCTTCCGCGGCCGGTCCTGACCATGACAAGACGTTCCGCGTCACGGTCAGGATCGGCGCGGAGCGGCTCGGGGCGGGGACCGGCAAGAGCAAAAAAGAGGCGGAGCAAGCCGCCGCCCGCGACGCTCTGAGCAGGATGTAGAGGGGAGGACTTCCATGGACTACGAACTTTCCGAGCAGCAGACCGACATCCGCGATCTCGCCTACCAGGTGGCCCTGAGGGACATCAAGCCCGTCCGAGAGAAGCACGATGAGGAAGAGACCTTCCCCTGGGACGTGGTCAAGAAGATG
>CAYHNV010000198.1:0-3997 GCA_964358065.1 uncultured Elusimicrobia bacterium | reverse complement strand
GGTCGGCACGGGCATAGGGATCGACGATGGACTGAAATCCCAACTCAGCTTCCTTTAGATCCAGGGCCGGCGGCAAGTCCGCGCCTGGGTCGACGTGCCGGCGGCCGGCTTCGCCTTGGAACCAGCCGATGACGCTGATGTTCGGGTTGAGAAGGTTTGAGGCCTGCAGGCCCCCGGCCGGGGCCGCGTCCTGTGCGGCGGCCGCGGGCGACAAGCCGGCCGCCAGGGCAAGCGTCAAGAACATGGTTTTCATTGATTCCTCGCAAAACAATCAGGGGGTTGAGTCCGGCGCCGGTGCCGGAGAGGACTTCAGCGGGAACGCAAGACTACGCCGGGGGAGGTCCGCGGGGAGCGGAACCGGCAGACAAGGAGACGGGAACAAAGCCGTTCGACCGGAGAGGGAGAGCCGATAGGACGTTGAAATCGGTCTTGAGCGAAACGCCCTCGCCCATCAAGAGACGGCGGCCCTGGTTGAGCTGGTGACAGACGCGGCAGACCGCCGGGGCATGGTGGGCGTGAGCATCGCTCTCTTCGAAGGCGGTTTCTTCGCTGGACTTCTGATGATGACCCGCTTCCTGCCGGGCCGCCAGCCAGTCATGGGCGACCGGCAGCGCCGCTTGGGCTGCTAGAGTTGCAACGCACAACAGAGACAACAAGAAGCGCTTCATGAAGCCAGGAGTGTAACATATGTCCGCTCGCACATCTCGTGGATTTTTTCGCGTGAACTTGGGTGGAGCGGCGTCGAACCGGCGCGAGACATGGTAAAATGACGGGGATGAACGATATAAATCCGCTCGATTTCCACGGTTCCGGCCTCTGGGCCGTCATATTGGGCGGTTCGTCGGGTTTCGGCCTGGCGACGGCCAAACGCCTGGCACGCGCCGGCTTCAACATCCTCATCGGCCATAAAGACAAGGAAGGCGCCGTCGAGACCGTCATCAAGCCCCACTTCGATGAGATCCGCGCCTGCGGCGTCGAGCTGGTCACCCACAACGTCAACCTCTTCGACGAGGAGGGCCGCGGCGAGGTCTTCGAGAGCATCGCGGCCAAAGCCGGCCCCGGCAGGGTCCACCTGTTCATGCAGTCCATCGCGGCCGGTTCCTGCCGCCTCATGATCGACGACAAGACCCCCGACTTCCGCGGCAAGGCGATCAAGGGCCTGGCCGACGCCCTCGGCCTGCCCGCTGAGAAGGTCAAGGCCGCCGTCAACACCGCCTTCCACGACAAGGGCTGCGACGCCCTGCACACCTTGGCCGACTCGCGCATCCCTTACCGAGATGAGCTGCTGACCCAGCAGGACATCGAGCGCACCGTCTTCATGATGGGCTACGACTACCTGTTATGGGGCCGCGAGCTTTGCAAGGAAGGCCTTCTTTCAAAAGATGCCAGGCTGGTCGCCATGACCTCGGAAGGAAACGAGATCGCGTGGAAGGGCTACGCCGCCGTCTCCGCGGCCAAGACCGCGCTGGAAGCCTCCTGCCGCGCGATGGCCGTCGAGCTCGCCCCCTACGGTGTGACCTCCAACATCATCCAGGCCGGCATCACCGACACGCCCGCCGGCAACGCGATTCCGAACTTCGACCTGATGAAGGCGCAGGCCCGCATCCGCAACCCCTTCCATCGCCTGACCACTCCGGAAGACGTCGCCGAGGTGATCCTGGGACTCTGCGGCCCCACCCTGCGCTGGGCCAACGGAACAATCATCCGAGTGGACGGCGGCGAAGCGATCTCCGGCCTGTGACCAAGCGATGAGCACTCCCTTCAACATCCTCGGGATGGGCTGGGCACTGCCCAAGACCGAAATCGACAACGACTTCCTTCACAAAGAGGTGGGCCTCAGGATTCCCCCGCGCTGGGCGATGTCGCGGCTCGGCATCTCGAAGCGCTACTCCGCCCTCTCGAAGGAGTACATCGTCAAGACCAAGAACGCCGACCCCGTGCAGGCCATGATCCACGCCCGCGCCAACGGCGTGACGCCGGTCACGCTCGGCGCCGAGGCCGCGCGGATGGCGCTCGAACGCGCGGGCGTCAAGCCCGAGCAGGCCGGCATGGTCGTCTGCAACTGCGATTTCCCCTTCGATCTGGCGCCGGGCGCGGCCAACTTCATCGCCAAGGACCTCGGCGTCGGCAACGGCCCGCACATGGACGTCAACACGGCCTGCTCATCCTTCGCGCGGCATATGAAGCTGCTGGCCGACATGCGCCCCGAGGCCTGGCCCGAGTTCGTCCTCACCGTGCAGACCGGCTGCTACACCACGCGCACCAGCTACGCCAGCGACTGCTTCGACGGCTATATCTGGGGAGACGGAGCGGCCGCCCAGGTCTGCTCGCTGAAGCATCCCGGTCGCCTCAAGGTCGAGCCCCTGTTCTTCGAGACCGACCCGCGCGGGGCCGACGATGTCAAGGTGCCCGGCGTCGCCCACTTCGTGCAGGACGGTACCAAGGTCCGCGAGTTCTCCATCCGCAAGTCCGTCGAACTCTTCGAGGCCATCGCCGCCGCCAAGAAGCTCTACGCCGAGGACGTCTACACCGTGGCTCACCAGGCCAACGCCGTGATGATGGAATCCATCCTCGGGCATCTCCACCTCCCGAAGGAACGCCACATCATGAACGTCCGAGAGCAAGGCAACATCGCGGCCGCCGGCATGCCTTCGGCCGTCGCGCAGAGGCTTGACTCCCTCAAGAAGGGCGACCAGATCGCCTATGCCGTGCTCGGGGCCGGCCTGGCCTGGGGCGGCGGCCTCATGGAGGTGCAGTGACATGACAGACATCGCCATCGTCACGGGAGCGTCTGGAGGAATCGGCGCCGCCGTGGCCAAGCTCATCCATGAGAAGTCCGCAGGGCAGCTCAAGGTCTGCATCCATTACAACGGCAACAAGACCGCCGCAGAAGGCGTCCGGGCCGAGATCCCGGGATCTTTTCTCGTCCAAGCGGACCTCTCGACCGAGGAAGGACGCAAGGCATTGATGGAAGCCGTGCTGGCTCAGGGCACGCCGTGTGTCTTGGTGAATAACGCAGGCATCGACAAGCCCCACGAGCCCGCCTTGATGGTGTCCGAAGCGTCGTACGACAAGATCATGGACACCAACCTCCGCGGCCCGCTGTTCCTGATGCGAGACTTCGCCAAAGAAATGGCTCGCAACGAGTCCGGTGTCATCGTGAACATCTCCTCGATATTGGCCCGCAAGGCCGTCGTGGGCTCAGGGGGGTATCGGGCCTCCAAGGCCGCTCTCGAAGCCCTGACTCTCCAGTTCGCATATGAATTAGGCCCGAAGGGCCTACGCGTCGTGGCCGTCGCCCCCGGCTTCATCGAGACCGCGATGACCGCGGAGATCACGGAAGGGCAGCGCGCCGGCATCAAGAAGGACGTCGCCCTCGGTTCCTTCGGCTCGCCTGAAGCCGTCGCGGAGACCGTCTGGCACGCCATCGAGAACCAGTATCTGACCGGCGCGGTGCTCGCCGTCGACGGGGGCATGGCCCTTTGATGACTCCCGCCGAGGTCCTGAAGCTGCTGCCGCGCCAGCGCCCCGCGCGCTTCATCGACGAGATCCTGGAGCTCGACGCCGAACACATCACGGCCAAGTACACCTGGCGCGAAGAGGACTGCGCCGGACATTTTCCCGGCAATCCGCTCGTTCCCGGCGTGAAGATGCTTGAAATGAGCGCCCAGACCGGCTGTGTGGCCTGGGGACTCCACCTCGACGGGGGCAAGCCCCCCACGCAAAGCCTGTCCCGGTCATTGCGCCGGGTCGAGAAGGGCTCGTTCAAGAAGCTGGTCCGCCCCGGCGACACGGTTGTCTGCACGGCGCGCGCGTCCGCGTCGGGCGGCGGTCTCGTCTCGGTCGACGTCGTCTTCTCGGGCGGGCCGAAAGACGGGGAGTCGGTGTTTACGGGGGAACTCGGATGAGCCGCTACTCGAAGAGGATCGTCGTGACCGGCATCGGCGCCGTGGCCCCCAACGGTCTGGGCATCGCGGACTACCGCGCCGCTCTCCAA
>CAYHNV010000197.1:0-4029 GCA_964358065.1 uncultured Elusimicrobia bacterium | reverse complement strand
CGGGACCGCGCCCCGAAGCCAATGAGGCCCTCGCCTTGAGGGAGGACGGGAAGTACGAGGCCGCCCTGCCCCTCTGGATCAAAGCCTCCATCCTGGAGGGCGCCGACGGCTTCATCTGGAACCAGCGCGCCTGGACCGCCCTCTCTCTGGGACGACTCAGCGACGCCCGCAGCGGATTTGAGAAAGCACTCGACCGCTCAGCGTCGACCGCCACGCAGGCCGAGGCGCAACTGGGCATGGGCCTTGTCGCACTGGTCGACGAGAAGCCGCGCGCGGCGCTGGAGCCCTTGCGCCGGGCCGCAATCGCCGGCCCCTACGCCATCGCGGCTGCGGCACAGCTCACGGCTGAAACCGCGCTTTCCGTCGGCGACAAGCAGACGGCGCTTACCTACTTCCGCCAGGCCCTGGACGTCGACGCGCTAAACCTGGAAGCTCTGCGCGGACTGATGCTCCTGCTCGACCGCATCGGCGACAATCGCGCGGCCTGGCGGGCCGCCCGACGACTGCTCGCCCTGGACCCAGCCGACCTCGACGCCCTGAAGGTCCTAAAACATAACCAGGGCTTCGTCATCGGCGACGCCGACGCGGCCTCCGGAGCCCGCCGACTCTCCCGTCCCGTCCTGGACGGCGAGTCGACCTCCCCATCTCTGCCTATTTCCAAGAGATCGATCCGCGTCGGCCTCTACGGAGCGCCCGACGGCCGTCCTGCCACCATGACCCGGTGCTATATCATCGCCAACGCGCCCTTCAAGGTGACCTCCACGGCTTATGGAACCCTGCGCGACAACGGTCGCGCTTTCGACCAGTGGGAGGTCGAGTTCCGCCCGGAGACCGGCGTCGTCGAAGTCCGCGACGCCGCGCGCAACATCCTTTTCGTGGCCAAACAGCCCTTCACGTTCGTTCCGGACTCCCCGCGCGGCTCGGTCCTCATTAAGAGCGCCAAGATTTCCGAACCCCTGGGAGTCGACGTGGGCGACCGCGAGGAGCGAGGCGATGTCTCGGTGATCCCCAATCCCTGGGGCTTCCGCCTCGTCCAAGATGTTGCGCTGGAGCTCTACCTCTACGGCGTGGTCTCGATGGCCCTGCCGGAGGGAAGCCCCCCCGAAGCGTACAAAGCGCAGGCCGTCGCCTCGCGCACGGCCGCGACGTGGTCTGTGGGACACCGTCCGAACACGCTCGAAGGCTTCGATGTGCTTGATGACACCAGCCTCCAGCGGACCATCGGACTCAGCGGAGAACTGCGTGCCGCCGCTGACGGGGTGGACGCCACTGCGTCGCTGGTATTGGCGGAGGATGGGCAGGTGGCACGCGTCGCTCAGCACGAGGACAGCGGCGGCATCACCGAAAACGGCCGCGAATCGGGAGAGTCCGGCATGGAGCGCCTCGTCTCCGCCTCCGACTCCGTGAAACCCTTCGCGGGGTGGGGCACGCCTCTCGATCTGGAACGCTTCGCGCGCGAGGCGCCGGCGGAAGGACTCTTCAGCGAGGCCGCACCCACGCCTTCCCCCGCGTCTCTGCGCTGGGTCCGCGTCATCGCCGCCCAAAAACTGAGGGAGCGAGTCAGTCGCCGCAAGGACATCGGCGCCCTGCGGCGCGTGCGCGTCGCCTCCCGGACCTCCACAGGGAGGGTCACGGCGCTGGAAATCATCGGCTCTCGCGGCTCTTTCCTTTGTACAGGACGCGAAGAGATTGCAAGCGTCCTCTCGCCCGGCAGCCTGCGCTCCACGCTCTTCGTCCTCCAACCACTCTACGACGGCAAAGATCTCACGCGCCTGCTCATATGGGGAGCCGGCACCGGCGCGGGGCTGGGGATGCCGCGTGCGGGGGCGGTCGGCCAGGCCGCGCTCGGCCGGTCGTGGAAGGAAGTCCTCATGACTTATTTCCCGCGCTGCGCGGTCCGCGACCTCGACCATGCCCATGAGGCCGCCCCAAGCGCGAAGGCGGGGCGGGGGCCCCACAAGCGCACGCTGAACTTCCGGCGCCCGAAAAAGTAGAATCGGGCCATGGTACGCCTCAAGGTCGTTCATGTCATCACGCGCCTCGACCTGGGGGGCGCCCAGCAGAATACGCTCCATACGGTCCGATCTCTCGACTCCACGCGCTTTGAAGCGATCCTCGTCTGCGGCGAAGGAGGCACTCTTGATGCGGAGGTCCGCCGTGAAGCGGGCCTGATGACACTCTTCTTTCATTCGCTGGTCCGGGAGATATCGCCCCTGCGCGATCTCCGCGCCTTGCTCGAACTGCGCGGGTTTTTCGCCTCCGAGCGTCCCGACATCGTGCATACCCACAGCTCCAAGGCCGGGATTCTGGGACGCCTGGCCGCGGCAATGACGGGCGTGCCGGTGATCGTTCACACCTATCACGGTTTCGGTTTTCATGACCGTCAGAACGCCGTCGTGAAGACTCTCTATGTCCTTTTGGAACGCCTCTGCGCGCTGGTCACCACACGGCTCATTTTCGTCTCTCACGCCAATCAGGGGTATGCCGTGCGTCATCGCATCCGCGGCGCGGCCCGGGGCATCGTCATTCGCTCAGGCATACGCCTGCGCGATTTCCCCGCGAAAGTCGACGCGGTCGCGCTCAAGACCTCGGCGGGGATCGGGATGCACAGGCCCGTCGTCGTCTCCATCGGCAACCTGAAGCCGCAGAAGAACGTCGGCGACTTCCTCACGGCCGCCGCTCTCGTCGCGGAGCGCGTCCCCGAAGCTCATTTCGTATTCCTCGGCGGGGGGCCTCAGAGGCGGCAGTTGGAGGCAAAGGCTTTCGCTCTGGGTCTGGAGGGCCGGTTCCACTTCCTGGGCTGGCGCCGCGATGGAGCTCAGTGGCTGGCCGCCGCGGACGTCTTTGCACTGACCTCTCTATGGGAAGGCCTGCCGCGCTCCCTGGTGGAGGCGATGAAGACCGGGTTGCCCTCGGTCTGCTACGCGACCGACGGGGTTGAAGACATCCTCAGGGATGGAGACAACGGCTTCCTCGTCGAGCGCGGCGACAGCGCCGCCTTCGCCGAGCGCCTTGTGCGGCTCCTCTCGGACCAAGGACTGCGCCGCCGCCTCGGCTCGACTGCCGCCAAAAGCATCGGTCCCGAGTTCGACATCGACGGCATGGTCCGCTCTCAGGAATCGCTCTACGAAAGCCTCCTCGCCGCCTCATCTTTACCCAGGCCGCCGAGATGAGCTATAGTCTGAGGCAAGATTTCGCAGGAGGAGAATAGAATGGCTCAACTGAAGGTTCATATCCCCAAGGACGGCACGCAGATCGGCTACAAAGACGGCAAGCTCCAGGTCCCCAACGACCCCATCATTCCTTTTTTCGCGGGCGACGGGATGGGCCCCGACATCTGGTACGCGTCGAAGATCGTCATCGACGCGGCCGTCGAGAAAGCCTATGGCGGCAAGAAGAAGATCGTCTGGCTGGAAGTGTACGCCGGTCTGACCGCCATGCAGCACTACGATAAGGAAACCGTCCTCCCCCAGGAGACAATCGACCTCTTCCGGCAATACCGCGTCGGCATCAAGGGCCCGCTCACCACGCCCGCCGGCCAGTTTAAGTTCGTCTGCCTCGATTGCGCCGCCGAGATGAACGACCGCCCGGCTGCCTGCCCGAAGTGCAAGTCCGAGTGGATTACGCCGCGCTTCCGGTCCATCAACGTCGGCATCCGCCAGGCTCTCGATCTTTACGCCTGCGTGCGCCCGGTGCGCTGGTTCACCGGCGTTCCGTCCCCGGTGAAGGCGCCCGAGAAGCTCAACATCGTGATCTTCCGCGAGAACACCGAGGACATCTACGCCGGCATCGAGTTCCAGCAGGGCACGCCGGAGAACAAGAAGGTCTACGACTTCCTGACCAACGAGATGAAGGTCAAGATTCCGTTTCCCGACTCGGGCATCGGCATCAAGCCCATCTCCAAGACCGGCACCCAGCGCCTGATCCGTATGGCCATCAAGTACGCGATCTCTCACAAAAAGCCCTCCGTGACCATCGTCCACAAGGGGAACATCCAGAAGTTCACCGAAGGCGCCTTCCGCGACTGGG
>CAYHNV010000196.1:0-4039 GCA_964358065.1 uncultured Elusimicrobia bacterium | reverse complement strand
GGCGTGCGCAACGACCGCCAAGAGGCCCTCAACAAGATCAAGAAGTCCTTCCAGGCCAAGGAGATCACCGAAGACGATCTCAGGGGCATGGAAACCCGCATCCAGAAGATCACCGACTCCTTCACCAAGCAGATCGACGATCAGGTCGCCGCGAAAGAGAAGGAAATCCTCACTATCTAGTGCCGAGCGCACTGAGCGTTCCTCGCCACGTCGCCGTCATCATGGACGGCAACGGACGCTGGGCCGCCGCGCGGGGCCTGCCGCGAGTCGCCGGTCACAAGGCCGGTGTCGATTCCGTCCGGGAGATCGTCCGCGCGGCGGGCGACCTGGGCATCAAGGCCCTGACGCTCTACTCCTTCTCGACGGAGAACTGGCTGCGACCCGCCGAGGAAGTGGGCGACCTGATGGGGATCCTCTCTTGGGCCCTGAAGAAGGAGACGCTGGAGCTGGACAAGAGCAACGTCCGGCTTGGCGCCATCGGGCGCTTGGACGCCCTGCCCAAGCTCGTCCGCTCGGAGCTGGACACGGCCGTCGCGCGGCTCAAGGACAATACCGGTCTTCGTCTGACTCTCGCCTTGAATTACGGCGGCCGTCAGGAGATCGTCGACTCGGTCAATAAGGCGCTCTCCGCGGGTGCCAAGACGATCGACGAGGAGTCGATTGCCCGCGGGCTGTACACCTCGGACCTGCCTGAACTCGACCTGGTGATCCGTACTTCCGGCGAGATGCGCATCTCCAACTTCCTGCTCTGGCAGGCCGCTTACGCCGAACTCTACGTGACCCCCGTGCTCTGGCCCGACTTCCGCAGGGAGCACCTCGCCGCCGCCCTTGCCGACTTCGCCCAGCGCGACCGCCGCTTCGGCGGCTTGACCGCCAAGCCTTGAGCTTTTGGGGTATAAACACCTGCGATCCGCCGCGCTGATCGCCGAACTTGGTTCCCGTTCGTTTTCGCTAGGGGCGCTTGCTACGGCGCCAGAACCCGCAACTCCTTGAAGTAATCCCTGTAAAAGCCCCGGTCTCTGGTCAGCAGCCGATCGGCATGATTCAAGGCGTGAGATCCAATCAAGAAATCCGCAAGAATCCGCCGCCGCAAAGAATGCTCTCCGCGCATGATCGCTTTTTTCCACATCTGCGCGGCGTGCCAGAGTGTTTTCTCGCTTGAGGCCTCCAAAGCCACCCCCAAGACCTTTAAGGTTTCCCGCAAACTCTCCTGGGAAGGAAAGGCGCAGGCCAATTCGGCGTAGACGACCTCGCAGATGACGACGGCGCCGACCGCCAAGCATTCCTTGAGCCTCTCCCGGGAGGCGGGGCCGTGCGCGGGATCAGGCAGGCAGATGTCCAACAGGACGTTCGTGTCTAGGGCCGTGATCACGGGCCGTTCCGCAACCGTTTGACAAGCTCGTCAGTCGCGTGCCAGAAGGTCCGATCCTTGAGTATTCCATAAATCCGGTCCACGGCGTTCTTGGAGCCCGCCTTCCTGACCACGATCTCGCCATGGCTGTCGGCGACCTCGATCTCCGTGCCGGGGTGTATGCCGTATCTTTTCCGAATTCCCTTCGGGATGGTGATTTGGCCCTTTATAGTTACTTTCATAGTATTACTTTCTTACTTTTTTAGTATAACTCTATCGCCGCCTCTTGTCAAGGGACACGCGCTCGACCCCAACGAAATTGCCCGCATAGGCAGCGCTCTCTCGCCGGTCCAGTTCAAGCGCTTTCTACGGCGGATCCCCGCGCTGGTTGAGAAGGCGGGAAGCGAGGAGTTGATCCTTGCCTTCCACGCGATTCAGCGGACTTTTGTGTACGGCTACGAGGCAGCCGCTCGTGAAGGCGCCGTCTGGCGCATCGACGAGGCGTTTCGCACGCGCTCCGAGAAGGAGCGGAACGCGATGCTGCGCCTCATCCGCCACGCCTTCCGTCCGTTTTTCGAGCGGATGAAGCCTCAGACGGACACGAAAACAGGTTATAATACGCCCATGAAAGACGTAGTGACCGGACCGCAACAGATAGCACTGCGGGCGGACGATCCCAGCACCGAGAACCCTGAATATCTCTCTCGTCAGTTGCTCACCTGCATGGTGACGGCACGCTGCTGCCTGCGCAACAGGAAATGTTGCTTCCGCGCGTCCTGACGGCACTTGTCGGCATCCCGCTCCTGCTCTGGCTCGTGCATGCCGGGGGGCTGGCTTTCGGGGTGTTCATGACTGGGGTCGCCGCGCTCTGCTGCTATGAGTACGCCCTCGTTCTGAGGCTGGGCGGCCGCCCGGTCCAGCCCATCTTGACCATCCTTTTCGGCACGGCCCTGGCCGCCTGCGCGGCCTTCGGCGGGCCCGTTGGGTTCGCCCTGAGCGTGGGCATCGCCCTGGTCATCCTCGTTGAGATGTTTTCTTCCGTCCATTCCCTTGATCGCGCCGCGTTGACCGTCTTCGGAGCGTTGTTCGCGGGATGGATGCCCGCCCACCTGGCGCTCATCCGCGACCTCCGTCCGCACGGCGAGGCCTTCCTGCTCATGACCTTCGTCTCGGTCTGGTGCATGGACACCGCGGCCTACGCGGCCGGACGCGCGATCGGCAACCGCCCGCTGGCCCTCGTGCTCTCGCCCAAGAAGACCTGGGAGGGAGCCGGCGCCGGCTTCGTCGCGGCCGTGGCGGTCTGCCTGGCCTTCCAGCATTTCGCGCTCAAAGACGCCTTGTCCCCCCTCTTCGCGGTCGGCCTCGCAGTCGCGATCGCCGTCTCGGGACAGATCTCGGACCTGGCCGAGTCCATGGTCAAGCGCGACGCCGGGGTCAAGGATTCCGGGGCGCTGCTGCCGGGACACGGCGGGCTCCTAGACCGTTTCGATTCCTTCATCCTCTGCGCGCCGGTCGTCTATTACGTGCTGAGCTTGCGATGAGGAAAGTCGCCATCCTCGGCTCGACGGGCTCGATTGGCGTCAATGCCCTCAACGTCATCCGCGAACTGCCCGACCACCTCTCCGTCTTCGGTCTGGCGGCCAACTCCAATGCCTCTCTCGTAGCCCAGCAGGTCGTGGAGTTCGGAGCTCAGGCCGTCTCGATGTTCAATCCCGAGGCCGCGAAGGAATTGAAGTCGCGTCTCAACGGCCGCGCCAAGCACCTGGCTCCCGGCGTCGAGGGACTGTGCGAAATGGGCGCGCATCCGGACGTGGATGTCGTGCTGACCTCGCTGGTGGGCGGCGTGGGTTTCGCGCCTCTGCTGGCCGCCATCCGCGCGGGCAAGGTCGTGGCCCTGGCCAATAAAGAGCCCATGGTCATGGCCGGCGCGCAGTTCATGCGCGAGGCCGAGCGCTGGGGGGCGCGCATCGTGCCGGTGGACTCCGAGCCTTCGGCCATTTTCCAGTGCGTTCAGGGCCTGATACCGAACCCGAAGGCGACCGTCCCCTTGAAGACCATCCGCCGCGTCATCCTGACCGCTTCGGGCGGCGCCTTCGCCAAATATAAAGGCGATCTGGCGGACGTGACCACTGAACAAGCCCTCAGGCACCCGACCTGGAAGATGGGCAGGAAGATCACCATCGACTGCGCGACCCTGATGAACAAGGGCTTCGAGCTCATCGAGATCATGAATCTATTCGGCCTCAAGCGCGACCAGGTCGAGATCGTCATCCACCCGCAGTCCATCTTCCATTCCGGCGTCGAGTTTTCCGACGGTTCGGTCCTGGCCCAACTGGGTGTGCCCGACATGAAGCTTCCCATCCAATACGCCATGACCTTCCCCGAGCGCGCGGGGCGCGTCATCGAGCCCCTGGACCTGGTCAAGGCCGGCGTCCTGGAGTTCCACGCTCCCGATTTCTCGCGTTTCCCCTGCCTGGCGTTGGCCCTCGAGGCGGCGCAGAAAGGCGGCGGCATGCCGGCCGTGCTCAACGCGGCCGATGAGGTCGCCGTGGAGGCCTTCCTGAATCACCGCATCAAGTTCACGGATATCCCGCGCATCGTCGATGAGACGATGGCGGCGTACCGAGTCAGCGGAGGCCTGCCGGGCTTCCAAGAAGTCGTTGAAATAGACGCCTGGGAGATAGGAAG
>CAYHNV010000195.1:0-4135 GCA_964358065.1 uncultured Elusimicrobia bacterium | reverse complement strand
GGCCACGGGGCCGCGCAAGGCTGGAATCGTTGGCGAAGACCGCTAAGCGCGCCTCAATGGCGCGCGGTCCCGGCGGTGATACATCCGGTCGGCGCCCCGCGTGAGGAGAAACGGCGGCGGCCGGCTTCTGAATTGGCAGTCGCATGACATGATTGACAATTCTCGCGCCACTTGTTATGATTGGCAGCAGACAGGGGAGAGTGCCAGCATCCACTCCCAAGATTGAAAGAAGTTCAATTCACGGAGGTATTCCAGATGGCCGAAGCGACGCTGACGAAAGTAAAGATCCAACCTCTTGGCGACCGCGTGCTCGTCAAGCCCACGGAGCAGAAAGAGACCAAGCGCGGAGGGATCATCATCCCCGACAGCGCCAAGGAGAAGCCGCAGGAAGGCCTGATCGTGGCCGCCGGCAAGGGGAAGACGACCGATGAAGGCAAGGTCCTTGCCATGGACGTCAAGCCCGGAGACAAGATCCTGTACGGCAAATACTCGGGCTCCGAGATCAAGATCGACGACGAGGACTACCTGATCATGCATCAGGACGACATCCTCGGAATTCTCAAGTAAGCATCTTATAAAAGGAGACAGACACCCATATGGCTAAGCAGATGATTTTCTCAGACGGCGCTCGCAAGAAACTCAAGGACGGCGTGGACAAGCTCGCCAACGCCACCAAGGTCACCCTCGGACCGTTGGGCCGCTCGGTGGTCCTCGACAAGAAGTTCGGCTCGCCGATGATCGTCGACGACGGCGTGACGATCGCCAAGGAGATCGAGCTCCAGGACCCCTACGAAAACATGGGCGCCCAGCTCGTGCGCGAAGTCGCCTCCAAGACGAACGACGTCGCCGGCGACGGCACGACGACGGCAATCGTGCTGACGCAGTCGCTCTTGAACGAAGGCATCCGCAACATCACCGCGGGCGCCAACGCGAAGTCCATCCAGCGCGGCATGCACAAGGCCCTGGACCTCGTGGTCAAGGAACTCAAGAAGAACTCCCGCCCGGTCAAGACGAAGGAGGAGAAGGCGCAGGTCGCGACCATCTCCGCCAATGACGTGGAAATCGGCAACATGATCGCCCAGGCCATGGAGAAGGTCGGCCATGAGGGCGTGATCACCGTCGAGGAAGGCAAGTCGTCCGAGACCACGCTTGAGGTCGTCGAAGGAATGCAGTTCGACCGCGGCTACATCTCGCCCTACTTCATCTCCGACAACGAGCGCATGGAAGCCGTCCTCGAGGACGCCTACATCATCATCACCGAGAAGAAGCTCTCCGCGATGAACGACATCCTCCCGGTGCTTGAGAAGATCGTGCAGAGCGGCAAGTCGTTTTTGATCCTTGCCGAGGACGTGGAAGGCGAAGCCCTGGCGACTTTGGTCGTCAATAAGCTCCGCGGGACCCTGAAGTGCGCGGCCGTCAAGGCCCCGGGCTTCGGCGACCGCCGCAAGGAGATGCTCGCGGACATCGCGATCCTGACCAAGGGTCAGGTCATCAGCGAGGAGCTCGGCCACAAGCTCGAGAAGGTCGGCCTGGACATGCTGGGCCGCGCCAAGCGCATCGTGATCGACAAGGACAACACGACGATCATCAGCGGCGCGGGCGACAAGATCGAGATCAAGAAGCGCGCGGACGCCATCCGCAAGCAGATCGAGGACACCACCTCCGACTACGACCGCGAGAAGCTCCAGGAGCGCCTGGCCAAGCTGTCGGGCGGCGTGGCGGTCATCAACGTGGGCGCGGCCACCGAGACGGAGATGAAGGCCAAAAAGGCGAAGGTCGAAGACGCCTCCAACGCGACTCGCGCCGGTGTCGAAGAGGGGATGATCGCGGGCGGCGGCGTCGCTCTGCTGCGCGCCGGAGAGGCCCTCGACAAGTTCAAGGGAGCTGACGAGGACGAGACCACGGGCGGCCAGATCGTGCGGCGCGCGCTCCAGGCCCCGATCCGTCAACTCGCGGAAAACTCGGGCTACGAAGCCTCGGTCACGGTTCAGAAGATCCTCACGTCCGCAGCCGGCATCGGCCTCGATGCGACCACGGGCGAGTATGTGGACCTGTTCAAGACCGGCATCGTCGACCCGCTCAAGGTCACCCGGTCCGCGCTCGAGAACGCCGTGTCCATCGTCGGCACCATCCTGTCCACCGAGGTCCTCGTCTCCGACATCCCGGAGAAGAAGGAACCCGCGATGGCGGGCGGCGGACACGACCACGGCGGCGACATGTACTGATCCCCCCAAAAAGCCCGGCGACATCGTCGGCCTTTCAAAGGGAATAAGACGCAAGACAGACCCCCCTGGTTCAAAAGAGCCAGGGGGGTTTTCTCCATGTTAACTAGGTCTTTCGGCCCATATGTTTGCAATCCCGCCGCGAACTGTGCTATACTCACCGGGCTCGGTGTTCATTGACAACCTGAATCAAATCCGCTGCCGCATCCGTGGGGCTTGCGAACGAGCAAAAAGGAACCCCGACGCGATACGCCTGGTGGCGGTAACGAAATACGCGAGCCTGGACTCCGTCCGGGCTCTGCTGAACTCCGGTCTTGTCGCCGAGGTGGGGGAAAGCCGCGTCCAGGACACCGAGAGGAAAAAGCAGGCCCTCGGGGAACTGGCCGGCAAGGTCCGCTGGCGTCTCATCGGGCATCTGCAGACGAACAAGGCGAAGAAGGCCGTGAATGTCTTCGACGCCGTCGACTCGGTTGACAGCGAGAGGGTCGCCGCGGCGCTCGATGCGGCTCTCGTCGGCTTGGACGCGACGCTGCCTGTGATGATCCAGGTGAAGCTCACCGAGAGGCGGGCGCAATCGGGGGTGGATCCGAAAAGACTCGAGGCGCTCATCGAAACGCTGAAGAAGTATCCGCGCCTCAAGACGGAAGGACTTATGGCCGTCGCGCCGGACATCGAGCCCGTGGAAGCCGTCAGACCCAGTTTCCGCCTGCTCCGGGAACTCAGGGACCGGCATCTGCCGCGCGGCCTGCTGAACATGGGCATGAGCCGCGACTTCGAGATCGCGGTGGAGGAAGGAGCCGACCTCGTGCGCATCGGCTCACAGATTTTCACGCAACCCAGTCAGGCATCAATGGAGGCACCCGAATGATCGTGAAAGTGCGCGTCATCCCAAATGCCAGCGAGAACGAGGTCGTCAGCCGCATCGGCAGCGTCCTGCGCGTGAAGGTCGCAGCCCCAGCCGTCGACGAGAAGGCCAACGCCGCCCTCAAGGACTACCTCGCGGAGTTCTTCGAGGTTCCCGGCAAGCGCGTCAGCATCCTGCGCGGCGCCAACGGCCGCGAAAAGACCGTCGAGATCGTCGGAAAGACCGAGGAGCAGCTCAAGCGGGTGATGGAGTCCATCCCCTGACAGGCCGTCTGAGCGAAGACTCCATCCGCCACATCGTGTGGAGGGGGGACCGCCTCGATGTCCTCGACCAGCGTCTGCTCCCGCGCCGGCTGCGATACGTCTCCTGTCGGACCGCCAAGGAAGTCGCTCAGGCGACGACCGACATGGTCCTGCGCGGCGCGCCGCTGATCGGCTGCGCGGCCGCCTTCGGCATGGCCTTGGCCGCCCGCTCAGGCCGCCTCAACGACGTTCTGAAAGCCGAGCCGATCCTGCGCCGCGCGCGTCCCACGGCCGTCAACCTCATGCACGCCCTGGACCTCATGCTGGACGTCGCCAAGTCCGGTCCAAAGGAAACCCTGGCCCGCCGCATGGCTGACGCCGCGCAGAAGTACAGCCGTGACGACATCGCCTGCAACGCGCGCATGGCGGAGCTGGGTGCGGCCCTCCTCAAGCCCGCCTCGCGCGTCATCACGCATTGCAACGCCGGCGCCCTGGCGACCGCCGGCATCGGTACCGCCGTGGGGATGATCCGCGCGGGCTACCTCGCCGGGAAAGTGGAGCACGTCTACCCCTGCGAGACCCGCCCCTACCTTCAAGGCTCGCGCCTCACGCTCTGGGAGCTGATGCAGGCGCGCATCCCCGCGACGCTCATCACCGACAACATGGCGGCGCATCTCATGAAAACGGTGAAGATCGACGCGGTCATCGTGGGCTCCGATCGCATCGCCGCCAACGCCGACGTCTGCAACAAGATCGGCACCTATGGGCTGGCCATCCTCGCCAAGCACCACGGCGTCGCGTTCTAC
>CAYHNV010000194.1:0-4140 GCA_964358065.1 uncultured Elusimicrobia bacterium | reverse complement strand
CCCGGAAGTTCCGCCTGGAGGAGGTAAGCCCGCGCGAGGACTGGCTGGCGGTCTACGACCGCCTCCAGGCCGCGAACCGCGACTATTTCAAGCGCTTGGATTCCCATAAGTATCAGGGTGAGCTCCCGTCCTCCGAATCTCGGGCGCCGGGATGGGGGGCGGCCTTCGCTCGCGCCGCCGAGCGATTTAAGGCTTACCTCCACTTCGAGGGCGGGTCCTATCGCCAACTTGCCAATCGAACTTACGCTCCCGGCTGGCGCGGGGCGCTGCTGCGGCTGTCGGAACTGCACAAGCATTTCATCGGCGTGGCGGTCCGCTTCTCGTACCACCTTTTCGACATGTTCGTCTTCGGCTACTTCCGCCAGGCGATCGCCTTCGAGTTCTTCCATTCGACTGAAGACTTCCTGATCCTGGCCAAGGACAAGGACGGCAAGGCGCAGATGGACATGGCCAAGAAGTGGCTGGAGAGCGCGATGCGCGAGCAGGCCTTCCGCGGCAGCGGCGTCTTCAGCGGCCTGAAGGCCCAATCCTGGTTCCGTCAGGCCGATCGCTGGTTCTTGACGCCGCTGGCCAAGCCTCTGGCGACCTTCGTCGTGCGCCGCATGACGCTGGCGGTGATGAGTGCCGTGGCCATGGGCCTGCTGGGCGCCTTCGCGCCGCTTCTGCCGCTCTCCTTCGCGCTGACCGCCATTCCTATCCTCGGCCCCGCGCTGGTGGCCGCACTCAACGGCCTGCCCGTGCTGGCCGCGGCCATTCCATTCTTCGGCCATGTCTTGGCCCCCGTCGTCTCGGCCGCCATCTCGGCCCTGGTCAAGGACCTTGTTCTCGGGCCTCTTCTTAACACGCTGATCCTTACGACCCTGCTCACTTTCCCGCCCGCGCTGCGCGAAAACCGGGCCAAGGCGCGCGACATGCACCCGCTCTCGCCGCTGACCCTGGCCGAGGGCCTGGGCGCCGTGGGCAAGACGGTCGTCTCCTGGGCGTTCTGGCGCGCGAACCTCAAGTCCTTCATCGGGATGGCCACCGTCGGCGCCGAGATCGAAGGGATCATGACCTATGCGGGCCGCCTCGACGCGGCCATCGATCCTGGCTTCGAGACCTTGTTCGGCCGCAAGCTCGGGATCTTCGAGACGATCGGGGCGGCGGTCGAGAGGCCCACGGAATGGCAGGACGATAACGGAGTCCTCCATCACAACCGCCTCGAGCTCGGCGGCGCGATCACCTGGGGCAACGTGCTCCTCTTCAAGCTTCAGGAGGCCTCCGGCCTCCACATCTCCGAGTGGGTGATGGGCGCGGCGTTGAGTCTCAAGGGCCTGCTCGGCTTCGAGGGCGCCCTGGACGGGGCCATCGCGCGCGCTCCGGCGGCGGCCATAGTCCAAGAGGCTTCCGATCGCGGTCCGGAGGGGAAGTTCCCCTTCGACCCCGACCTCTGGACCAAGTCTCCCGCGGAGGTGGAGGCTCGCATCAAGGAGCTGGCGGGCACGGCCGGGGACCTCGACGCGGAGATCGCTTCGGTCAAGGCGCACCAGCTCGAACTGCGTGCCCAGCTCGGCGACGCGCAGGCCAAGCTTGACGTTCTTAGGAAGGAAAGCCGGCCCGTGACCCCCGAAGAGCGCGCGGAGTATGACCGCCTGCTCCAGGAGCTCGCCGCCAAGCAAGACGAGGCCTATGTCCAGTCCAAGCTCGCGGAGAAACGCGATGTCGCCAACCCGACGCCCGACGGCTTGAGCGAACTGCGCCGCCTGAAGGCCCTCCAGGACAAGTACATGACGGTCCTCCCGCCGCCGCCGGCCAACAAGGACGGCTACTGGCAGGAGCTGGCCGCGCGCGAGGCGTCCTACAAGGCCCTCGCCGCCCGGCTTGACGCCTATGCCAAGGGTCCTCGGTCCGAGGGTCGTTCCGCGCCCGACCTCGCTCCTGAGACGCGGCGGCAGATTTCAGAACTCGTCAACGGCATCGAGAAAATGCGCGACGAGGTGCGCGCGGAGATGACCCAGCGCGACGCCACGCAGAACCTCCTCCAGGCGGCCAACCGCCTGCGCAACAAGGCCCTGGAGGCGCGCCGCGACGGCAAGGACATGCTGCGCTTCCACACGGACATGGCGAAACTCGCGACCGTGATGGACCTGGCCCTCTCCCTCAACGAGATCGGCGCCGCGCAGGCCGCCATCAAGCAGATGCTCGCCATGCTGGAGGCCAAGCGCGCGCGCGTGGATCAGTCGCAGGCGGGCAACCAGCAGGGCCGGCAGGACGCCGACGCCAACCTCGCCCAGCTCGAGGCATGGCGCAAGGAGGCTCAGAAGACCCTCGATGACAACGCCGCGACCCAGAAGGACATCGTCGACAACGAGGCCAAGGTCGGGATGATGGCCCAGCGCATCGGCTCCTTCCAAACGGACGCGGGCGCCTTCCTCAGCCAGGTCAACACGCAGGACCGATTCCATTACGACCCAGTGACTCAGAAACTCGTCTACATGGCCGACGCGGTCGCCGAGTATCAGCGCCGGCTTGACCTGCTGCCGACGATCCAGCGCTGGCGCGACCAGGGCGGCAATCCAACCGACCCCGACGCCTTCTCGATGAAGAAGCTCAACGAGAATCTGGTCGAGGTCCTGGACAACATCCGCAAGGCCCAGGACGGACTCAGCCGCGTGTCGGCCGCCCCGGACGAATACGCCGGCCTGCTGGTGGCGGCCATCCCCGGGCCCGAGGTCATCCTTTCCAACCCGACGCGCGAGCAGATGCTCAAGCTCCTCGCCGACCGCCGCTCCTACTGGCAGGCCAAGCGCGCGGACTACGCGAAGTCCTTGTCCTCGGTGGAACGCATGCTGGACGGCGGCAACGCCGCCGCCGTGACCGACGAGTTCGGCGACGCGCACCCCGAGTCCCTGCCGCGCTGGCGCGCGCAGTCCGTCCAGGAAATGACTGCCGCGCAGACGGCCGCACGCCGATATCTCGCCCAGCTGGACGTTCTCGCCGATAACCTGAATCGGACCACCCACTCGAACATCCCGATGCTCTCCGGCAAGGCGCTCCCGGACCTCCAGGACGCCGTCAAGACATACGGCGACAAGCTGCGCGGGGTCAAGTTTCCCGCCGACGACGACTCCCTGGCGATGCATCAGGCCAAGATGGACCTGATCAGCGCGGCCAAGCTCGTGCCCTACTCGGCCCGGGAGATCATCCGCTGGTCGAAGGCCGAGGCCGTCATCGCGGCCATCGACGACGCCGCGGCCGGCGTCCTGCCCGCGGCACGGACCGGCCTGAGCGGCGTGGTGAGGATGATGGACGACATCCTCAGCGACGTCGCCGCCGACGAGGCCTTCATGCGCGATGGTTCGGGCGGCGGCGCGGCCGTCAAGGCGCGCAAGACCGCGCTCCTGCGCGATAAGATTCTCCCGGCCCTGCGGGGCGCGGAGTCGATGCTTCGCGACGACCTGATCCCCTATCAGCGCAAGTCGATCGACCAGGCGGCGCCCGCCGTGAGCGACCTGTTCAAGCTCTACGACGCGAAGAAGACCCTGATGACCGAGGCGACCAAGCTCTACTCGAAGACCATGCCCTGGGCCCTGGCGACCTTCGGCGCGGCCGAAGGCGACCAGCCCGCAGCGCGCGCCAACATCGCGGACTGGAAGGCGCGCCTCCAGAAGAACATCGACGGCTACGACGACGCGAAGGGACATCACAAAGGCATCGCCGAGCATCAAGTCGAGGTCGCGCGCCGCAAGGACCCGGCCTATACGGGCACCGAGGTCCTCTACGGCGAGACGCAGCCCTTCAGCCTGCCCCGCAAGATCGACCAGTACAACGCGGAGAAGACCCAGCGCGCCGCTCAGATCAACACCCAGGACGCCCAGATCAACGAGATCATGGCCAAGATCGAGACGGTCTCGAAGGGGAAGTACGACCTCCGGGCCTACCGCCTGCCCACCGGCGTCAGCGCCGACGCGGACGGCGTCGCCCGGGTCCAGGCCTTGGTGGACGCCCGCACCATCCCGAATCTGGGCACGGAGATCAAGCGGATTGCCGCCGAGGCCTCGGCGGCGGGCCCCGCCATCAACATCGGCGGCAGCGGCGCCGGCACCGTCCCCATCGGCAACCAGCCCCCGCTAACCAACGCGGCGAACCCGCAGATCTCGC
>CAYHNV010000193.1:0-4187 GCA_964358065.1 uncultured Elusimicrobia bacterium | reverse complement strand
GATCAACGCGTCGGGGGGCCTGTGCATCGCGGGGGCGTGCCAGACGTCGTGGTCCGTGGTCAGCGGGGTGACGGGAGGGGGAAGCGCGGACTTCATGGCGAAGTGGACGGGGGGTTCCACGCTTGGGCCCTCGGTGCTGGTCGACGGCGGCTCGGGGGTGACGGTGGTCGGGGCTTCGACTTTGACCGTGACGGGATCGGCCTTCTCGGTGGGCGGCGCCACTTTGGCCGTCGCCGGAGGCAGCGTCGGCATCGGCACGGCCGCTCCGCAGGCCAGCTTGGACGTGCGGGGCGCGGTGAGGCTCGACAACATCCTCAGGGTGGTTGGCATGGCCGCGCCGGCGGCGTCGGGCGCGGGGGAGGGCCGCATCTATTTCGACTCGACCGGCAACCGGTTCCTGATGTCTCAGAACGGCGGGGGCTATGTATCGTTTGGCGAGAGGGTGGAGGTCTGTCAGGGCCTCTCCGCCAGCTACTGCCATTTGAGGAGATGATCAGCATGCGCGCGTTCACCTGCGCCCTGCTGCTTTTTGCCGCGGTACCCGCTATTGCCGCCGATCCCAACGGCGCTGCCGCGACGAAGACGGCGCCTCGCGCTCACGGCATGGCGCCCGAGGCTCAGAAGCAGATCGCGCTGGGCTGGAGCCGTATCAAGCTCGATCCTAAGGCGGCGCTCAAAAACTTCGAGGCGGCGATTACCGCCGACCCGAGGAGCGCCGCGGTGCGCGTGCAGCGCTCGAAGGCGCGTCTGGAAACGGGAGACGCGTCCGGCGCTTTCGGGGACTCGCGCGACGCGATCGCGCTGGAGCCGGGCCTGGGCGAGGCGTACGCCGCCCGGGCCGAGGCCAAGCGCGCGCTCGGCTTCAAGGCGGCCGAGTGTCAGGCCGACCTTGAGATGGCCGCGAAGCTCGACGGGCGCTTCGCCGGCGCCAAGGATGCGCCGGCGCTGTCCATGAAGACGGCGCCTTCCGGCTCCGGCATGGCGCCCGAGGCGCGCAAGCAGATCGCGCTGGGCTGGAGCCGCATCAAGCTCGATCCCAAGGCGGCGCTCAAAAACTTCGAGGCGGCGATCACCGCCGACCCGAGGAGCGCGGCGGTGCGCGTGCAGCGCTCGAAGGCGCGCCTGGAGGCGGGAGACGCGCCCGGCGCTTTTGGGGATTCGCGCGACGCGATCGCGCTGGAGCCGGGCCTGGGCGAGGCGTACGCCGCCCGCGCCGAGGCCAAGCGCGCGCTTGGCCGCAAGGCGGCCGAGTGTCAGGCTGATCTTGAGATGGCCGCGAAGCTCGGGCGACATTGAGGGAACTTTTTCGACCCCCTCGCCGTATCCTTCATGACGCTCATTCTCATCATGGAGGGAACATGGAAATGACTCTGCCGAAGCTGGAAGGACGGGTGCGGATCTTCGAGGACGTCTCGGGCCGCGCGACCAAGCTGCTGGCCTTCGCCGAACTGGTGATCGCGGACGCCTTCGTGATCAAGGGCATTCGAATCCTCAAGAAGGAAGAGGCGGGCAACGACGAGCCTTTCGTCGTCTTTCCCGCGGAGAAGGGCAAGGGCGTCGCCGCCGAGCGCTGGTTCGACCTGGCTCATCCCGTGACGGCCGAGGCCCGAACGGCCGCGTCGGACGTCATCCTGGCGCGCTACCGCCTGGTCTGCGAGGCGGGACAAGCGACGATACGCGGCTGACCTAGGGCTTTGACGCCGCGCCGCGTCGCCGGTGGGCCCGGTACTCGAAGACGCCGGGCAGGACCGAGAGGATCACCACGACGATGATGACCTCGTGGATGCGCTGATCGATGTTCGGCACGAGGGAGGCGAGGAAGTAGCCGCCAAGCACGGTCGAGAACACCCAGAGGATGCCGCCCAGGATGTTGTAGGTCACGAAGGTCCGGTAGTTCATCTTCGCCACGCCGGCCACGGCGGGGGCGAAGGTGCGCACGATGGGCACGAAGCGGGCCAGCACGATGGTCTTGGCGCCGTACTTCTCGTAGAAGTCGTGCGCGCGGATGAGGTATGCCTTTTTGAAGAGCAGCCCGTCCGGGCGCGTGTAGAGGGCGGCGCCGGCCCTGCGGCCGATGATGTAGCCCACCTGGTCGCCGGCGATGGCGCAGAAGGGGACCAAGGTCAGAAGCCAGTGGAGGGGGAGGTGCCCCATCCGAGCGAAAATCCCCGCGGTCACCAGCAGAGAGTCGCCGGGGAGGAAGAAGCCCACGAAGAGGCCGGTCTCCGTGAAGACGATGGCTGAGACCATCGTCAGTCCGCCCCATTCGATGATGGCACGGACATCGTGGGTCTTCTTCAGGAGGTCGATGAGCTCATGCATCGCGGGTGATGATACCACATCCGCCGTAAAATCCGCCTGAAAACGGGTATAATCGCTCATTCCACGCACGATCGACGCGAAGTCCGACGCTTCCATATTAGGTCGCTCCCTCAAGGACTTAAAGTACCCCGTCCGCGTCGGGGACGCTTTCGCGCCGCCCCTCCTTCCTGAAAATCTGGGCGATCCCGAGTTCCTGCGCGAGCACGGCGTGCGCTACGCCTACGCCACCGCGTCCATGGCAAATGCCATCGCCTCGGACGAGATCGTCGAGGCGGGTTCATGCGCCGGGGTCCTGTCTTTCTTCGGTTCCGCGGGTTTATCCCTTGAGCAGGTGGAGGCCGCCATTGTCCGCTTGCAGTCCTCGCTCGGCTCCAAGACCCACGGATACAATCTCATTCACAGCCCGAACGAGCCCGACCTCGAGAACGCCCTGTGCGATCTATATCTCCGTCGAGGCGTTCGATTAGTGGAAGCTTCGGCTTTCATGAGCTTGACGCCATCTATCGTTCGTTACCGTTTGACGGGCCTTCATCGCGGGCCTGGCGGTCATGTCGTCGTCCCCAATCAGATCGTCGCGAAAGTGTCGCGCTCCGAGGTCGCCGAGAAGTTCCTCTCACCCGCTCCCGAGTCGTTGCTGCGGGAACTGGCGGGCGCGGGCCTCATCACGCCGCAGGAGGCGGCGCTCGCCCCCGAGATCCCGATGGCGCAGGATGTGACGGTCGAGGCCGACAGCGGCGGCCATACGGACAACCGCCCGCTCATCAGCCTCCTGCCCGCCATGATCGCCCTGCGCGACCGGCTCCAGGCCCAGCACCGCTTCACCCGGCCTCCGCGCGTGGGCGCGGCGGGAGGCATCGCCACTCCGGCTTCGGCCGCCGCGGCTTACATGATGGGGGCCGCTTATGTCATGACCGGCTCGGTCAACCAGGCCTGTGTCGAGTCCGGCTCCTGCGACCGGGTGCGCAAGATGCTGGCCGAAACCGGACAGGCCGACGTCGTCATGGCTCCCGCGGCCGACATGTTCGAGCGGGGCGTCAAGGTCCAGGTACTCAAGCGCGGGACCATGTTCGCCATGCGCGGCGCGAAACTCTACGAGGCGTATCGATTACATGACTCGATCGAGTCGTTGCCGGCCTCCGTGAGGGCTCCCCTTGAGAAAGACCTCTTCCGAGAGCCGTTGGAGTCCGTTTGGGCCAAGACCAGGGAGTTTTTCCTCAAGCGGGATCCGTCGCAAGTCGAGCGCGCGGAGCGCGAGCCGAAACACAAGCTTGCGCTTGTGTTTCGTTCATACCTCGGCCAGGCTTCCCGATGGGCCAACGCCGGCGTCCCGGATCGAGCGCTTGACTACCAGATCTGGTGCGGCCCCGCGATGGGCGCTTTCAACGAATGGGTCAAGGGGAGTTTCTTGGAAATCCCTGAGAACCGCACGATCTCTCTCGTAGCGCATAACTTGCTCTACGGCGCGGCCGTGCTCACGCGCGCGCATTTCCTCCGTTGCCAGGCAGTCGCCATCGACTCGGAAACCCTCCGGATCCAACCGCAGACCGATGAAGAGTTGGACCGCCTCCTCGACTGAGAGATCATGACCACCAAGAAAGAGCCGCTCCCCGCGTTCCATCCCCTGGCTGTCGTCGGCATCGGCTGCGTCTTCCCGAAAGCCAAGACCCTGCGCGAGTATTGGGCCAACATCAAGAACAAGACGGACGCCATCCGCGACGTCCCCGCGTCCCACTGGAGCCGCGAGGATTATTTCGACAAGGACCCCAAGAAGCCCGACCATGTCTACGCCTGCAAGGGCGGCTTCCTGGAGCCTTATGATTTCGACCCTTCCGAGTTCGGCCTGGCCCCGAACACTTTGGAGGCCA
>CAYHNV010000192.1:0-4343 GCA_964358065.1 uncultured Elusimicrobia bacterium | reverse complement strand
CGACACCCGGCGCTGGCTCGAGGACGTGCGGCGCATGAAGGGCACCGCCTCGCACCTGCGCCGCACCATCGGAGACATCCTCGACATGACGCGCGTGTCGGACGGCCGCGTCAAGCTCCTCTTGAGGCCCCTTGACGTCCGCGCCCTGCTCGACGAGACCGCCGCCGCCTATGCCGCCCACGCCCGCGCGCGCGGCGTCGCGCTGAGCGTCGAACCCGGAGACGCGGAGGTCATGGTGAAGGCCGACCGCGACCGTCTGCGCCAGGTCCTCGACAACCTCGTCGGCAACGCCCTGAAGTTCACGCCTCCGGGCGCCTGCGTGCGCCTGAGCGCCCGCCGGGACGGCGACAGCGCGGCGCTCGAGGTCCGCGACGAGGGCGTCGGCGTGCCCTCGGACAAGCACGGCCAGCTCTTCGGCAAGTTCTCGCGCCTCGCCCCGGCGCTCGACGGGACGGCGGGGACGGGCCTCGGACTCTACATCTCGCGCACGCTCATGGAGGCGCAGGGCGGGCGCCTCGACTACGAGCCCGGCCCCGGCGGACGCGGCAGCGTCTTCCGGGCGAGCCTGCCGCGTTTGGCGCGCGAATGAAGGGGGGCGCGCAGTTGATTCGCGACATTGCGCGAAATGGCCGCATCTGTTAAACTCAAGCGAGGGGGGAACCAATGAAATTGCGCGTCATCATCGAAAAAGATGAGTCAGGCTTTTACGTCGCGGAGGTCCCCGCATTGCCGGGCTGCCTCAGTCAAGGCAAAACCGAGAAGGAAGCCGAGGCGAACATCACGGAAGCCATCGTCGGCTGGCTTTCCGTGATGGACGCCAAGACTCAAAAAGAGAAGCACGGCGGCAAATCGCTGGAGGTTTCCGTGTGAGCGGGCGGCCGCGCCTCTGCTCCGGCGCGCAGGCAGTTCGCAAATTCAAGTCGGCGGGATGGACGGTCGCACGGCAGGCCGGCTCCCACGTCATGATGGTCAAACCGGACTTTCTCTACACGTTGTCCGTCCCCCAGCACAAAGAATTGGGAATCGGCCTCCTGCGCAAGCTTATCAAGCAATCAGGCCTCACCGTCGAACAGTTCGATGCTCTATGAATCTCAATGCTTCGCAAGGTCCATAATGAAAGACAAGATGACCGACGGCGGCTTCTCGTACGAGGTTTCCGATGAGGCGCTCCGGGAGCACCGCAGACTTTCGACCTTGGATAAGCTGCGCTGGCTGCGCCAGGCGAACGCCTTCATCGCCCGGTTCGCCACCGAAAAAACCAAGCGCCTGCACGAGCGCTTCCGCTCCGGCGCGCTCTGAGATTGGGCCGCGCGTGAAGACCGCGACGATCCTCGTCGTCGACGACAGCGAGGACCACCGGCGCATCGCCGCGCGGGTCCTCGCGTCCGGGGGCTACCGCGTCGCGCTGGCCAAGAGCGCCGTGGAGGCGCGCCTGCTGCTGGCGACCGCGCCCCCGGACGCGGCCGTCCTCGACTGGAACCTCCCCGGCGACAGCGGCATCGACCTGGCGCGCGAGATCCGCCGCGACCCGCGCCTGGCGCGCCTGCCTTTGATCATGCTCTCGGTCAACGTGCGCGCCTCGGATCAGGTCCAAGGCCTGCGCGAGGGGGAGGTCAACGCCTACCTGACCAAGCCCGTCGCCCCCGCCGAGCTCCTGGCCCGCCTGAAAGCCCTCCTCGAGCGCCGCCGGCTCTGAGCGGGGGCAAGATCATCTTTATTATACTGAAAAAAGGTATTGACTTTTTTTCAGTATGATGTAAACTAGAATCGTGCGCTATCTCACGCCCGAGCTTCTCCGTCTTCTGAAGGAAGAGCGCAAGATGGCCTTCGTCTCCGGCCCCCGGCAGGCGGGCAAGACGACGTTGGTCCGGCACCTGCTGGAACTGACCGCGCAGGCCGGCAACTACTTCAACTGGGACGTCGAGAGCCACCGCAAGGCCATCCTGCGCCATCCGGAGGGATTCTGGGATGCGGCGGGCGCCACCCGCGCCCGCATCGCCCTCGACGAGATCCATAAATACCCGCGCTGGAAGCGCTTTCTCAAGGGTCTCTACGACGCGGCGGGCGCACGGACCGACATCCTCGTCACGGGCAGCGGCCGCCTCGATGTCTACCAGCGCGGGGGGGACTCCCTGCTGGGACGCTATGGGCTTTATCGCCTGCACCCCTTCACGCTCGGGGAGATGCTGGCGCCGGACCGGGCAACCGTGCGGGCGCCGGAGGAGTTGTGGCGCCTGGCCGCGCCGGGCGCGCCCCCGCCGGGGGCGGAGCAAGCTCTCGCCCAGCTCGAGAGGCTGACCGGCTTCCCGGAACCGCTGTTCTCCGGCAGCGAAAGCCGCCTGCGCCGCTGGCGGCGCGCGCGCCACCACCTGGTGATCCGCGAGGACCTGCGCGACCTCACGCGCATCCGCGACATCGGGCTGGTGGAGGCGCTGGCGGCCCTTCTGCCGGAACGCGTCGGCGCGCCCCTCTCCCTCAACGCGCTCAGCGAGGACCTCGGCGTGGCCGTCGGCGCCGGGCGGGCGTGGGTGGGGGCCCGAGGCCGCCGGTACTATCTCTTCGAGATACGCCCCTACGCCGGACGCCTTGCCCGGGCCCTGCGGCGCGAGGCCAAGGTCTACCTCTTCGACTTCTCGGAGATCGCGGACCCCGGAGCGCGCTTCGAGAACCTCGTCGCTCTCCACTTGCTCAAACTGCGCGACGCCTGGAACGACTGGGGGCTGGGGGACTTCGAACTCCACTATGTGCGCGACAAGGAGAAGCGGGAGGTCGATTTTCTCCTCACCGAGTCGCGCCGCCCCTACCTGCTCCTGGAGGCGAAGCTCTCGGCGCAGGACGTCAGCCCCTCTTTGCTCTACTTCCAAGAGCGCCTCAAGCCCGCCTACACGGTGCAACTCTCGCGCGAGGAGCCGCGCGGAGGGACTCGCGCCGCGCCCGGCGTTCTGCGGCTGGGCGCGGCCCGATTCCTTTCTTCGTTTTAGCAGTAATTTAGCAGGGCTTGCGCCGACGACTCGCCGGGTCTATACTCCCCCAATGGTGATGACTGCCGTCCTCCGTCGCATCGGCTTGGCGATACTGGCCGCCCTGGCGTTCGCCGTCCCCGCCGCGGCCGCCTTCCCGGCCTACCTCAACTACCAGGGCAAGCTCGGCGACCCGTCGGGAAATCCCTTGACCGGAACCTACTCCTTCCGCTTCAGGCTCTTCGCGCAGTCCTCGGGGGGAAGCGCCCTCTTCACCGAGGACGTGACCGGCGCCGGCAACGCGCTCGCCGTGACCAACGGCCTCTACTCCGTCCAGATCGGCTCCTACACGGCCGGGGGCATACCCGCCGGGGCCTTCGCCGGCTCGGAAACCTGGCTTGAGATCTCCGTTCAGGCCGGGACCACC
Organism: uncultured Elusimicrobia bacterium; assembly: GCA_964358065.1. GTDB lineage: Bacteria > Elusimicrobiota > Elusimicrobia > UBA1565 > UBA9628 > GWA2-66-18. The sequence goes on along the minus strand of CAYHNV010000192.1, from coordinate 956 downwards.
CTCGCGGCGCCCGAGACGCTCACGCCCCGCGAGCGCCTGACCACCTCCCCGTTCGCCTTCCGCGCCCTCAGCGCCGAGGGCCTGGGCGTCGGCGTCAACGTCGCGACCTTCACCTCGGCGGGAAACCTCCAACTCGTCTCGGGCTCGACGATCACCAGCAACGGGACTTTGACGATCTCGACGGCGGCCTCGGCGGCGCTGACCGGGACGCCGGCGATCTTCATCAACCAGTCCGGCAACGTCGGCGTCGGCACGGCGAGCCCGGGGAACCGGTTGGCCATCGTCGGGAACGCGCCGCAGAACGAGTTCGTGGTGCGCATTCAGAACACCGCCGACAGCGGCGAGTTCCTGACCGCCGTCAATGATTTGGGACTGAATGCCATTCAACTTCGGCAATCGCCGGACGGCTCGGGGTATTTCACGGTCGATAATCCTGCGGGGAATGAAAACATCACGCTCTCCGGCGGCGACGACAACGATAGCTTCATCAACACGGGCGGAAAATTCGGCGTCGGGACGACGGCCCCCTTCTCGACGATGACCGTGGCCGGCGCGCTCGGCCTGTCCGCCATCGGCCAGCCCTCGGGCGCTGCGGCCGGGCGCGGCGTGCTCTACTACGACGCGACGGCCAACAAGCTCAAGGTCTCCGAGAACGGCGGGGCCTTCGGGGACCTGGTCGGCGGAGGCTCAAGCGGCTGGAACGACGCGGGGACCGTGGTCCAGCTCCAGACGGCCTCGGACAACGTGCTCATCCAGTCCACGCTCACCGTCGCGGGCAACGCCTTCTCGGTGGGCGGGAGCAGTCTCGCCGTCATCGGCGGCGGCGTCGGCATCGGGACGACGACACCGGCGGCGCAGCTGCACATCTTGAGGCAGGACGGGACGCCGAGGCTCCGGATCGGCAACACGGCGGGCGCGGACGCGGAGCTCCTGTTCATCGAGACGGACACCGGCTC
>CAYHNV010000191.1:0-4382 GCA_964358065.1 uncultured Elusimicrobia bacterium | reverse complement strand
GGCGGCCCATGACTTCCAGGACCATGATGCGGCGGTGCGAGCGGCCGGTGTCGATGAGACGCTCGGCGGCGTCGACGGCGATGGTCGCGGCGGTGTCGAAGCCGAAGGTGTAGTCGGTGGCGCTCAGGTCGTTGTCCATCGTCTTGGGCACGCCGACCACGCGGACCTTGTGTTCCTTGAAAAGTTTGGCGGCCACACCCAGCGTGTCCTCGCCGCCCATGGCGACGAGGGCGTGGAGGTCCAGTTTCTTGAAGGTCTCCAGGACCTTCGGCACGCCGCCCTCCTTCTTGTAGGGGTTGGTGCGGGAGGTGCCGATCATGGTGCCGCCCTTGCCCACGATCTCCTTGACGTCGTCGGGGGAGAGGGGTTTGGCCACGGCATCGATCATGCCCTTCCATCCTTCCTGGATGCCGACGCACTCATAGCCGAGCTTGGCGGCTTTCAGCACAACGCCGCGGATGGCGGGGTTTAAGCCCGGGCAGTCTCCTCCGCCGGTGAGGATCGCTATGCGCTTGCTCATATATTTAGAAACTGTTGCTGTACTTCAACTGGACGATCCTTTCGGGGCCTTTTTGCGCTCCGTCGGAGTACCACCCGCCGCTGACGATGGCTCGTACGGCGAAATCGACGGCAAAATTCGCGGAGAGATGGGCGCGCAGGCCCGCGTTGAAGCGGCTGTCGCTCCAGTTGTTGATGTTGTCCCATTCCAGCAGCAGCGTGGCCCTGTCCCGGATGTTCAATGTCAAAGGGATGCTGCCGAACACGCCGTTGGAGTCGAAGTCAGAGACGTTGAAGGAGGGGTGGATCTGGAGGCCTGGCACTCCGACCTCCTTGGTGGCCACCATGAAGAAGCCGCGCTGGCGTTGATTGAAGCGTTTGGAGCCTGGGTTGTATCTGTTGCCTTGGCCGTCAAATCCAACGGCCAAAGACGGCAGTTCCGAGTCTCCTTCGTAGAAGCGGTACTTGACCTGGGCCGTCGGAGCGCGCATGCGCACATGGCGCTCGTCACCGATGAGGGCATCCACGGCGACCGAGGCGCCCAGGTTCAGGCCGGGATAGACGCCGAAGGAGGCGTACTGGAGAATGCCTCCTTTGGAGTAGAAGCGCGAACGGCTGGAATAGCCGGCGTAGTCGAGCACCGCCGTGGTCGGAGCGTCGATGGCGTCCACATCGGGCTGGAGCGGGCCGTTGTCGCGCGAGGATTGCGCCAGGCGGCTGTTGTTGGACTTGGGCCGGATCTTGGGCGCGGCCGCGTTCTCGGCGACGGCGACGACGGCGAGCAGGAGAATCAGGGCCGCGGCTGTCAAGGCGAGACGTGAGCTCATCGGGGTCCTGGGTGGTCTAAGCGGTCTTGGAGAGGATATTGGTGATCCGCTCATGGAGTTTGGCCATCTCGAAAGGTTTTTGCAGGATTTCGGTCGCGCCGCTCATCAGCGCGATGCCCTTTTCCTTGACGGTGTCGCGGCTGGTCATGATCAGGATGTGCGGGGCCTTGGTGCCCAGCTTATTGGTCAGCTCGTAGGCGACGTGGTAGCCGTCGATGTAGGGCATCATGACGTCGAGGAGCACCAGGTCCAACTTCTCCGCCATCGCCACCTGGAGGGCGTCCTTGCCGTTGGCGGCCACCAGAACATCATAGCCCTGGAAGCCGAGATCCATCTTCAGGAGGTCGAGGAGGTCAGGATCATCGTCTGCCACGAGGATGCGCTTTCGATCTGCCATTATCTCTCCAAGAACACGGGCTCCCTGAATTCTAGCAGATAAACCCCTTATTTGGGGTAGCTGCGGTTCAACTCGAGTCATCGTTGGAAAAGCCTTTCAGAGGACAGGGCCTTCTCGGCCTCGTCCAGGAAGGGGCGGGCTGCGGCGGGAGTCGCGTCCGATGTCGTCCGGGCCTTATCGAAGCTATCCTGGGCGCGCGCGAACGCGGTGGATTGGGCGTGGAACTCGAAAGCGCGGTTGCAGGCCGCGTCCGCGGCCGTGAAGAGGGGCGAGGTGAGCCCCTGAACCGTTTCGATGGACGCAATGAGAAACGTCGCCAGAACCTTCATCGCGAAGGATTGCCGGAATCGATGTGCCAGGACCTTTCGCCCAGCAGGGCCTCGACGGCTTCGAGCAGAGGCTGGTTCAAAGTCACGCGCTGGTCCACCTCGAGCAGGGCCAGGCCTTCGGAGGTCTCCTGTTCCAGCACCACGGCGCAGGGCCCGCGGTGCGCCTCCAAGAGGTCGCGCAGGCTCTCCAGCTTCTCGGTGCCCATCGCGGCGTCGCACATCAGGCGCAGGCGCTTGGCGTAGCGGGAGACGGCCAGGTCGAGGGGGCTCATCTCGTCGACGATGAGTTCCGCAGCACCCGTGCCCGCGTCCTCGCCCTTGAAGGAGAGTCGGCCGGTGGCCGTCACCAGGGCGCTGACTTTCGCGATGCGAGCCAAGCCCGAGGCGTAGACCTTCGGGAAGCAGAGCAAGGTGACTTCGCCCGTGAGGTCTTCCAGAGTGGCGATGACCCAGGGCTCGCCCGTCTTCTTGGAGACCATCTTGCGGGTCTTGCTGATCATCCCCGCCAGGCGCACCGGCGTCGTGATGGAGGGGTCCAGTTGGGAGGCCTCGTGGGTCGCCGCGGCCTTCAGCTGCATCTTCACGCCCAGCAGGGGATGGCCGGAGAAGTAGAAACCCAGCACCTCGCGCTCGAAGGCCAGGGTGTCGTGTTCGGAGAGGGGCTTGACGGCCGTGTCGGCGCCGCCCGAGACGGGGAGGGGTGCTGCGACCGTGCCGAAGAGCAGGCCCTGGCCCTTGTCGATGTCGGCCTTCACGCGCTGCTGGCGTCCCACGGTCTCGTCGATGGCCAAGAGCAGGCGTGCGCGCGCCGCGTGCGCAGGCTCGGCGGCGCGCAGAGAATCGAGGGCCCCGGCCTTGGTCAGCGACTCAAGGGTCTTTTTGTTGACCGCGTGCAGGTCCACTCGCGCGCAGAGGTCGTCGAGGCTCGCGAAGGGCTTCTCGCGGGCGGCCGCGACCATCGAGTCGGCCGCGCCCTCTCCCACGTTCTTGACGGCGAGCAGGCCGAAGCGGATCTGTTCCTCCTCGATGGCAAAGCGCGTCTCGGACTTGTTGATGTCCGGGGGGAGGACCTTGATGCCCATGCGCCGGGCTTCCTCCAAATAGGTGACGAGCTTGTTCTCCTTGTCCTCGGCGCCGATCGATGAGTGGCCGATCTCAGAGGTGAGCACGGCCGTCATGAACTCGATCGGGAAGTTCGTTTTCAGGTACGCGGTCTGATAGGCGACGATGCCGTAGGCGACCGAGTGCGACTTGTTGAAGCCGTAGCCTCCGAACTTCACCATCTGGTCGTATATCTTATGGGCGACCTTATCCTTGATCTTGTTGACGCCGCAGCCGACGACGAACTTGCTGCGCATTTTTTCCAGGTCCTCGTGGATCTTCTTTCCCATCGCCTTGCGCAGGCCGTCGGCCTCGCCGGGCGTAAATCCGGCGAGCTTCTTGGAGATCTCCATGACCTGTTCCTGGAAGACCATGCAGCCGTAGGTGTCCCTCAGGATGGGCTCAAGGAGGGAATTGTCGTACTTCACCTCCTCGCGGCCGTGCTTGCGGTCCACGAACATGTCGAGCATCCCGGACTGCATGGGGCCGGGGCGGAAGAGGGCGATGAGCGACACGATGTCGTCGAAGACGGTGGGCTTGATGCGGAAGAGCAGGTCGCGGATGCCCTGGCTGTCGAGCTGGAACACGGCCAGGGACTTCGCCGTGCGCAGCATTTCATAGGTCTTCGCATCGTCCATCAAGACGGTGTCGATGTCGAACTTCGGGTCATGGCGCGCGCGCACGAGTTTGACCGCGTCGTCGATGATGGAGAGGGTGCGCAGGCCGAGGAAGTCGACCTTCAGCAGGCCCAGCTTCGGACAGATGTCGCCGTCATACTGCGTGGTGACGACGTCGGACTTGGCTCCTTTGGCCAGCGGCGTGTACTTGACCACGGGCTCCTTGGTGATGAGGGTGCCGGCCGCGTGCACGCCGGTATGGCGCTTGAGGCCCTCCAGTTTCAGCGAGAGTTCCAGCAGTCGCTTGACCTGCGGGTCCTTGGCCAGCTCGGCCAGTTCCGGCTGCTGCATCGCCTCGTGCAGGCGGACGTTGGGGCCGAGCGGAATCTTCTTGGCGATCTCGTTGACTTGCGTCAGCGGCATGTCCAGCACGCGGCCCACGTCGCGGATGACGAGCTTGGCACCCAGCGAGCCGAAGGTGATGATCTGCGCCACGCAGTCCTCGCCGTACTTTTGGCGCACGTAGGCGATGACCTTGTCGCGGCCCGTGTCGGCGAAGTCGATGTCCAGGTCGCGCATGGATTTCCGGTCCGGGTTTAGAAAGCGCTCGAAG
>CAYHNV010000190.1:0-4396 GCA_964358065.1 uncultured Elusimicrobia bacterium | reverse complement strand
TACCTGGCGCTGGCCGCGCTGATCTTCGGCAAGTGGCGGCAGCTGCCGACGATGCTCTACCAGTTCGGCCTCAAGTTCCGTGACGAAATCCGCCCCCGCTTCGGTGTGATGCGCGCGCGCGAGTGCCTGATGAAGGACGCCTATTCTTTCCACGCCGACGAGGCCGACGCGACGGCGTACTACAAGACGATCTACGAGGCCTACAAGCGGATCTTCTCGCGTTGCGGGCTTAAGTTCAAGCCCGTTGAGGCCCAGTCGGGCGCCATCGGCGGCTCCTTCTCCCACGAATTCATGGTCCTGGCCGAGACCGGCGAGGAGACTATCGTCTCCTGCTCCAAGTGCGAGTATGGCGCCAACCTCGAGCGCGCGGAGGTCAAGGACCAGTACGCGGCGCCGGATGCGGCGGCGTTCAAGCCCGTGACCGAGTTCGACACGCAGGCCAAGACCACCGTCGCGGACGTCGCGATGCTCCTCGGCCGCGCGTCGTCCGATTTCCTGAAGACCCAGCTCTACATGATCGACGGGAAGGCGCCCGTCATCGCGCTGATGCGCGGCGACCATGAACTGCACGAGGCCAAGCTCGCCTCGGCCGTCGGAGCGCCCAACCTCTACCGCGCCGGCCCGGCCCAATACGAGCAGGTGATGGGCTGTAAGGCCGGTTACGGCGGTCCGCAGGGCCATTCGGGCGTGCCCATCTATGCCGACTTTGCGGCCAAGGCCGTTCTCAACGGCGTCACCGGCGCGAACAAAGATGGATTGCATGTCGATTGCTTCAATCTTTCCCGCGACCTGCCGGGCCTGCGCGGGTTCTTCGATCTTCGTTCTGCCACGCCCGAGGATCCGTGCCCTCGATGCGGCTCCAGGACCTCTTTTTACAAAGGCATCGAGGTCGGCCACACCTTCAAGCTCGGCTCCAAGTACTCCTCAGCGATGAAGGCCGAGTACCTGGATCAGCGCCAGAAGCCGCAGACCATGGTCATGGGCTGCTACGGCATCGGCGTTTCCCGCGTGGTCGCCGCCGCCATCGAGCAGGGGCACGACAAGGACGGCATCCTGTGGCCTGCCGCGCTCTCCCCATTCCACTGCGCGCTCGCCGTGCTCGATGAGGCCGACGACGCGCGCGTGCGCCCCGCCGTCGATGTCCTGGTCAAGGCTCTTGGGGCCGCAGGCATGGAGGTCCTGGAAGACGACCGTGACGGCAAGCCCGGGGTGAAATTCAAGGATATCGACCTCATCGGCATCCCGTACCGGCTCGTCGTCTCCAAGCGCACGCTCGACGCCGGCGAGGTCGAGTATAAGAAGCGAGGCGAAGCCGCGACCGAGCGCTGGAAGCTCGACGAGGCCGCCGCCCGCCTGTCGGGCCTTCTCGCGGATTGACATTTTTGTCGTTTTTCATGCTATAATACGGTCGTTCGCCCCCCCGCTGGGACGCGCGTTGAAAGTGGCTTCCGTTTTGAGCCACTTTTTTTATTGAAAAATGACATGAATGCAGAAGAGATCGAGACGCTCCTGGCCCCCCTCATCGAGCAAGAGGGCGCGGAGATCGTGGACATCCACTGGCGGCAGGAAGGCCGCCGCTGGGTGCTGCGCGTGTTCCTGGATAAGCCGGCCGGCGTCACCCTTGACGACTGCGCCTATTTCTCGGACCGAGTGGGCGCGTTCCTCGATGAGAAGGATGTGATCGGCAAGTCTTACGTCCTGGAGATGTCCTCCCCGGGTCTCGATCGCGTGATCAAGAAGGACAAGGATTTCGCGCGTTTTTCCGGCAGGGCGGTGGGCCTACGCCTGAAGATCGCAGACGGCGGACAACGGAAGTTCTCCGGCATGCTGAAGGGCTTGTCCGAGGGGAAGGTTTCCGTCCAGGTCGGGCAGACGCTCAAGCAGTTCGAACGGCGGAATATCGATGAGATGCGGCTCGATGATTCAGCCGAGATCGATCTCGCGCAGGAGTGATTTTATGAGCAAGTCAGAGTTGATGGCGGCGTTGGAGCAGATCGCCCGGGAGAAGAATATCCCCGTGGATGAAATCCTCTCCATGATCGAGGGTGCGGTGGTCTCATCCCTGCGCAAGCATGTGGGCAAGGACGCGGACATCCGCGCCACCATCGACCGCGAGACCGGCGTCTTCTCCGCCGTGGTGGTCAAGAAGGTCGTGGAGATCGTGAGCGAGCCCGAACTTGAACTGACGGAGGCGGAGGCCCAGAAGTACAAGAAAGGCGCGGCGATCGGCGACGAGGTCAGCTGCCCGGCTCCGGCCGCCGACTTCGCCCGCATCGCCGCCCAGACGGCCAAGCAGCTCCTGACCCAGCGCGTGCGCGAAGTGGAGCGCGATAAGCTCTATGAAGAGTTCAAGCCCAAGGAGGGCGAGATCGTTTCGGGCTCGGTGCACCGCTTCCTTGACCGCAACATCATCGTCGATCTCGGTAAGACCGAGGCCATCCTTCCGCTTCGTGAACAGATCCGCCGCGAGCGCTACGGCATCGGCGCCAACGTGCGCGCCGTCATCCTGCGCGTGGACAAGGCCCAGCGCGGCCCCGCGGTCGTCCTTTCGCGCGCCTCCGACAGCTTCCTCCAGCGCCTCATGGAGATGGAGATCCCGGAGATCGCCGATAAGATCATCGAGGTCGTGCGCATCGTGCGCGACCCGGGCTTCCGCGCCAAGGTCATCGTGCGCTCCAACGATCCGAAGGTGGACCCGATCGGCGCCTGCGTGGGCCTGCGCGGCTCGCGCATCCGATCCATCATGAACGAGGTCGCCGGCGAACGCATTGACCTCATCCCCGGAGCCGACGACGCGGAGACCGCCCTGGCCAACGCGCTGGCGCCGGCCAAGATCGCCTCCGTGCGCATCGTCGACGCCGAGAACCGGGTGGCCGAGATATTGGTCGCCGAGGAGCAGTTGGCGTTGGCCATCGGCAAGGACGGCCAGAATGTGCGCCTGGCGCAGAAGCTGACCGGCTGGACCCTCGAGGTCAAATCCGAGGGGCAGAAGAAGGTCGAGGGCGGCGCGGCCGGCCAGACCGCCGCGACGGCCCTCGCCGTGCTGGAAGGCGTGGGCCCCAAGACGCTGGAGACCCTGGTCAAGGCCGGCATCACGGACGTCGCGCATCTGGCCCGGTGCACGGTGGCCGACCTCACGGCTCTCTCCGGCATCGGCGAGAAGACCGCGGCCAAGATCATCTCCTCGGCCAAAGCGGCCGCGAGCTCGGAAATGCTATCATGACCCTCTAGGAACATCGCGAATGGAAAAGAAGACGAACAAGAAGATGGCGGCAAAAAAAGGAGAGGCGCACGGCAAGCCGAAGAAGTCTCCCGTCAAGAAATCCGCCAAGGCGAAGTCTTCACCCTCGAAGAAGGGCGCCAAGCCCGATGTGGAGGGCGTCTTCAAGGCGGAGGCCGAGGTTCGTTCCAAGCAGGAAGTGAACTCGATAGCGCCGGAGAGTTTGCGTCTGGTCTCCGCCTTCGACCTCTTTAAGAAACGCAAGGTCTCGACCGTCTCTCCGCAGGTGACGCGCTTGGCTGCCGGGGCCTGCCTGCCCAAGCCGCCGGTTGCCAAGCCTGTCGTGCCGCCTGTTCCTCCCGTTGCCGCGGCGCCTGCCGCTCCCATCGTCGCAACTCCTGCTCCGGCTCCGGTCGCCAAACAGCCTCTTCCCGGCATACCGGCGGCATCATCTGCGCCTGCCGCGCCTAAACCCTCTCTGCCCGGAATGCCTGCCGTCAAGCCCGCCGTGCCCGGCGCTCCGACCGCATCTCTGAAGCCGGTGATTCTTCGCCCCGGCGCCATCACGACGCGTCCGCCGTCCGCTTTGACCCAGCGTCCCGCGCCTCGTCCCGGTCAGCCCGGATATCGCGGCCCCAGCGGCCCGCAACATCACCGTTCCGGATCGCGTCCTCAGCACCATGCGCCGCCTTCTCAGCCCGCGTCGCCCGTCGCGACCAAGCCCGCCGAGGGCGCCAAGCCGGCTCTTAAGAAGATCCAAGTTTCCTCCATGATCACCGTGCGCGAACTCTCCGAGAAGATGGAGGTCAAGATCAACGATGTCATCAAGAAACTGATGTCGCTTGGCATCTTCGCCACCATCAACCAGCGTCTTGAGACGGAGGCCGCGCAGGTCGTCGCTTCCGACTTCGGCTTTGAGCTGGAAGTCGTCGCGATGTATAAAGAGGAGGAGCTGGCGGTCTCCAAGTCCGAGAAGGAAGACCCCGCCACGCTCAAGCCGCGTCCCCCCGTGATCACCATCATGGGCCACGTCGACCACGGAAAGACCAGTCTTCTCGACGCCATCCGCAAGACCAGCGTGGCCGCGGGCGAGGCCGGCGGCATCACCCAGCATATCGGCGCCTACAAGGTGAAGGTCGGCGCGGCGTCGGTCGTTTTCCTCGACACCCCCGGCCA
>CAYHNV010000189.1:0-4498 GCA_964358065.1 uncultured Elusimicrobia bacterium | reverse complement strand
CCGATCTTGCCGCCGTAGGCCGAGCCGACGGACCAGATGGTGTTGTCTTCCGGGAAGTGGAGGATCAGGCGGTGCTTGACGTCCAGGTCCGCTTTGGAGTGCAGGCACTTCGTGAACTCGCCGTCGGTCCCCAACTGGTCGAGGACCTTAGTTCCGATGCGCGTCATGATGCGCATGTTCAAGACGACGTAGATGGAGTCGGTCAGCTCCACGCCGATCTTCGAGAACGGCGAGCCGACCGGGCCCATCGAGAAGGCGACGACGTACATGTTCCGGCCCTTCATGGAGCCCTTGAAGAGAGAGCCGGCCTTGGCGTAGCCGTCCTCCGGGGACATCCAGTTGTTGGTCGGCCCCACGTCATCGGGGCTCTTGGCGCAGATGTAGGTCAGGTGCTCGGTGCGCGCCACGTCGTTGGGGTTGGAGCGGCTGTAGAAGGAGCCGGGATGGCGCTGCGGGTCCAGCGGGATCATGAAGCCGCGGGCGACGGCGCGGTTCTCTAATACTTTCTTCTCCACCTCGGACCCATCCACCCAGATGACCCCGTCCGGCTGGCAGAGCGCGGCCATCTCATCGACCCAAGCTTTGAGTTTGGCGTTGTTGACATTGACCATGAGCGCATTCTATGTTATCGGAAGAAGTCGCGCACCATGCGGATGAGGCCCTCGGTGGACTTGCCGGGGATCTCCGCCCCTTCCCAGTTGATGGAGAAGTGGGCGTTGCGCTGGGTCGGCTTGACGTAGGTCTCGTACATCGGCAGCACCGTCGTCAGGATCTGGTGCTTGGCCCCTTCCACGTCGCGGCCGCGCTCGGTGATGTCGCGCGAGATGCGGCGCAGGGCCGCGGTCGCGATGCCCGTCGAGACGAAGATCTTGTAGTCGTAGAGGGCCAGGAACTCCTTCGGGTACAGAGCGTAGAGCCCCTCCACGACGATGATCTGGGTGGGTTCCAAGTGTTTGGTTTCGTGCTTGCGGGTGTGGGCCTTGAAGTCGTAGATCGGCTGTTCGATCGCCGAACCATCGCGCAGGCGGCCGAGCTGTTCGAATGCCAGGTCGAAATCAATCGCGTGGGGGTGGTCGAAGTTATAGGCTTTGCGCTCATCCAGGCCGAGGTGTCCCAGGGGTCGGTAGTAGTTGTCCAGCGAGAACATCTGCCCGGTGATCCCGGCCGCCCAGCTCTGTTCGAGGACCGCCCGCGCGAAGGTCGTCTTGCCCGAGCCGGAGCCTCCGGCCACACCCATGATGAACTTCCGCTTGGCGCTCATGCGAGCTCGATGCCGACCGGGCAGTGGTCGGAGCCCAGGACCTCGGGCTGGATGAAGGCATTCTTGAGGCGCGGCCTCAGGTTCCGGGAGATGAAGAAGTAGTCGATGCGCCAGCCGACGTTGCGCTCACGGGCGCGGGACTGCTGATCCCACCAGCTGTAATGCTCGGGACCTTTCTCGAACTCGCGGAAGGTGTCGACGAAGCCCGCGGCCAGGAGCGTGTCGATCCACGCGCACTCCTGGGGGAGGAAGCCCGAGATCCCGCGGTTCTCCTTGGGGCGGGCGAGGTCGATGTCTTGGTGAGCGGTGTTCACGTCGCCGCAGATCACGATCTTGTCGTCTCCTTGTTCACGACATCTTTCCAAGACCTTGAGGAAAGAATGGTAGAAATCCAGCTTAAACTTCAGGCGGACGACGTCTTTCTTGCCGTTTGGAAAGTAGATGTTGAAGAGAGTGATGTCGTCGTGCTTGGTGATGAGGACACGCCCCTCGTTATCGAACTCCGGGAGGCCGAAGCCGCGCTCGACCTTGGCAGGAGCGGCTTTGGATATGGTCGCCACCCCGGAGTACCCTTTCTTCTCGCCCCAATGCCACTCGCCGTGATAGCCGAAGGGATTCGGCATCTCCGGCGCGAGTTGATCGGGCTGGGCCTTCGTCTCCTGGAGGCAATAGACATCCGCCTTCTGTCTCTGGAGCCATTCCTGCAACACTCCCTTGCGCCAGACGGCGCGCGCGCCGTTGACGTTCCAGGAGAGCAGTTTCAATGTTTTATTTTGCCTTGACGGTCTCGTAGACCGGCGTGCCCGATGAGCGGGCGTACTCGCGGAAGACCCTGACCAGCTTTTGAGTGAGGGGGCCCGGCGCGCCGGAGCCGATGATGCGCCCGTCGATTTTGACGCCCGCGATGACCTCGGCGCCCGTGCCGGTCAGGAAGACCTCGTCGGCGGTGTAGAGGTCGTAGCGCGGGAAGTTGCGCTCGATGACCTTGATGCCCAGCTTGGACTCGGCCAGTTCCATGACGACCTGGCGGGTCACGCCGGAGAGGATGCCGGCCGACGACGGCGGGGTGAAGATCTTGCCGTCCTTGATGAAGAACAGGTTGTCGCCCGAGCACTCGGAGACGTGGCCCGCGGCGTTGAGCAGGATCGCTTCTTGGGCCCCCGCGGCGGTCGCCTCGGCGCGCGCCAGGATGTTGGCAAGGTAGTTGAGCGACTTGACGCCGGGGGTCACCTGATCGAGGCCCTTCTGGCGTATTGTGGAAGTGACCAAAGTCAGCCCCTTCTCGTAGAACTCCTCGGGGTAGAGCTCGATCTTGTCGGCGATGATGAAGAGCGTCGCGCCCTGCTTGCACTTGCGCATGTCCAGGCCCAGGTCGCCGACCCCGCGGGTGACGACCAGGCGGATGTAGGCGTCCTTGAGGCCGTTGAGGCGGAGCGTCTCAAGCACGGCGGCCTCGATCTCCTTGACCGGCAGCGGCAGCTTCAGCAGGATGGCGTTGGCCGATTCCTGGAGGCGTTGGAGGTGGTCATCGAGGCGGAAGACCCGGCCGTTGTAGGCGCGGATGCCTTCGAAGATGCCGTCGCCGTAAAGGACCCCATGGTCGAAGACGGAGACTTTGGCGTCAGCCTTGTCGTAGAACCGACCGTCGATGTAGATCTTCATGACGGAACGAACATACCAAACCCCGGGCGGCGGCGTCTAGACGTAAGCTCAGCGCAGGACGCCGTCGTTCATGCGCAGGACGCGGTCGGCGGCCTTGGCGGCGGGCTCATCGTGGGTGACGAGGATGACGGCGGTACCGTGCTCGCGGGTCAGGCGCTTGAAGTCCGCGAAGACCCGCTCGCCGTTCTCGCGGTCGAGGTTGCCGGTCGGCTCATCGGCCAGGACCAGGGCGGGGGCGTTGACCAGGGCGCGCGCGATGGCCGCGCGCTGGCGCTCGCCGCCGGAGGTCTGCGAGGGGAAGCGTCCGCCGAGCGCTCCGATGCCGAGAGAGTCCAGGAGCCGCCCGGCGCGGACGACGGCCTGAGCCAGCGGTTGCGTGGTCAGGCCCTGCGCGCGGGTGATGCGCGCGGGCATCAGGACGTTCTCGAGGATGGTGAACTCGGGCAGCAGTGAGTCGAACTGGAAGATGAAGCCCATCTTCTCATTGCGGAAGAAGGCGCGAGCGTCCTCACCCAGGTCCGCGGCGCGCTTGCCGCAGAGGGAGAGCTCTCCCTCGTCGGGGCGGTCCATCAGCCCCAGCATGTTGAGCAGCGTCGACTTGCCCGAGCCGCTGGGGCCTAGGACGGCGACGAACTCGCCGGGCTCCACACGCATGTCCACGCCGCGCAGGACCTGCACGGACGCGGGGCCGCGTCCGTAGGTCTTGCGCATGCCGCGCGCCAGGACGGCGGGCTCAGCCATAGTGGATGGCCTCCACGGGGTCGGCCTTGGAGGCGCGCACGGCGGGAAATACCGTGGCGAGCAGCGTGAGGATCAGCCCCATGACCGTGACCGCGGCCACGTCCCAGGCCCGCACGTCCACCGGCACGCGCGACAAATAATAGATATCGGCGGGCAACTCTACGATGGGGAAGGTGGCGATGGCCCAGCAGAGGAGGAAGCCCAGGGCCATGCCGGCGGTCATGCCCGTGCCGCCGATCAGCAGTCCCTCGACGAGGAAGATGCGCTGGATCATGCGGGGCGTGGCCCCCATGGCCTTCAGCAGGCCGATGTCACGGGTCTTTTCCACCGAGCGCAGGATCTGCGTGGAGGCGATGTTGAGCGAGGCCACCAGGGTGATGAGCGTCAGTATGATGAACATCACGGTTTTCTCAAGCTTCAGGGCGGCGAAGAGGGTCTGGTTCATCTGGGCATACGTGCGCACCGTCTTGGTAAAACCGAGAGCGCCCCGAAGGCGCTTGGCCACGGCGTCCGCTTGGTCGAGGTCTTTAAGGCGCAGTCCGACGCCGGTCGCGCCGGAATCCACGCCCAGGAACTTGGACGCGGAGGTGATTGCCGTCCAGGCGGTGCCGCTGTCGTATTCGTAGTAGCCGGTCTTGAGAAGTCCCACGACCTTGAAGCGCTGCATCTTGGGCAGGGGGCCCAGCGGGGTGGCCACGCCTTTGGGGGAGACGAGGACCACTTCGCCGCCCACCTCCGCGCCCATCCGGGCGGCCAGCTCCACGCCCAGCACGATGCCGGGGGTCTTGCCGTCCTTGAGGCCGTCCCATTTCCCGTCCACCAGCTTCTTGGCCA
>CAYHNV010000188.1:0-4554 GCA_964358065.1 uncultured Elusimicrobia bacterium | reverse complement strand
TGGTAGAGCCCGCAAGTCACGATGGACAGGATCAGCCACATCGCGAACTGATATTCCTCGCGCCCGAGGAGCGCGTTCATGGCCTTCATCTGCCGGTAGTTCCAGTAGATGTTGTAGAGGCCGCAGGTGATCACCGTGAAGATGATCCCGGCGGCGATCTCGATGCGGTGCTCGCTGGACAGGGCTTTGGTCTCGGTCATCACGGGAGTCTGGCAAAGGCGCGGCGGAGCGTCAAGGCCGCGCGGCGGGGATCTGGCCCAAGACGATCTCCTTCCACGCCTGGTCAGCGGTCTCGGCGAAAGTGAAAAGAGAAAGATCGTTCTGCGCGATAAGCCCCATTCGCGCGAATTCGTCGAAATCCAGGACCTTGGCCCAATAGGACTTCTCACCGACCAGCACAATCGGCACGCGCGCCATCTTCCCGGTCTGGATCAGCGTCAAGACCTCGAAGAGCTCGTCCATCGTCCCAAAGCCGCCGGGAAAATAGACCAGCCCCATCGCGCCGTGGCGCAGGGACATCTTGCGCGTGGAGAAGTTCTCAAAGGAGAACTCCAGCTCACGCGTCGCGTATGGATTGCGCTTCTGCTCGTGCGGGAGTTTTATGTTGTAGGCCACGCTGGGCCCGCCTGCCTCAAAGGCGCCGCGGTTGGCCGCCTCCATGATGCCGGGCCCCCCGCCGCTGACGACGGCGACCTTGCCCCGGCCTTCCTTGGCCACGAGCGCGCCCAATTCCCGGGCAACCCGATAATACCGAGAAACGGCGAGGTTCTTGCGCGCCTCCTTAAGGCGTCGCTTGCCTGCCGCATCCTGAGGACTCTTGCCCGTCTCTGCCGCGACTGCTTCGAGCTCTGCCTTCGCCGCCGCGGGAGAGAGGATGCGCGCCGAGCCGTACACCGTCACCGTCGCTCGAATGCCGTGCGCGCGCAAAAGGCGCGAGGGCTCCTGGATCTCGCGAGCGACCGTCGCCATCTCGGGAAGAGAAGCGCGCTCCAGCGCCGCGGGCACGAAGGCCGCCGCCATGTCGATGCGTGAACCATCGTAGGCGTGGACGGCCCGCTCGCCTCTCCCGCGCTGGAGGTGTCGCGAGAGTTCCTCAAGATCGCGCAGGACGGGGCGTTGACCTTCCGGGGTCGGGAGCGCGGCGGCGGAGACGGGCGCGGATGGGCTCGGGGGCCGCGCGGTGGGGTGGAAGTTGAGCGCCGCCGCGGCGGGCAGGGGCGGGATCGCAACAACGGAAGCCTGAGGAGTCGGCAGTGGCAGCGGAGCGACGACCGGCGTGAGAGCCAAGCCCCCGGAAGGCGCCGGGACAATCGCCGCGATGGCGCCCAAGGAAGACACAAGCGCCGGCACGCCGACGACCGCCGAGCGGGCTTGGACCGCGGCAGCCGGCGCCGGAACCGGCGCGACGAGGACGAAGATCAGGAGCCGCTTCATCATTTCTCTAGGGTAGAAGACAGGGGGGCCCTGTGCCTGGGCCTTTGGGGAAGCGACGCAGCGGCAAGAGTCCTACCAGGAATTCGGCTTGACTCAACGCTTCGCAAAATTACAATATCAAGCATGGCGCGCATCCTTGTAGTCGACGACGACCCGGAGCTGATACTCCTGCTGAAGACCCATCTCACGCCGCGCGGGCACAGCGTAGACGGCGCTGGATCGGCCTCCGAAGCCATGGTCCTGACCTCGCAGCGGCGGCCCGATGTCGTCGTGCTCGATTTCTGCCTGCCGCACATCGACGGCGCGCGCTTCATCGAAATCTTCCGCGCCGACCCCCTCACCAAAACGACCCCCGTGGTCGTGGTGAGCGCCGCATCTCGGAGCTGGGTCAACTCGCGCCTGCCCCCAGACCCGCTCGTACGGCTTCTGGAAAAGCCCCTCGACTTCCCCCAGATGGACAAGATCCTCGACGATCTGATCGCCGCCTCGGCTCAGCCGAAACCCTGATCCTGGAAGGCGCCACCCGAGCCCGATTGCCGCTGGTGAAGGGAATTTGATACGATACCCTCGTCGTCAGCCGAATCCCCGACGGGAGGTTCCCCCCGAATGGCTTTCTTCATCGGACGCGACCGTGAGGCCCGCAGGGCCTACGGATTCGACGAGATCGCGCTGGTCCCCGGCGACGTGACCGTCAATCCGGACGAGGTCGACACGACCCTCCACATCGGTCCCGTCAAGCTCGACATCCCCTTCCTCGCTTCCGCCATGGACGGCGTCGTGGACGTGGAGTTCGCCATCGCCATGGGCAAGCTGGGCGGGCTTGGCGTCTTGAACCTGGACGGGATCAGTACCCGCTACGATAAGCCCCGCGAGATCGTCAGCCGGATCGCCGGTGCGACTCCCGAGGAGGCCACTCGCCTCGTTCAGGAAATGTACCGCCCGCCGATCAAGGAAGAGCTGATTGCCGAGCGCATCAGGCAGATCAAGGCGGCCGGCGTGCCCTGCGCGATCTCGACGATCCCGCAAAACGCGGAAAAATTCGGCGGCATCGCCGCCAAAGCCGGCGCGGACATCTTCGTCGTCCAGTCCACCGTCACCACCGTCCGCCACAAGGCGACCAAATACACGCCCTTCGACATCATCAAGTTCTGCAAGACGATGAAAATCCCCGTCATCGTCGGCAACTGCGTGACCTACTCGGTCGCCGCCGAGCTGATGGACGCGGGCGTGGCCGGCCTGCTCATCGGCGTCGGGCCGGGAGCCGCCTGCACCACGCGCGGCGTGCTGGGCCTGGGCGTGCCCCAGGTCACCGGCACCGTCGACTGCGCCGCCGCCCGCGACTTCCACTTCAAGCGCACCGGTCGCTACGTGCCCATTATCACCGACGGCGGCATGTCCACCGGCGGCGACATCTGCAAGGCCATCGCCTGCGGTTGCGACGGCGTCATGGTGGGCTCGGCCTTCGCCCGCGCCAAGGAAGCCCCCGGCCAGGGCTACCATTGGGGCATGGCCACGCCGCACGCCAACCTGCCGCGCGGCACCCGCATCCAGGTCGGCATCGCCGGCACCCTGGAGGAGATCCTCTACGGCCCCTCGCGCCTCGATGACGGCTCCCAGAACCTGGTCGGCGCCCTGCGGACCTGCATGGGCTCCGTCGGCGCCTGCAACATCCGCGAGATGCAGACCACGGAGATCATCATCGCTCCCTCCATCAAGACCGAAGGCAAGATCTTCCAGAAGGCGCAGCGCATCGGGATGGGGAAATAGTGAGCGTCGCGACGAACGAAGCCGAGAAGATCGTCATCCTGGATTTCGGTAGCCAGTACACCCAACTCATCGCGCGCCGCCTGCGGGAGCTCGAGGTCTACTGCGAGATACTCCCCTACAAAGCCTCGAAGGCTCAGATCCAGGATGCTCGACCGGCGGGCATCATCCTCTCGGGCGGGCCGAACTCCGTGCATCGCCAAGGCTCCCCGCGCCCCGACCCGTTCGTGTTCGAATCAGGCGTCCCGATACTGGGCATTTGCTACGGCATGCAATTATTGGTCGCACTCCACGGCGGGACGGTCGCCCCGTCCAAAAAGCGCGAATACGGCCACGCCGACCTGGAACTGGTCGCCGATTCCCCGCTCTTGGCCGGCCTGCCCAAGCATCTGCGGGTCTGGATGAGCCACGGCGACGGCGCCGAGCGTCTGGATAACGGTTTCCGCGTCCTGGGCCGCACCCTGTCCGCTCCGTACGCGGCCATCTCCGACGAGGCCAAGGGCTGGTACGGCGTTCAGTTCCACCCCGAGGTCGTACACACGCCGCTGGGCGCCACGCTCCTGCAGAACTTCGCCCGCCGCATCTGCCGTTTTGAAAAACGCTGGACCATGTCCTCGCTCCTCGACACCCAGGTCGCGGCCATCCGCGCCCAGGTCGGCGAGAAGGGCAAGGTCGTCTGCGCGCTCTCGGGCGGCGTGGACTCATCGGTGACCGCAGCCCTCATCTCGCGCGCTATCGGCGACCGGCTCCACTGCATCCACGTCGACACCGGCCTGGGACGCCATGGCGACCTCGAGCGGGCCGAACGGGTGCTGGGGCTTGAGCTGAAGCTCAACCTCAAGATTGTCGATGCCTCCAAACTCTTCCTCGGTCGCCTCAAGGGCGTGTGCGACCCGGAGAAGAAGCGGAAAATAATCGGCAAAAGCTTCATTGAGGTCTTCGACCGGCAAGCCAAGCGGATCAAGGGCGTCGAGTTCCTGGCCCAAGGCACGCTCTACCCCGACGTGATCGAATCCGCCGGCGTGCACGGCCCCGCGGCCGTCATCAAAAGCCACCACAACGTGGGCGGCCTGCCCAAGAAGATGAAGCTCCGGCTGGTCGAGCCCGTGCGCATGCTGTTTAAGGACGAGGTCCGACGACTGGGCCGGGAGCTGGGCATCTCCACGGAACTCCTGGGCATGCATCCCTTCCCCGGCCCCGGCCTGGCCATCCGGGTGCTTGGCGCCGTGACCCCGGAGCTTCTGCGCACGCTGCGCGACGCCGACCTGATCCTGCGCGAGGAGCTCAAGACCTCGGGCTGGTACGACAAGGTCTGGCAGGCCTTCGTGGTCATCCTCCCCTCCGTGCGTTCCGTCG
>CAYHNV010000187.1:0-4588 GCA_964358065.1 uncultured Elusimicrobia bacterium | reverse complement strand
TGCGTTGGAGTTCTCGGTCCACGACACGGGCATCGGCATCACGCCGGAGCAGGGGACGCGGCTCTTCTCGCCGTTCTCGCAGGCCGACGCGACGATGAGCCGCCGCTACGGCGGCACGGGGCTGGGACTGGCCATTTGCAAGGGCCTCGTCGAACTCATGGGCGGCGCCATCGGCTTCGCCAGCGACCCCGGCCGAGGCACGCGCTTCTGGTTCCGCCTGGAGCTTGAACGTGCCGTGCCGGAGACGGATTGGCCCGCCTCCGCCGCCGAGTTCGTATCGAAGACCGCGCGCGCGCGTTGGAAGCCGCGGGACCGCATGAGGGTCCTGGTCGTTGACGACAATGCGACCAACCGCGCACTGCTCGTGCGCCAGCTGAAGCGGCTCGGCTGTCCCGCCGAGGCGGTGGGCGACGGAGAAGGCGCCGCCCTCCGGGTCCGAAGCGAGGACTTCGGGCTGGTCCTGATGGACTGCCAGATGCCTGGGCGCGACGGCCTGGAGACCACGCGTGAGATTCGTCGGCTTGAAGCGGGCCGTCGCCGCACTCCCATCGTCGCCATCTCAGCCAACGCCACGGATGAGGATCGCCGCCTCTGCCTGGCCGCGGGCATGGACGACTTCTTGGCCAAACCGACCACTTTGGAGAAATTGTCATTTGTCATCGATTCCCAGGACCGTCCCTTCGACGAAACCGCCCTCGCCTCTTTTGGCGCGGTCGCGGGCGATTCGACCGCGGCCCTCGCCCGCCTCATCGACGACTTCCTCGACGATGCGCGCGTCCGTATCGAGGCCGCCCGCCGCGCCCACGAAGAGAACGACCTCAAGGCATGCGCCGCCGCCGCCCACGCGGTCAAAGGCGCTGCCGCCGCGGTCGGAGCGCGCGGCCTGTGCGAGCTTGCCCGGCGCATCGAGGCGTGCGCCAAGGCCGGGGCGCGCGTCGACGGCCTTGCCGGCCTCCTTGCCCAAGCGGTGGACGAGGTCGCGCGGCTCGCCGAGCGTCGTCCTAAAAAGTAGAATCCCGCATGCCATTTAATATCCTCGCCCAGGATGGGCCCGCGCGTGTCGGCGTCCTGGAGACCCCTCGCGGCCCGGTGGAGACCCCGGTCTTCATGCCCGTCGCCACACAGGCCAGCGTCAAGTCCCTCGACTCCGACGACATGCGCCGCCTGGGCTCACGCGCGATCCTGGCCAACTCCTACCACCTCTACCTGCGCCCCGGTACGGAAACGGTGAAGGCGGCCGGAGGGCTGCACCGCTTCATGGATTATGACGGCTTCATCCTGACCGATTCCGGAGGCTTCCAGGTCTTGAGTCTCTGCGACCTGCGCGAGATCGACGACGAGGGCGTGACCTTCCGCTCCCATCTTGACGGCTCGCGACATCGCCTGACACCGGAGTCCGTGATCGGCGTGCAGGCAGCACTCGGCTCCGACGGCTGGACGACGCTGGACGAGTGCCCTCCGTATCCTACCGACGAGGCCCATGCCCGCCTCGCTCTCGAGCGCACGATGGCCTGGATCGACCGTTCGGTCCCCGCCGTCGCCGCCGCGCGCGAGGCCGGAGCGAAGTGCCTGTTCTTCCCCATCCTCCAGGGGGGCTTCTTTGCCGGACTGCGCCGACTTGCCGCCGAGCACATGAACGCCATACCCGCCGACGGCGTCTCCATCGGCGGCTTCATGGTCGGCGAGTCCAAGGAGCAGACCTGGAGCATGCTGGCGCAGACCACGGCGGCCCTGCGCCCGGACCGGGCGCGCTACCTGATGGGCGTGGGCACTCCGCTCGACCTGTGGGACGCGGTCGCCCGCGGAATCGACATGATGGATTGCGTCTATCCCACGATGGTGGCGCGCTCGGGACAGGTCATGGCCTCCGGCGGCAAGTACAACGTGACCAACGCCCGCTTCCGTCGGGACTTTACGGCCCTGGATCCGGGATGCACCTGTTTCGTCTGCGCTCGCTGCACCAGGGCCTACCTCGGGCATCTCCTCCGCGCCAAGGAACTCTCGGCCTACCGGCTCCTGTCTTATCACAACCTCCATTACATGAACCACGTCATCGCCTTGATCCGCGCCGCCGTAAAGGCCGGACGCTTCGAGCAAGCCCGCATGGAATTCCGAGCGCGCTACGGCATCGCACCCCTTGCTGCCGGCCCTGTTGATTCGTAGCGGCCCAGGTGCTAAACTATCCTTGGAAGGCGCGACGAGGCTGCGTAGCCGACGACCGGGGAGAATCACTGGACACGGGAGTATTTATGCCCACACAGACGTACAGAACGAAATTCACGTACGAGGACTACCTTCTCTTCCCGGAAGATGGGAGGCGGCACGAACTCATTGACGGAGAACATTTTATGACACCGGCTCTATCGACCAGGCACCAGGAAATTGTCGGCAACCTCATGCGTTTTCTGGGAGATTATGTTGCGCGCGCGAAAGCGGGAAAGGTGTTTGTTGCTCCTACCGATGTGGTTCTTTCAAGCCTGGATGTGATCCAACCCGACCTTCTATTCATTCGTGCTGCCAGGGCTTCCATCATTACGGAGAAAAACATCCAGGGGCCTCCTGATTTTGTGATCGAAATCATTTCGCAAACGAGCCGCAAGACCGATGAGACCATTAAGCGCAAGCTCTACGAGCGCTATGGCGTCCGCGAGTATTGGATCGTGGATCCCGAATTGGAAGCCGTGGATATTCACCGCCTGAGCGACCGCAGGTACCTCCGCGCGGCCGAGTTATCTCTGGAAGCGGACCATGTTATCAAGACCCCCCTTCTGCCCGGCTTGAAGCTCAAGCTTTCCAATATCTTCTTGTAAAGACGGAGGATTGAATGGACTTCGTTCACTCGATGAAATTCCCGTTCGTGATCGTCATGGGGATCTCCCTGTTCGCGCTCGCCGTCGCCTTCTGGCTCATCGAATGGGTCATGGCCAAGGACACCGGAACCGACGAGATGCGCAAGATCTCCGACGCCATCAAGGCCGGCGCCGAGGCGTTCCTGCGCCGCCAGAACTACACCATCGTCTCGCTCTCCTCCCTGCTGGCCGTGCTGATCTTCGTCCTCTACGCTTTCGTGCGCAAGCCCAACGAGCATGATCCAGCCGAGCCCATGGTCATGGCCATCTGCACCACGGGCTCCTTCGTGGCGGGCGCTCTCTGCTCGCTCATCGCGGGCTACATCGGCATGTGGGTCTCCATTCGCACCAACATCCGCACGGCCTCCGCCGCCCGGACCTCGCTCAATGACGCCCTGCGCATCGCCTTGCGCGGGGGTGCCGTCTCCGGGCTCTTCGTCTGCGCGCTCTCGCTCATGGGCGTGGGCGGCCTCTTCATCCTCCTGAAGACCCTCGGCTATCCGGTCGAGAAGATCCCCTTCATGATCGTCGGCTACGCCTTCGGCGCCTCCTTCGTGGCCCTCTTCGCCCAGCTCGGCGGCGGCATCTACACCAAGGCCGCCGACGTCGGCGCCGACCTCGTCGGCAAGGTCGAGGCCGGCATCCCGGAAGACGACCCCCGCAACCCCGCGGTGATCGCGGACTTGGTCGGCGACAACGTGGGCGACTGCGCCGGCCGGGGTGCTGACCTCTTCGAGTCCACGGCCGCCGAGAATATCGGCGCGATGATCCTGGGAGTCGGCCTGATCCCCTACTTCGGCTGGAGGGGCGTGGTCTTCCCCCTCGTCGCCCGCGCGCTCGGCATCGTCGCGTCCATCATCGGCGTCATGGTGGTCCGCACCGAGGAGCACGAGGACCCGATGGACGCGCTCAACATCGGCTACTACCTGACCTCCTTCATCTCGGCCCTGGGTTTTGCGGGGGCTGCGTGGTGGATGCTGCGCAGCGAGCAGGCTCCCAACGCCTGGCTCTACTACACCGTCTGCGGCTTCATCGGCATCCTGACCGCGCAGGCCTTCGTGTACATCACCCAGTACTACACCGAGTACAAGTACCGCCCGGTCCTCTCCATCGCGGAGGCCTCGAAGACCGGCCCTGCGACGAACATCATCTCCGGCATCGCGGTCGGCCTTGAGTGCACGGCCGTGCCGATCCTCGTGATTGGAGCGGCCATCCTCAGCTCCTACAAGTTGGGCGTCATGGCGCTCGGCCCCGACGCCGGCGTCACGGGCGGCCTTTTCGGCACCGCCGTGGCGACCATGGGAATGCTGGGGACCGCGGCCTACGTCCTGGCCATGGACACCTTCGGCCCGATCACCGACAACGCGGGCGGCATCGTCGAGATGTCCCACCAGCCCGAGGAGATCCGCAAGAAGACCGACCGCCTGGACGCGGTGGGCAACACCACCAAGGCCCTGACCAAGGGCTACGCGATCGGCTCGGCAGCACTGGCGGCCTTCCTTCTCTTCTCGGCCTACTTGGACGAGATCTACAACTACACCGGCACGCGCATCGGCGTGGACCTCTCCAAGCCCGAGGTGTTCATCGGGGGCATGCTCGGGGCCATGCTGGTCTTCCTCTTCTCCTCCATGGCCATCAAGGCCGTCGGCGAGGCGGCCCAGACCGTCATCGCCGAGGTCCGCCGGCAGTTCCGCGAAAAGCCCGGCATCATGAAGGGCACCGAAAAGCCGGACTACGGC
>CAYHNV010000186.1:0-4591 GCA_964358065.1 uncultured Elusimicrobia bacterium | reverse complement strand
CGAAGTCAGAAAATTATTCTTCTTTCTCCGCAAGGCAAGGTTTTTAATCAGAAAAAAGCAAGAGAACTTTCAAAATACAAACATTTGATATTTATCTGCGGACATTATGGCGGCGTGGACGAACGAGTTCTAAAATTTATTGATGAAGAAATTTCCATCGGTGATTTCGTTTTGACAGGCGGCGAAATCCCTTCTATGGTGGTTGTGGACGCAGTTGTTCGTCTACTTCCGCGGAGAGGTCGCCGCCTGCAAAGCCGCCTGCGACTCCGGCGCCGCCGCCGCGCAGAAGGTCGGCGAGTTGATCGCCGTGCATGTGATCCCGCAGCCGCACCCGGACCTCGAGGGCAAGATGCCGATCTCGCTTCCCGAGCATCTTCAGCGCAAGAAGTAAGACGTTCAGCGGAGGCTCAAGATGATCTTCGCCCGCGTGACGGGTACCGTCGTCTGCACCCTTAAGGATGAGAAGCTGGTCGGGTCCAAGCTGCTGCTGGTGCAGCCCGTGGACCTGACCGGCGCCTCGAAGGGCAACCCCCTCGTCGCCGTCGATTCCGTCGGCGCCGGCGAGGGGGAGCTCGTCCTGCTCGTGCAGGGCTCGAGTGCCCGGCAGACCAGCCGCACCGAAGGCCGACCGGTGGATGCCGTGATCTTTGCGATCGTGGACACCGTCGAGCAGTCCGGCAAGACCGCCTTCAAGAAGTCGACCGACAAGAACGGCAGGCAATAACCCATGCAGAGCGAGGAGATCGCCCGCGTCGTGGCCGAGGTCCTCAAGCGTTTGGAGAAAGAGGACTTCGGTGGGGTCGTGACGGCTCCGGCGCCCGCCGCCATCCCTCAGCCGACCCCGCCATATGGCGGGGAAGTGTCGCTTCCGCACGTCGTTGGGGAGCGGCCCTCCGGCTGCGGGGGGGTGGTCTACCCGACGGTGGACGCCGCGGTCAAGGTGGCGCAGAAGGCCCAGGCCGTCTTCCAGGACCAGGGGCTGGAAGTCCGGCGCGCCGTCATCCGCGCGATGCGCAAGGCGGCCGTCGCCGATGCCGAGCGTCTGGCCAAGCTGGCCGTGGCGGAGACCGGCCTGGGGCGCTGGGAGGACAAGGTTCAGAAGAATCTGGTGTGCGCTATCCGCACTCCCGGCGTTGAAGACTTGGTCTCTCGGGCCTACACCGGCGACCAGGGACTGACTCTCGTCGAGTACGCGCCGTACGGCGTGGTGGCGGCCGTCACGCCGTCGACGAATCCCGCGGCCACGATCATCAACAACGCGATCTCCATCCTCTCGGCCGGAAACGCGGTGGTCTTCGCGCCGCACCCGGCTTCGTTCAAGACCTGTGTCGAGGCGATGAGCATCCTCTGTGAGGCCGCCATGCAGGCCGGCGCCCCCCGCGGGCTGATCTCGACCTACGCGGAGGCTTCCCAGGAAAATACAAAGAATTTACTGGCCCACCCGGACGTGCGGGTCAACATGGTCACCGGTGGTCCCGCCATCGTGAAGGTCGCGATGACGGTCGGCAAGACCTGCAAGACCATCGCGGCCGGCCCCGGCAACCCGCCCGCCGTGGTCGATGAGACGGCGCTGTTCCCGAAGTGCGCCTCGGACATCATCTTCGGGGCCTCCTTCGACAACGGCGTGCTCTGCACGGCGGAGAAAGAGACCATCGTCGTCGAGGCCGCCAAGGACCGGTTCCTGGCCGCCATGCGACAGGATCCTCGGGCGTATGAATTGAACGCTTCCCAGATCGAGCAGCTGACCAAGCTGATCATCAAAGAGGGGGGCAAAGGCTGCAAGGATCCCGTCCTCAACCGAGATTACGTCGGTCAAGATGCTTCGGTCATCGCCAAGGGCATCGGCCTGACCGTCCCGGATGGGACGAGGCTCCTTTGGAGTCTTGTGGGCAACGATCATCCCCTCGTCTGGACCGAACAGTTGATGCCGGTCATGCCCGTGACGGTCGTTCCTGACGTGACCGCGGCCGTCGACTTGGCGCAGGCCGCCGAGGGAGGTCACAAACACACGGCGGCCATGCATTCGACGAATGTGGCCAATTTGACCACAATGGGAAGAAAGATGCAGTGCTCCATCTACGTCAAGAACGCACCGACCCTCTACGGCCTCGGGCTGGGAGAGGGTTACGCCACGATGTCCATCGGCACGCCGACGGGCGATGGCCTGACCAAGACCAGCCACTTCGCGCGCCCTCTGCATTGCGCGCTCGTCGGTTACTTCCGCATCGCCTAAAAGGGGAAACGAACATGCTCGCCAACATCGCCGTGGGATTTTTGGAGTCGTCCTCGCTCGCCCAGGGCCTCGACGCGGCCCCCCCCCTGTGGCAGATGGCCGCGGTGAAGCTCGCCCAGCCCCACAACATCGCCCGCGGCAAGTACACCATCCTCATCACCGGCCCGGTGGGCGAGGTCGAGTCCTCCCTGCGCGCCGGCAAGGAAGTCCTCGGCAAGGTGCTCGTCGACGAGGTCCTGATCCGCAACGTCCACCAGCAGGTGGTCGATGCCCTGGACAAGCGGATCGCCGTGGAGGTCGTCGGGGCCCTGGGCATCGTGGAGACCAAGGAGGCGATCGTGACCGTCCTGGCCGCCGACGCCGCGGCCAAGGCCGCGTCCGTGCACGTCCTCGAGGTCAAGACGGTGGTCGGCGGCGGCAAGGGCTACTTCACCGTCTGCGGCGAGATCGGCGACGTGCGCACCGCGGTCGCCGCGGCCGTCCGGACGCTGAGGCCCGACCAGATCGTCAACCATGTCGTGATCGCGCAGGCCGACACCCAGCTTCTGGCGGCGGTGGGCACGTAATCATGGCGCCCATGAAAACGACTTGCGCGCGCGTGCTGGCTGCGCTTCGGCTTCATCGTGATGGGCTCCGGCGCTATGGAGTCCGAAGTCTCGGCCTTTTCGGCTCCACGGCCCGCGGGCGGGCCCGCGCGGACAGCGACCTAGATTTCGTCGTCGAGTTTGAACGCAAGACCTTCGACGACTACATGGGGCTCAAATTCTATCTTGAGGATCTGTTCCACAAGGACGTCGATCTTGTGATCGCCGACGCCATCAAGCCTGCGTTGCGCTCCCGCATCCTTCGCGAGGTTCGGTATGCCCAGGGACTATAAAGTCTATCTCCGGGATATCTTGGAGGCGACCGAGCGGATTCGGCGTTACACGGCGGGCGTGTCCGATTTCGCGCGAGACGAGCGCACGATGGATGCGGTCTTGCGCAACCTCGAAGTCATCGGCGAGGCCGCCAAGGCGATCCCGCCCGCGTTCCGTCAAGCGCATCCCGAAGTCGAATGGAAGAAGCTCGCCGGCATGCGCGATGTCTTGATCCACGAATACTTCGGCGTCGATGCGGCGATCATCCGGGACGTCGTGAAGAACAAGCTGCCCGGGCTGAAGCGCAGCATCCGGGGCATCCTCAAGGGGGAGGGTGGACGGAAGTGATGGTTCTTCTTCTCGCGGGAATCCTCTGCTCCCCGCTCTTGGCGGAGGAGATCGTCATCCATTCCGATGCGGGCGGGCCGATCGGCGTCTGCGACTTGGGCGCCACGCTCGTGCGTCCCTCTGACGCGAAAGCGCTCGTCGTCTTCGTCGCCGGTTCCGGAACGCACGATCGCGACGAGACCGTCGGGCGGGTCAGGCCTTTCCGCGACTTGGCCGATGCGCTTGCAACGCGCGGCATCGCAAGCCTGCGCTTTGATAAGCGCGGATTCAAGGATGACGCTTGCCGCGTCGCGGCGATGAGCCCGCAGCTCTCTCCGGAACACTTTATCACCGATCTGGTGAACGTCTATGACCGTGCGGCTCAGGAAGACCTGCCGGTTTTCGTCCTCGGCCACAGCGAGGGCGTCACCTACGTGATCGAGGCCGCCTCGCGCGGTCGGATTGCACCGAAGGGTTTGATTTTGTTGGCCGGGTTAGGGAGATATTCCCTTAAAGACACGCTGCTCCGTCAGCTCAAGAAAAGCCTTGTGGACATCGATTTTGATTTGAGCAAGCCGGACCTGCCCGCGGAGCGGCGCGGCTTTCTCGAAAAAGCGCGGCGCGATGCGGCTCAATATCTCAAAGATGGACGGGACTTCTTCGAGCGCATCCAGTCCGGACAGGCGCGCGACGATGAAAAGTTCTTCGGAGCCTATGCCCGATTCTGGCGCGAAGAGATCGCAATGACCGCCGCGGCCGCCGCAACCGCGTCGACGGTCCATGGGCCGAGCCTGCTGCTGCAGGGGTCTCGCGATGAGAACGTCACCCGAGACGACTTCGACGCCCTTTCGGCTGCGCTGGCGCCGGACGACGGGACGGCTCGCTGGTTCGAAGGCCTCGATCACTTTTTTCTGCGCAGCGGCGAGACGCGCGTCGCCTCCGAGGTCCCGGTTCAGATCGCCGACTGGATCGAGGCGCGCGTGCCGCGGGGGGTCCGACGATGAGGATCGTCATCGGCTCCGACCACGGGGGCTTCGCGGTCAAGGCCTTCGTCAAGAAGGCCATCCAGGCCATGGGCCATGAGGTGGTGGACTTCGGCTGCCACTCGGCCGAGGCGGTGGACTATCCCGACGTGGCCCAGCTCGTGGCCGAGGCCGTGGCCTCGCGCGCGTTC
>CAYHNV010000185.1:0-4592 GCA_964358065.1 uncultured Elusimicrobia bacterium | reverse complement strand
AGCCTGGCGTCATCAGCCCGACGGAGAACACGCCGCCCACCCGGCGCCAGGGCGGCGCCCCCTTGGCGGCCGCCGGATCGCCGCAAGCCAAGAGCACCTGGAGCTCATGCGCCTCCAGGCGCCGCGTTCGCCCTCCCGCCTCCGCTGTCGGCCAGAACCGGAAACGTCCAGCCGACAGCCGCTTCTGGCACAGCCAGAAGCCTTGGCCGTCATAGACGAGGATTTTCAGCGCCCGGCCGCGCCGGTTGCGGAAAACGAACACGGCGCCGCTCATCGGGTCGGCTTCAAGCCGCTGCCGGCACACCCGGCTCAGCCCGTCGATGCCTTGGCGAAAGTCCGCCGGCTCCACGGCCACGAGTATTCGCAGGTGCGGCGTGAGCTGCATCATGGGATCAGCCTGCGCTCTCGGCGGCGCGCAGCGCCCGCGCCAACGCGGCCACCTCCTCAACGCTCGCGCTGCGCACGTGAACGCGCTGCGCCGCATCCCCCGGGCTCGGAACCTCCACGACGTACTCCGCCGACGAATTCCCCGGGAGACCTCCCGCTGGAAGCCGCCACTCGACGAATCGCGGCTGCGGCCGGAGGGAACGCGGGGCTGTGCGCCTACCCAGCCGCTTTTTCAGCGTCGTGTGCTGCAGCCTCAGCCACCTCGACACCCGACTGACGCCGTGGGTTCGGCAGAGCTTGACGGCGGCTTCCCAAAGCTTCGCGGGAATCGGTTCCGGTCCCGCCCCCTTGTTCTCACGCCAACGCCCGAACCGTTCCTGTAGCCGCTGAACGTCCGCCGGCACGCCATCCAGTTTCATGCTCATTATTCCTCCCTGCCGCCCCTCGGGGGCGACGTCGGGAGAATATCAGAGCGCCAACGCGAAAATCAGGCCCGCTTACCGGAAGGACACATTGCGTCCCTGATCTTTTTGGGGCACTTCGGCTCATCTGGCATCGAGTTGAATCCCTCCTTCATCCCGAAAGGTGGCGTGGGATATGCCGAATTCGCGGTGCAGGCGGAAGCGGCGATACACAAGGCCGGCGGTGAGACGGTCGAAGTGCTCTTCTTCCCGATAGCGGCGGAGAAGCAGATGCAGAAAGCGATTGAAGACAGCTTGCTGTCGACGCTAAAAGCCCATGGCCTTCGTCCCCACGTCACGCGATATCAGGATCGATTCGAGGCCTTCAATAGGATGCGCAAGGGCGACTTCGACGTCATCGTCAGGGGCACTGGGATACTCGTCAACAACCCATACGCCGACCTGCGCATGATGTTCATGAGCAAGGTCGGGGCATTGATCCCGGATCCATCGGGCGCCATTCCCGAAAAGATCGAAGCCGCCGAAAAAGAAACGGATCCGGGGCGGCGCGCGTCGATCGTCAAAAGGATCAATCAATCGATATTTGACGAGGCCGCCATCATCACATTCGCGCATTCCAACTTGGTCTACATTTTCCGCGACAGCGCCGACTTGTCCAGATTGAATTTATTCTGCGATCCTATCGAGTTCCGCTCCGTTGGATGGAAGTAACGGCCTAAGGTTCGAATGAACACGAAACAGAGGCTGGCGATATCCTGGACAGCCGGGATTTGTCTCGTCCTAGGTCTGTTCTATTCGGCCATCGCATGGCTCTGGTCCGCAATCGCCGATAGCCTTCATTCGACTGCTTGCCTCTTGAGCCACGGGATGTTGTAATATTACGGACAAATGAATCCGGATTCGAGGCTGCCCGTCTTTGAAACAGGAGAAATAAGATGATCCTTCTGACCCCGCTGTTCCTCATCCTCGCGACGGCGGCCTCGGCCGCGATCGAGCCCCCCAAGCTCGCCTTCAGCGGCCAGATCCGCGCCCGCGCCGAGACCACCAATGTCGAGAGCTACGCGACGGCCGCCAAGCGCCGCGGCTACGATCTGACCACCTTGCGCACCCGTCTCGGCCTCGGCGTCGACGCGGGACAGGGCGTCAAGGGCTTCATTCAGATTCAGGACTCGCGCAACTGGGGCTATGAGGCCTCGGTGGCGGCGAACGAGAAAAATCTAGACCTCCACCAGGGCTACATGGATATCCTCGATCTTTTCGCCCAGCCTCTCGACCTGCGCGTCGGGCGTCAGGAGCTTCAGTACGGCGACCAGCGCCTGATCAGCCCTCTCGACTGGAGCAACGTCGGCCGGGCCTGGGACGGCGCGCGCCTGCGCTGGCGCGGGTCGAATTACACGGTGGACCTGTTCGAGACCGTCGTCAAGGAAGTCAACACCGCCAAGCGCAACGGCAACTTCTGGGGACTGTACGCCTCCTGCAAGGCGGTGCCCAAGCACGAGTTCGACGCCTACATCCTGGGCCGCGACCAGCGCGACGAGTCCTTCACCAACGAGCAGGGCACGAAGGGAAATCTCAGCGACCGCACGGTCGGCGCCCGGGTCAAGGGCGCGCCGGGACGCTTCGACTACACCGGCGAGGCGGACTGGCAGTTCGGCCGCAGGGCCGGGCAGCAAGTCCGCGCCTGGGCGCTGGCCGCGACCGGCGGCTACACCCTCGACCAAGCGCTCAAGCCGCGACTCGGCGTCGAGTACGACTTCGCCAGCGGCGACTCGAACTCCGCCGACGGCAAGCTCCAGACCTTCGACCCGCTCTATCCCCTCGGCCACGCCTACCAGGGCTACCAGGACATCTTCTCCTGGAAGAACGGCCACGACTTCAAGGGAAGCGTCTCCATCGACCCCAAGGCCGACTGGCGCGTGCAGGCCGACTTCCACCATTTCCGATTGCACCGCAGTTTTGACGCGTGGTACGACGCGACGGGCACGGCGATCATCGCGCGCTCGGCCACCGGCGCTCCGGGCAAGGACATCGGCAACGAGCTCGATCTGCACGTGAAAGGCAAATTTCGGGACGTCATCTCGCTCTGGTTCGGCTATTCCCGCTTCTTCGCGGGCTCGTACGTGAAGGCGACCACCACGCGCGG
The DNA here is from genome assembly GCA_964358065.1 of uncultured Elusimicrobia bacterium. GTDB lineage: Bacteria > Elusimicrobiota > Elusimicrobia > UBA1565 > UBA9628 > GWA2-66-18. The sequence continues at coordinate 1,640 of CAYHNV010000185.1, read as the reverse complement.
GGATCGCGACTGGGGCTTTTTCCAGGCGGCGTTCAACTTCTAAGTCCGGAGAGAGAGCATGACGCGATTTCGAGAATTTCTCAAGGTTGGACATTGGCCGACGCTGTTCTCGGCGTTTCTCTATTTCGATTTCTGCTTCGCCGTCTGGGTCTTAAACGGCGCGATGGCGCCCTTCATCAGCGAGGCGTTCAACTTGTCGCCGCAGCAGAAAGGCCTCATGATCTCCGTGCCCATCGTGTCGGGGGCCCTCATGCGGTTCCCCCTCGGCCTGCTCTCCCAGTACATCGGCAGGAAGAACGCGGCCCTCCTGGAGATGGGCTCGATCCTCATCGCGATGATCTGGGGCTTTTTTGTGGTCAAGAGCTACTCGGACGTGCTCGTGATGGGGGTGCTCCTCGGCCTTGCCGGGGCGAGCTTCGGCGTCGCGCTCTCGCTGGGCTCCGGCTGGTACCCGCCGAAGTACAAGGGCCTGGCGATGGGCATCGCCGGCGCGGGCAACAGCGGCACGGTCCTCGCCGTGCTCTTCGCCCCGCCGCTGGCGCAGAAGTTCGGCTGGCAGGCGGTCTACGGCTTCGGCGCCCTGACCATGGTCCTGCCCTTTCTCGTCATGGTCTTCATGGCCAAGGAGCCCCCGGACAAGGGCGACCACACGTTCAAGGAGCATATCGCCTGCCTGTGGGAAAAGGACGGCTGGGTCTTCAACGCCATCTACATCGTCACGTTCGGAGGCTTCATCGGCCTCTCGAACTTCCTGCCCACGTACTTCCATGACCAGTTCGGGGTGACGAAGGTCCAGGCCGGCCAACTGACCATGCTCGCGGCTCTGATGGGAAGCGGCGTGCGCGTGGTCGGGGGCTACATCTCCGACCGGTGGGGGGGCATCAACCTGCTGACGACCGTCTTCGTCGGCATCATCAGCCTGATGGTCATCCTCGGCCAGGGGCTCTCCCTGTGGATGACGACCGGCCTCTTCATGCTCTGCTTCGCCTGTCTCGGGGCGGGCAATGGCTCGCTGTTCCAGCTCGTTCCCATGAGGTGGCCGACGACGACCGCGGTCGCCGGCAGCATGATCGGCGAGATCGGCGCCCTGGGCGGCGGGTTCATCCCGAACGCCATGGGCATCTCCAAACAGCAGACCGGGTCTTTCGCCTGGGGCTTCTTCTCGTTCGCGGCGTTCGCGGTCGTGATGCTCGTCATCATGCGCGTCGCGCAGAGGAAGTGGGCGGGAACCTGGGTCGGCGAGGGCGGCAGGGCGCTGCCGAAGGTGGAGCATTACCGCGTTGTGATACCATCTCTTTAGAATCAAGACTCCGAGCCGCGTGTGCCTACCCCCCCCATGACTTCCGGGGAACGGAGGCGCGGCCGATCCCCCGGAAGGGGAGACAGGGCCGGACTCGAAAGGGACCGACCTCTCACGCTCAGAAAGGAGAACGCATGACGAACACTTTAACTCATCTCGACGCGCAAGGCCGGGCCCGGATGGTGGACGTCGGGGCTAAGGAGACGACCGCGCGCCGCGCGCTGGCTTACGGAGAGATTCGGATGCAGCCCGCCGTCCTGCGCCGCCTCCTGCGCGGCGGGACCGCGAAGGGCGACGCGATCGCCGTCGCCAACATCGCCGGGGTCCTGGCGGCCAAGCG
>CAYHNV010000184.1:0-4805 GCA_964358065.1 uncultured Elusimicrobia bacterium | reverse complement strand
GTCGTGCTGGAGCTTCTGGCCCTCGGCGATGGACAGGCGCCAGTGCTCGGAGTTCGGGATCATGTCGGCCATGTAGAAGTAGTACGGCATGATCTTCGCGTGGTCGAGGAGCATGAAGCACAGCTCAAGAAGATCCTTCTGGGTGGTATTGACCCCCCTCAATAGGACTCCTTGGTTGCGCACGTCGCGAAATCCCATCTCCAGGATCTTCTTGACGGCTTTGCCGACGAGCGGCGTGACCTGTTGGGCATGGTTGACGTGGGTGTGCATCGCGATGTCCACGCCGCGCACGCGGGCCGCGCGCGCGATCCTTTCCAATGACTTGAGGACCTCGTCCTGCAGGAAGTGCTGTGGCAGGCCCTGCAGGGCCTTGGTCGCCAGGCGGATGTCTCGAATGTTGGGGATGTCGAGAAGGGCCATCACGAAGCTCTCCAGTTGGGCGACCGGCACGTTGGCGATGTCGCCGCCGGAGACCACCACGTCGCGCACGGCGGGCGTCTTGCGCAGGTAGTCGAGCATCGCCGCGTAGCGCTCTTTGGGCGGGGACTTAAACGCATGCTTCTTCACCTGCGGCACGGAGTTGCCGACTAAGTCCATGCGCGTGCAGTGGCCGCAGTACTGGGGGCAGGTGGCGATCATCTCGGCCAGGACCTTCGTTGGATAGCGGTGCGTCAGGCCCTCGGCGGCCCACATCTCGCTCTCGTGGAGGCTGTCGCGGCTGGCTTTGGGGTGGTTGGGCCATTCGATGTGGCGGTCGGAGAACATCGGGATCATGTAGCGGCGGACCGGATCGTTCTTCAGGTCCGTTTCGTTCATGCAGTTGAGCATCTGCGGGGGGATGAGCAACGACATCGTCGCCATGTCCTTCTGGTCTTGGAGAATGTCCTCGGCCAGGACGTCGCTGAGATGGGCGCCGAAGACCTCTTTGAGATCTTTGAGGTTCTTCGCCGAGTGCTGGCGCTGCCAGAGCGCGGACTGCCACTGCTCCGCCGTGACGGCTTTATAGCCGGGCAGTCGGCGCCAGTCCGGTTCCTGGAACTGCCGCTTGAGGGGGTACTGGAAAGGTTGACGGGAGGGATCCGTCTTCACTTTTTTTGCCATGCGCCCATTCTAGATAAAATGGACTTGGTATGATAAGGGCCATGCGCGGCGTTTTTCTCTCCTTAATCATGGCGGGCACGGTTTCGGCGGCGCTCTGGGGCCGGGGCAAGGTGGTCAGCTCCTGGTCCGCCGTGCCCATCCCTCCGGAAGGAGAGACCGGCGAGTGGCCGGCGGACGCCTCCTACGAGAATGCCGGCATGTGCTTGCGCGCATTCAACGACGAGTTCTCCCTGACCCTGCTTGTCAGCGCCAGCACCCGCGAGGGCCGAAATCGTCTGAATGGCGATGCCCGGCAGGACGTGGAACTGTGGTTCCTGCGGGCGGACGCGCGCACGCGCGACTGGGGCATGCGCATCCCCTACGCCCGCGGCGAGGGCGTTCAGCCGGAGCTTCTGTCCTCATCGGGTACCGTGGTCTCCTCGGCCGCATGGCCCACGGAGCTGGGTTTTCGCATGGTCCACGCCGGCCGACGGCCCATCTGGGAGATCGTCGCGCCGCGCTCCCGGATGTCCCCGGGCAGGGACGGCTTGCTGGCCTTCGACCTGGCCTTCATTGGGACCGGGCGCAGCCACGAAGACATTATGCGCGACCGCGAGTCCTCCTCCGAGGATGGGCGGCCCTCGCGCAGCCGCGACCGCCGCCGCAAGTCCTCCGACCTGGACGATCCCGCCGCGGAGATGGGGCCGTCGACCTTGAAGCTCACCTTGCTCCCGGCCGCGCCTCCCGCCCTCTGAAACTCGCGCCCGCTCTGCGCAAGCCCCAGGAATTGGTACCATCCGCGCATGGACATCAAGCGCGTCTGCGTCGTGGGTGGGGGCACGATGGGCAGCGGGATCGCCCATGTCTTCGCGTTGAAGGGCTTCGAGGTCACTTTGGTGGAAGCCAAGAAGGAGTTGGCCGACAAGGCCCTGGCCACAATCGCCAAGAACCTGGACCGTCAGCTCGCCAAGAGCCTCATCACGGCCGCCGACAAGGACGCGGCCTTTTCGCGCATCAAGCCCGCCCTCTCTCCCAAGGAGGCCCCCGGCTTCCAGTTCGCCGTGGAGGCCGTCTCTGAGCGCATGGACCTGAAGAAAGCAATCTTCCAAGACCTCGACGCGTCGGCCGCCCCCGGGGCGATCCTGGCCAGCAATACATCCTCTCTTCCCATCACCGAGATCGCCGCCGCGGTCAAGGACCCGACGAAGGTGATCGGCATGCACTTCATGAATCCGGTCCCGGTGATGAAGCTCGTCGAGATCATCCGCGGACTGCAGACCTCCGACGAGACCTTCAAGGCCACGCGCGAGTTGTCGCTGAAGCTTGGGAAGACCCCGGCGATGGCGAAAGATTTTCCCGGGTTCATCTCCAATCGCGTCCTGATGCCGATGATCAACGAGGCGATCTTCTGCCTGATGGAAGGCGTCTCCACCAAAGAAGACATCGACACCATCATGAAGCTGGGCATGGCGCACCCGATGGGGCCGCTGCAGCTGGCCGACTACATCGGCCTCGACGTGTGCCTGGCGATCATGGAGGTCCTCCACCAGGGCTATTGCGACTCGAAATACCGTCCGTGCCCGCTGCTCAGGCAGATGGTGCAGGCCGGTCGCCTGGGCGTGAAGTCGGGCGCCGGATTCTACGAATACGCGAAAAAGTAATGGACTTCGAACTGACGGAATCGATGCTGCTGCTGCGCGACTGCGCGCGCGAGTTCGCCGAGAAGCGCCTGAAGCCCTGCGCGCAGGCCTGGGACGAGCACGAGGCCATCCCGGAGGCTGTTTATAAAGAGGGCGCAGCCCTCGGCTTCTTCGGGCTCTTGGTTCCCGAGGAGTTCGGGGGGCTGGGCGTCGACCCTCTCGCCTACGCCGTGGCGATGGAAGAACTGGCGCGCGGCTCGGCCGCCTTCCAGGTGTGCCTGAGCGTCCACAACTCCTTGGTCTGCGCCGCCATCGCGAAGTACGGCACCGCCGAGCAGAAGAAGAAATACCTGCCGAAGCTCGCCTGCGGCGAGTGGGTGGGGGCCTATTCCCTTTCCGAGCCCGGCGCGGGCACGGACGCGGGCTCGCTCGTCACTTCGGCCGCCGACGCGGGAGACCATTTCCTGGTCAACGGGACGAAGGCCTGGGTGACCAACGGGGGCTTCGCGCATGTCTTCATCGTCTTCGCCTCCACGAATCGCGAGGCGGGCTCGCGCGGGATCACCTGCCTGATCGTCGATAAGGCGACGCTGGGTCTCACGGTGGGCAAGAAAGAGAAGAAGATGGGCCTGCGCGCCTCGGACACCAGAGAACTTGTCTTTCAGAACGCCAATATCCCGAAGTCCCAACTCCTTGGCCAGATCGGCGAGGGCTTCAAGATCGCGATGAGCCTGCTCGACTCCGGCCGCATCGGCATCGCGGCCCAGGCCGTGGGCATCGGTCGCGCCGCGCTCGAGGAAGCCGTCTCCTACGCCAAGGAGCGCAAGCAGTTCGGCAAGAAGCTCTCCGAGTTCCAGCTCACTCAAGCCAAGATCGCGGACATGGCGACAAACCTTGACGCTGCGAGGCTGCTGGTTTATCGTGCAGCGGCCCTCCTGGCCCGCGGCAAACGCTGCACCAAGGAAGCCTCGATGGCCAAATCCTTCGCCTCACGCGCGGCCAACAAGGCATGTTATGACGCCTTGCAGATCCATGGCGGCAACGGCTACGTCAGGGAGTTCCCGGTGGAGCGGTATTTTCGTGACGCGCGCGTGACCGAGATCTATGAGGGAACGACTGAGATTCAGTCGCTGATCGTCGCGCACGAAGTTCTTGGCTAAACAATGACTCAGCCTCGCGTCAGCTTCTTGTAGTGGATGCGCTTGGGCTGGATGTCGCCCAGGCGCTTCTTCTTGTCCTCTTCATAGGACTGGAAGTTCCCTTCGAACCAGGTCACCTGCGAGTCTCCCTCGAAGGCCAGGATGTGGGTGGCGACGCGGTCAAGGAACCAGCGGTCGTGCGAGATGATCACCGCGCAGCCCGGGAAGGCCTCGATGGCCTCTTCGAGGGCACGCAACGTGTGCACGTCGAGGTCGTTGGTCGGCTCGTCGAGAAGCAATATATTCGCTCCCTCTTTGAGCATCTTTGCCAAGTGAACTCTATTGCGTTCGCCGCCCGAGAGGTTTTTGACCAGTTTCTGCTGGTCCTGACCCGCGAAGTTGAACCGACCGACATACGCGCGGGACGGCATTTCCAGTTTACCCAGCTTCACGACGTCCAGCCCGTCCGAGATGACTTCCCAGACGTTCTTCTCTCCGTCTAATTGGCGGTTTTGGTCCACGTAGACCAGCTTGACCGTCTCGCCGACTTTGAAGGTCCCTGCATCCGGCTTCTCCTGCCCCGTGATCATCCGGAACAGCGTGGTCTTGCCCGCGCCGTTGGGGCCGATGACGCCCACGATCCCGTTGGGGGGCAGGCGGAAGGTGAGGTTGTCGTAGAGGAGCTTGTCTCCGTAGGCTTTGGCGATGCCCTTGGCCTCGATGACGACGTCGCCCAGGCGCGGCCCCGGCGGGATGTAGATCTCGAGGTCCGCGTAGGTCGTCTCCTTCTGCGAGTCCTCGAGCATCTTGTCGTAGGCGGAGAGTCGCGCCTTGCTCTTGGCTTGGCGGCCCTTGGCTCACTTGCGCACCCATTCAAGTTCCTCGGCCAGGGCCTTCTGGAGCTTGCCCTCGCTCTTGGACTCCTGGGCTAGGCGCGCCTGCTTCT
>CAYHNV010000183.1:0-4842 GCA_964358065.1 uncultured Elusimicrobia bacterium | reverse complement strand
GCTCTCGGGATGAAACGGCTTATCCGCGCCGCGGACGCGGACTGGAACGAGCTGAGAACCCAATGAGGAAGACAATCCTCATCGTCGACGACGAGGCGGGCATACGCGACATGCTCCGCTTTTGCCTCGAAAGGTCCGAGTTCAACATCGTTACGGCGCACGACGGCACGGAGGCGACGGCGCTTCTCATGGCGGGCGGAATCGACCTCATGGTCACGGATATCACAATGCCGCACTTGGGAGGCCTCGGCCTGCTTGAGATCGCGGCCGGCACTTCTCCGAAAACGCCGGCGATCGTGATGACCGGCTTCGGGACGGTCGAGATGGCCGTTCACGCCATGAAACTGGGCGCCTCCGACTTCCTGCTCAAGCCTTTCGACGTCCACCTCCTGGCCGCGCTCATCCAGAAAACGCTCAAGGCGGGGAAGGACAGTCCAAAATCCCCCTGACCTTCTGGAGCAAGTCCTCGACCGTGAAGGGCTTGGAGATGAAATTCTCCTTCGAGACGGTGAACTTGAGTATCCCTTCCTTGGCATAGCCCGAGACGAACAGGACCTTGCACGTCGGCCTCACCTCCTTGATGCGCCGCGCGAACTCCGGACCGCTCATCTGCGCCATGACGACGTCGGTTAAGACCAGGTGGAGGGGCGTCTTGACGTCGCCGCAAAGCCGCAGCGCCTCCGTGCCGCCGAGGGCCTCAATGACCGTGTAGCCATGGCTTTCCAGCATGCGGCGCATGACAAGCCCCACGGGCGCATCGTCGTCCACTACCAGGATGGTTTCGGAACCTTTCAGGGATTGCGGAACGGACGGCTTGCCAACGGCGTCGAGCGCGCCGTCGACGGCCGGCAGGTAAATTGCGAAGCTGGTGCCGGCGCCCGGCCGGCTGTCCACCGTAATGAAGCCGCTTGACTGCTTGACGATGCCGTAGACCGTCGACAGGCCCAGGCCCGTGCCTTTATCCTTGCTCTTCGTGGTGAAAAACGGCTCAAAGATGCGGGACATCGTCTCCGCGTCCATGCCCGTGCCGGAGTCCACCACGACAAGCCTCACGAAGCGTCCCGGCCGGATGTCGGGCTGGGCGTGGAGCTCCGCCTGCGCGAGCTCGACATTCGAAGTCTGCAGCGTGAGCGTACCGCCCCCGGGCATGGCGTCGCGGGCGTTGACCACAAGGTTGAGGATGACCTGGCCGATCTGGTCGGCGTCGACGCGCACGCGCAGCAGCGAGGGGCCCGGGAGGACGGCCAGCTTGACGTCCTCACCGATGATGCGTTGGAGCATGCGGTCGAGCTCGGCCAGCGTGACGTTAAGGTCGATGATCTTCGGCGTGAAGATTTGGCGCCGGCTGAACGCCAGGAGTTGTCTTGTCAAGGCCGCCGCCCGGAAGGCCGCGTTGAGGATCTCCTGGATGTCGGCCCGCAGTCCCTCCTCAAGCTTGGGGTTCATGAGGATCAGCTCGCTGTAGCCGGTGATGGCCGTCAGGATGTTGTTGAAGTCATGGGCAATGCCGCCGGAGAGGCACCCGAGCGCCTCCATTTTCTGGGACTGCTGGAGCTGCGCCTGGCTCGAGCGCAGGGCCGCCTCCGCCTTGAGGCGGTCATTCCTCTCATGGCGCTCGCGCAGCGCCCGCGCCAGCACGATCTCGAGGCGCTCGAGGTCATCCTTGCGCACATAGTCCGTGGCGCCGCACTTCAGCGCCTCGACCGCCATTTCTTCGCTGATCGTCCGGGAAATAAAGATGAACGCAATCTCCGGCGCCCAGTCCTGGACGAGCGACAAGGCGGAGAGGGCGTCGAAGCCGGGCAGCTTGTCGTCTGCAAGGACGAGGTGGGGGGAAAAGTCCGCGAGCTCCTTGACGAAGTCCGCGCGCGCGCGCGCCCAGCGCACGTCCGCCATCGGAGTCGTCTTGGCCAGCGCGCTCTGGATCAATGCGGCGTCGCCGGAATCGTCCTCCAACAGCAGGATGCGCAGGCGCTCCGGCGCGGTTATTTTCATTTCATCTCCAGTGCGGGTGTTTTCGGCTCATGCGAGCAGGCGCCGCGCCGCCTGGCGGAGATCGTCGATGTCAAAAGGCTTGGCAAGATACGCGGCCTTGCTCTTGTAGAGAAAGTCGAGGACCTTGGGATTGAGGATGTCGCCCGTCACGAAGAGCACCTTCGCGCTTGAACTCCCGCCTCCCGCGGCCAGCCACTTGAATATGTCCGGGCCTTTCACCAGCTCCATCTCCATGTCGGAGATGACCAGGTCGAACACCTGCGTCTCCAGAAGCTTCAACGCCTCAGGCCCGCCGTGCACGACCTCAACCTCGTCTCCATCCTCGCGCAGCAGGCGGGCGATGACCTCGGCGATATCCGCCTCGTCGTCGATGACCAGGACGCGCTTGCCCGGCACGGACGGATACTGGACCGGCTCCTCGATCTCATCGAGCTGCGCGAACTCCGCCGAGCTGCCGCTGGGCAAGTCAAGCACGAACGCACAGCCCTGCCCCGGCCGGTTCTCAAGCAAAACGTCGCCGCCGTGCTCCCGCGCGATCTGGCGGCAGATCGACAGTCCAAGCCCCGTTCCGCGGCCGGCCTCCTTCGTGGTGAAAAACGCCTGGAACAGCCGCGCCGCCGCCTCGGGCGAGACGCCGGGACCATTATCCGACACGCGGATGAACGCCCGCGCGCCGTCCGTTCCGGTCTGAATGTTCAGCCGCTTGCCCTCGGGATAGCGCACGACCTCGGCCATCGCGTCGCAAGCGTTGTTGATCAGGTTGACCAGGATCTGGACGATCTGCTGGAAATCACCGGCAATGAGGAGCGCGCCCTCGCACGCCTCCTTCGTCACGTTCACGTCATCGGTCTTCGCCAGGCGGTACTGCAGAAGCTCAAGCGCCGAATCCGCGGCTTGATTCAAGTCGACCCGGCCGCGTTCGTTGCGGCTCTGCCGCACGAAGAACAGCAGGTTGTCGACGACTTTGCGGCAGCGCAGCACATTGTCGTAAATGTGCTCGAAATCACGCCGCAGCGCGGGCGGGCAGTCCTTGTGCTGCGCCAGCTGCACGTAGCCGGAGATCGCGCCGAGAGGGTTGTTGAGCTCGTGCGCCACCGCCGAGATCAGCTGGCCGACAGCGGAGAGCTTCTCGGCCTGGATCAGCTGGGACTGGAGCTCCGCGTGCTGCCGGCGATTCTGCTCGAGGCGTTCGCCCATCTCGTTGAACGCCCCCGACAAAGCGCCGAGCTCGTCGCCGCCGACGTCGGGAATGCGGTGCGAAAGGTCTCCCGCGCCGATCTCGCGGGCGGCGTCGACCAGCACCGCAATCGGGCGGGTGATCGAGCGGACCATCAGCAGGAGAAGCATGACGAGGCCGGCCATTCCAAAAAGGGAGGTCAGCAGCGCCGCGTTGCGCACGGTGCGCAGGGGCCCCTGGAAATCGTCGAGCGGCGCCTCGATGACGACCGTCCACGCTCGGCTTTTCAGAAGACTGCGTGCCGTCAGCAGTTCAAGACCTCTTTCCGAAGCAGGCCGCCCTTCGAGCCGGCGTCCGCCCTCGGCCTGGATGTACGCGCGGCCGCGTCGGCCCACGACGATGCTCCGCAGCTGCTCGCGCAGACGGGCCAGGTCATAAGTCAAAGCCAACACGCCCTGGAACTTGCCGAGCTCGTCAAAAACGGGCTTCGCGTAGCAGACGACCGGTCCGACGCCGGGACACTCCCCGATCTCGGAGGACCAGAGGCCGCCGCGGCCCGCCGCGCGCGCCTTCACAAAAGCCTCGTTCTTGGAAAGGCTCCAGGGCGGCGGCGTGCCGACCGCGGCCACCTCGTTTCCTTTCTCGTCGATGTACTCGATGCGCGAGTAGACGCCGGTGCGCGCGGAGAAGTTATGGAGGTGGCGCGCGAGTTCCTTGCGATAAGTTCCCGCCTCGTCGAGCAGGCCGAACTCCACGTTGCGGTAGTAGTCCGCGATCAGCGGCGTCTCCGCCAGCGTGAGCAGGTCGCGCCGGCGCTGAGCCAAGATCTCGTCGATGTCGGAGGCGAGGCGCTTGGCCAGGGACGCCGTCTCCCGGTTGATCGCGCCGCGGATCTCACGCCGCGCCATGTGGTACTGCAGCCAGACGATTCCGGTCACCGCCAGGATGACGGGGGGGATGATCGCGGCCAGCAGCTTCCAAGATAGGCGCGACGGCAGGCCGAGTCTCATGTCAATTTAAAATCGATGAATCGCCTGGAGCGTGGTGCGAGATCCCACGAAGCGGTTCTGCCCCCCGAACTCGATCGGATGCGACAGCATGAGCGTCAGGCCCTGCCCCTGATAAACGAGCCCCGGGCCGACGGCGAGGACGCGCTCGCGAGAGTCCGCTTGGCGCACCCCCGCGATCTTGTCGTCGGTGGTTTGGCGGTAGACGTAGCCGGTCGCGCCCAGGCGCAGTTTGGGCAGCACCGCGCGCGAGACGGCATAGTTGACGTGAAACCGCTGGCCGGGCATGACCTTCGTGTCGGGATTCTCGCCGTGGAACGCATACCACGCCCGCAGGCTCGTCTCCCACTGATCGGCGAAAAGCCAAACGAAAGAGTAATAGGAATCAACGGTCCACAGATTCATGCCCGGGTTGGCCGACTTGGTCTTGTCGTACTTGCCCGTGGGCATATTAACGTCGGATTCGAAGCGCTGAAAAACCGGACGCCCCAGGAGCACGGCCTTGTCCCACTGCAGGGCCGCTCCCGCAAGGAGATCGCCGAGGCCGGCGGTGTTGGCGGTCACGCCGATCGTGTCGTACAGCGCGCCCTGCGCGGTCACGGCGACGCGTCCACCTTCGCTCCACCGGAGATTGTATTTCCATTCTTGTCCACGGCCTTGCGC
>CAYHNV010000182.1:0-4854 GCA_964358065.1 uncultured Elusimicrobia bacterium | reverse complement strand
CTCTCTGCCTTCAGGTCAGCGTGGAGGTCGCCCCCACGCCGACCGCCAAGGACTACGTCAAGATCCCTGTCGTGCGCAAGCCTGTCGCCGCCGATGAGGTCGCGCTGGCCAAGCGCCTGGAGGGGCTCCGCGAGGCCCATGCCAGGCTGGAAGTCGCCAAGGAAGACGCCGTCAGTCCGACATGTTTCGCGGTTATCGATTTCACGGCCTCCCGCGACGGCAAGTCCCTGCCGAATGCCAAGGGCTCATCGGAGCTCGTGGACATGGCGGCTGAGCAGTCGGTCGAAGGCCTGACGGCAGGCCTTCTGGGGATGAAGCGAGGCGAGAGCAGGACGCTTAAGGTCAAGCTGGGCGGCAAGGAGACCGATCTTGCAGTCGCCGTCAAGGAGATCAAGGTCAAGATCCTCCCGCCCGTAGACGCCGACTTCGCCAAGGATCTCGGCTTCGAGACGGTTGAAGAGGTCAAGGCCAAGCTCAAGGAAGTCCAGGATCGCGAGGCGAAATCAGAGGCGGACATCGATGTCGCGCGCCAGATCGAAGAATCCCTCATCAAAGCCAATCAGTTTCCCCTGCCGCCCTCTATGGTCGAGCGTCAGCTGGAAGGCATGCTGGAGCGCATGAGCCGTCAGTTCTCCGGCGGAGGCAAGATCCCGGAGAAAATCATGGCCGACCTGCGCGCCAAGCTCCAGCCCAAGGCCGAAGACGAGGTGCGTCTGGCCTTTGTGATGAGCGCCATCGCCGAGAAGGAGAAGATCGAAGTCGCCGAGGACGAGGTGCAAGCCGAGCTCGAGGCAGGCCTCAAGGACGCCGAGGACGAGGCCAAGAAGAAGGATTTGCGGGCGGTTTTCGAGAAGCGCAAGGACCAGATCTCCCACATGATCCGCGAGCGCAAGACCCTGGCTTTCTTGAAGAAAAAAGCCTCCTACAAGGACGCTTGACTCTATGCCATCAATCCTCCCGACCATTCTTGAGCGCTGGAGCCAGGGTTCCGCCGTCGGCTACGATATTTTCTCGCGCCTGCTCAAAGACCGCATCATCTTTGTCGGGGGCGATGAAGGCGAGGTCACGACAGACTCCGCCAACCTGCTGATCTCCCAGCTCCTCTACTTGGATGGCGAGGACCATGAGAAGGACATCCATCTCTACATCAACTCCCCCGGCGGCATGGTGAGCGCGGGCTTGGCGGTCTATGATACGATGCAGTTCGTGCGCGCGCCGATCTCTACCTTGTGCATGGGCATGGCCATGTCCTTCGGCGCGGTTCTGCTCGCCGCCGGTGACAAGGGCAAGCGCCGCATTCTCTCGAACGCCCGCGTCATGATCCACCAGCCCCTCATCGGCCGCGGCCGCGGCGGCCAGGAGACGGACGTGCGCATCCAGAGCGCCGAGATGACCAAGACGCGCCGACGCCTCTCCGAGCTCCTGGCCTTGCACAGCGGCCAGACCTACGAGAAAGTCGACGCCGACTGCGAGCGCAACTACTACCTCTCCGCACCGCAGGCCGTGGCATACGGACTCGTCGATGAGATCGTGCCCGCGAGAAAACCGTGAGCGAACCGAATACCGCCTTCGCGCGGCCCGCGCGCCTGCCGCTCTTGGCGGTACGTGACGTCGTGGTCTTGCCGCACATGGTCCTGCCCCTCTCCGTGGGACGGCCAAAATCCGTCAAGGCCATCGAGGCGGCGATGCAGCTGCACGACAGGCTCCTTGTCGTGGTCGCGCAGAAAGACGTCCTCGTCGAAGATCCCGCGGACGAGGACGTCTATCGCGTGGGCGTGCTGGTCGAGGTGGTCCAGTATCTCAAGATGCCCGACGGCACGCTGAAGGTCTTCCTTCAGGGGTATGTCCGCGCGAGCGTCGCGGAGATGGTGTTCTCATCGGCGGCCGGACACTGGGAGGCATCGCTGACCTATCCGGCGGCCGCCGTCAAGCTCACCACGGAGATGAAGGCGCTCATGCGCCACTGCCTGGAGGTCTGCGAGGAGTACGGCAAGCTCTCACGGCGCAATCCCGCGGAACTCTCCGCCCTGCCCCAGGTGTCGGACCCCTCGGAGCTTGCCGATAGGGCGGCGGCTGTCGTCATCGCCAAGCCCGCCGATCGCCAAGCCCTGCTGGACCTGACGGACCCCAAGGCGCGGCTGGAGAAACTGGTCGTGCTCGTCAAAGCCGACAGCGAGATCCTCAGCCTTGAGAGGAAGATTCACTCTCGCGTCAAGTCCCAGATCGAGAAGACCCAGAAGGAGTACTACCTCAACGAGCAAATGAAGGCGATCCAGAAGGAACTGCGCCAGAAGGATGAGTTCGCCGTCGAGATCGACGACCTGCGCAAGGCGATCAAGGACGCCAAGATGCCCGAGCCGGCCGAGACCGCCGCAAGCAAGGAGGTCTCCCGCCTTGAGAAGATGATGCCCTTCTCGCCCGAGTCCACCGTCTCGCGGACCTATCTCGACTGGATGATCCACCTGCCGTGGTCCAAGCGCACGCACGACGTCATCGAGCTGGAGAAGGCGCAGAAGATCCTTGACGAGGACCACTCGGGCCTGCCCAAGGCCAAGGAGCGCATCCTCGAGTACCTGGCCGTGACCAAACTGACCAAAGGCCTGCGTGGCCCCATCCTCTGCTTTATCGGCCCGCCCGGCGTGGGCAAGACCTCCCTGGGGCGCTCCATCGCCCGGGCCCTCGGCCGCAAGTTCGTGCGCATGTCGTTGGGCGGCGTGCGCGATGAGGCCGAGATCCGCGGGCACCGCCGCACCTATATCGGATCCCTGCCCGGACGCCTCATGCAGAACCTGCGCAAGGCCGGCTCGCGCAACCCGCTCATCCTCCTTGATGAGATCGACAAGATGGGCATGGACTGGCGCGGGGACCCCTCCGCCGCCCTGCTCGAGGTCCTGGATCCCGAGCAGAACTCCGCTTTCGTGGACCATTACCTTGACGTCGAGTTCGACCTCTCTCAGGTGATGTTCATCTGCACCGCCAACTCGATCGATGGGATTCCCGTCACCCTGCGCGACCGCTTGGAGCTCATCAGCTTCGGCGGCTATACCCAGAGCGAGAAGAAGGCCATTGCGACTGCGCACCTGATACCCAAGGCCTTGGAGGCGCATGGGCTCAAGAAGGAGCAGTTTGAGATCGAGGCGCTCGCGTTGGACCGCCTGATCGAGGAGTACACTCGCGAGGCGGGCGTGCGTCACCTCGAGCGCGAGATCGCCTCCCTCTGCCGCAAGGCCGTGCGCCGCGTGTTGGTTGAGAAGACGGAGAAAGTCGTCGTTGGCGCGGCCGATGTGCCTGCGCTGATCGGCCCCGCCAAGTTCCCGCGTGAGCGCAACTCCCACAATGGAGTGGGCGTTTCAACGGGCCTGGCCTGGACTGAGACGGGCGGCGCGACTCTGGCCATCGAGGCTGTTTCGCTTCCGGGGCGCGGAGAAGTGAGGATCACCGGGCGGCTCGGCGAGGTCATGACTGAGTCGGCGCAGACCGCCCTTTCGCATGTCAAGTCCGCGGCCGACGAGTTGGGCATCCTCCCCGCGGCCTTCCGCCGCCGAGATTTCCATCTCCACTTACCGGAGGGCGCGGTCCCCAAGGACGGTCCCTCGGCCGGCATCGCCATCGCCACCGCCCTGGCCAGTCTCCTCTCCGGACGTCCCGTGCTCGAGGGCCTAGCCATGACGGGCGAGATCACCTTGCGCGGTCGGGTACTTTCCGTTGGAGGCCTCAAGGATAAGGTCCTGGCCGCCGACCGCGAGGGGCTAAAAACGATTCTCTTTCCAGAGGGCAACATCAAAGACCTGGAGGAGATCCCCGCCGAGGTCCGCGCGCGCGTCAAGCTCGTGCCTGTCAAGCACTTCCGCGAGGTCGCGGGGCTGGCTTTCGGCGTCTCGTCTGCGCCCGCCTCGCAGGTCAAGCCGGTCTGGCTTGCGCCCGTTGTCCCGGCCGCCGCGCCGAACCCACAGAGGCCCTCATGAGCATCCGGAACATCATGCTGACACCCGGCCCCACGCCCTTGCCGCCGCAGGTGCTGGCGGCGATGAGCCAGCCTCTCATCCACCACCGCACGGAGGCGTTTGGCAGCCTCTTCATGCAGGTCGTCGCGGACATGCAGTGGGTCTATCGCACCCAGGGCTCGGTTCTGATGATGACCAGTTCCGGGACCGGCGCGATGGAGTCCGCCGTCAGCAACCTTCTCTCCCCCGGCGACGCGACGCTCGTCTGCACGACTGGGGTCTTCGGCGACCGCTTCGTCGCCATCCACAAGGCCTTCGGGTTGGCGCCCGAGGTTCTTGCCTTCGAGTGGGGCCGTGCCGTTGATCCCGACGGCTTGCGCAAGACCTTGAAGAGCAAGACGGGGTTGAAGGCGGTCTTCCTCCAGCATACCGACACCTCGACGGGAGTGCTCAACGACGTGAAGACGCTGGCGGCCATCATCCGCGCGGAGTCCGACGCTCTCGTGGTCGTCGATTCCGTCTCCGGCCTGGCCTGCGAGCCGCTGGAGACCGACGCCTGGGGCCTCGATGTTGTCGTGACGGGTTCTCAGAAGGGCCTGATGAATGCGCCCGGCCTTGGATTTGCCGCCGTCAGCGAGCGTGCCTGGAAGGCCTGCGAGGACGCGAAGCTTCCGCGCTTCAACTTCGACTGGCGTCGGATGAGGAAATCCATCGCAGACCGCGAGACGCCGTGGACGCCCGCGATCTCCATCGTGGCGGGTCAAGCCGCCGCGCTCAAGCTCCTGCGCGCCGAAGGCCTGGAGCAGGTCTGGGCGCGTCATGACGACCTGGCCGCCTACGCGCGCAAGCTCCTCTCGGAAAAGCTCGGCCTGCCGTTCTACTCCAGGGCCCCCGCGAACATCCTGACCGG
>CAYHNV010000181.1:0-4878 GCA_964358065.1 uncultured Elusimicrobia bacterium | reverse complement strand
GAACACCGACATTCCCAGCCCCGCGAGCACCGACTCGACGCTCTCGCCGAAGCCCTCGGGGTTGAAGTCGTCGTCCCAGACGATGTCGGAGGAGTAGACGCGCCACAGCGGGTTGGCCATGCGCCCGACATGGAGCGCGGTCGTCGCGTCGTCATGGAGTTTCGGCTTCCAGCGCAGGTTGATCAGGTCGATCCAGATTTGCTTCTGGCCGCTCAGGTTGTCGTAGCTCTGGTTGGTCGAGACCTGCTCGCCGGTGCCGGAGCCAAGGCGGATGATCGCGGTGAGGCTCTCGGGGAGCTCGATCTCAGAGCCGAAGCGCAGGCGGTAGCGCAGGCGGGCGCGGTTGTTCTGCCCCGCGCCGCGCTTGGCAAATATTTCGTCGCGCAGGCGGAGGTCGCCGCCGAACTTGATCGACTGGATGGTCTCGGACAGCTTGAGCTTGTCAAGCTGGGCGGATGCGGGAACGGCGAGCAGCGCGGACAGGGCGGCGAAGGCCAACGACTTATTCATGATGTCTCCTCGGCGTGGTTTGGTCGTCATGTGCGCGCAGCAGGATAGCACGCGAGCGCGCCGCGAGGGCATAGGCGGGGCGTAAATCCCGCGTGACGAGCGGATGACGCAAAACTAGGCCGCGCGAAGGGTAAAGCGGAAGGCCGAGCCGCCGGGCCGGCGGCTCTCGACGGAGACCTCGCCGCCGTGGGCTTCGACGAGGTGCTTGACGATGGACAGGCCCAGGCCCGTGCCCCCGGCCTCGCGCGAGCGGGCCTTGTCCACGCGGTAGAAGCGCTCGAATACGCGGGGCAAGTCGTCCGCGGGGATGCCCGAGCCCGTGTCGCTAACCGTCACGCGCACGCCACCATGCCAAGGCTCGGCGCAGATATCGACGTGGCCCTGCGAGTCGGTATGCTTGATGGCGTTGTCGAGCAGGTTGGCCAGAACCTGCCTGAGCTGGTCGCCGTCGGCCGAGACCTTCGGAAGGTCCGGCGCGGCGACGACCTTAAGAGTCACGCCGCGTGCGACCGCCATCGGCGCGAACGAACGAGACGATCCGGCCAGGAGCGCGGCCAGGTCCGTCGGCTCCAAGCGCGGGGCGCGATGACCCGACTCGATGGCGGAGAGGTCCAAGAGGTCGTCGACCAGCTTCGTGAGGCGGTCGGCGTGCTCCTCTATCGTGCGCAGGAACTCGATCCGGTTCTCCTTGTCGTCGACGGCGCCCTCGCGCAGGGTCTCCGCGAAGCCCCTGATGGAAGCCAGCGGGGTCCTCAGTTCATGGCCCACATTGGCCACGAAATCACGGCGCACCTGTTCCAGGCGCCGCTGGCGCGTGATGTCGTGAAGGACGAGCAGGGCGCCGCAAGGACGTCCGTCTTGGATGAGGGGGGCGGCGTGGCCCTCGAAGATTCTTTCGTCGGGCGAGAACAGGCGCACCTCGTGCGCCATCTCACGCCGTTCGCGCAGGACCGAACCGAGGAGTTCGGCGATGCCGTTGTGACGCAGACTCTCCACATAGCGGCGCCCGCGAGCCTGCGCCTCATCCACTGCGAGGAGGCGTGAAAGCGCGGGATTGACGAGCAGGACGCGGCCCTCGGCGTCGACGGCCACCACCGCCTCCGTCATCTGGTCCAGCACGGCCGAAAGCTGGGCCTTGTCGCGGCTCAAGCCTTCCACCGCCGTTGCCGCTCTCGCGGCTAGACGGTTGACCTCGCGTCCAAGGCCGCCCCCGATGGAGGGAGCGCGGGCGGTGAAGTCTCCGTCCGCCAGCCGCCGCAGGACGCCGTGGAGCTCCGCGATGCGCGCGTCCACGCAGCGCCCGAAGGCCCAGGCCGCGACGGCGAGGGCCGCGAGCAGGGCCGCGGACGTCCATCGCGGGGGGAGGAGCCCAACGACGGCCCAGACGACCGGGGCCCCGACGACGACCAGGCCGAGAGCGGCGCGCAGTCCGGGGCCGAGAGGCATCAGTCCAGCTTCAGGCGGTAGCCGACGTTCTTGACGGTGAGGATGCGGGCCGCCTCGGGCCCCAGCTTCTCGCGCAGGCGCGCGATGTGCTGGTCGATGGTACGCGTGTCGATCTCCATCGAGCGGTCGTAGCCCCATATCTTCTCGAGGAGGTGGTCGCGAGACAGCGCGCGCCCGCCCGCCTGGATCAGGCACTTGAGGAACTCGAACTCCTTGGTGGTGAGCTCGATCGGCTTGCCCTTCACCTTGGTCTCGTAACGCTCGACGTCCATCTCGAGTTCTCCGGCGCGCAGGACCGGAATGGAGGGAGACTGAGCTTGGTCGCCGACGCGGCGCAGGACGGCCTTGACCCGCGCGAGGACCTCGCGGACGCTGAAGGGCTTGGTCACGTAGTCGTCGGCCCCCAGTGCGAAACCAAGGACGCGGTCCATCTCGTCCTTGCGCGCGGTCAGCATCATCACCGGCACCTTCGAGTCATGACGCACGGACCTCAGGAACTCAAAGCCGTCCAGCTTCGCAATCATGACGTCCAGCAGGACGAGGTCGGGGTGAACCTTGCCAAAGAGCGCCAAGCCGGCTTCTCCATCGGCCGCCGCGTGGACGCGGTAGCCTTCCTTCTCAAGATTGTACTTCAGGAGCTTCGACAGGTCCTTATCGTCCTCCACGACCAGGATCTTCTCGTTGGGCACGGCTGCATGGGACAAAATATCGGGAGCGGGAGTCAATGAAGCCCGTGTGACGCCAGCGCGCGCAAGAGGAGGGCAATCGACGATTCCTCCCGCTCCAGCAGGAGCTTCATGGTCGATATGATATCCTATCGCGGTATGGGTCCGCGCTACGACCACCTCTCCCGACTTCTCTTGCGCAGATTGGCCATCGACGATCTCCGATTCGTCGAGATCGAGTGCAAGAAGCGCGTCCTGCCCGAGGAAGCCGCCGAGCTCAAGGAGTGGCTCCTCGAGCGCAAGGGCCTCAAGCATCAGAAGAGCGCCTACTTCTTCGACCAGTTCCTCGACACGCCCTCCTTTGAGCTTTTAGAAGCCGGAGCGAGCCTGCGCCTGCGCTACAAGAAGAACGGGACCGCGGTCTATCTGCAGTACAAGGGACCCGGCTTCGTGAGAGACGGCCTGCTCTACCGCTCGGAATTCAGTTCGGAACGCCTCGACCGCCTCGTGCGCGAGGAGAGCCATCACGACATCGTCCACTTCACCGACACCAGCGTCGCGGAGATCCTGACACGGCACGCCGCAGAGGCGA
The DNA here is from genome assembly GCA_964358065.1 of uncultured Elusimicrobia bacterium. Lineage (GTDB taxonomy): Bacteria > Elusimicrobiota > Elusimicrobia > UBA1565 > UBA9628 > GWA2-66-18. The sequence continues at coordinate 1,665 of CAYHNV010000181.1, read as the reverse complement.
TGGGAGCGGCCATGCGCCGCCACCTGGGCGCCGCGACGGTCCGCCGCATCACCCGCGGCCCCATCCTTGCGCTCTATCATAAGGAGAAGTTCGAGGTGGACCTGGGCTCGGCGTTCCTCGAGCCCTCGCTCGACCGCGTCTCGGCCTTCCACATCGCAAAGAAAGGGTTGCACTCCCTATCGACCTTCTGCGAGTTCGAGAATGAGATCAAGGCGGGCGGCGGCTCGCTCGAGTCCAAGTTCGAACACATGGACGAGATGCTGAAGTTCAACGCGGCCGTCGAGAAACGCTTCGACCTGCGCCGCGAGCCCCTCGACAAATACCACCGCTGCGCCTCGTTCTTCGCCAGGAACCGCTGAGGCTTCCGCCATGAGACTGCCCAAGTCCGCCGCACTCGCTCTCGCCGCGCTCCTGGCGGCGGCCGCGGCGCTCGCCCTTTTCCCTCTCGAGGCCGCCACGACCCTGCGCAAGACCGCTCTGCTCCTGGGCGGCGTGCGCCGGGTGCGTATCGTGGGCCTGAACGCCTACGAGAAGGACTCCTGCGCCGCCGGACGGCCCTGCCGCTGCGTGGCCCTCATCCACGGCCTGGGCGACAGCGCGCTCACCTGGGACGCGGTGCTCCTCGGGCGCAAAGGTGCTTCATCCCCGCCTCCCGGCACGCTCGTGCTCGCCCTGGAACTGCCCGGCACCGAGGGGTCCCAGCCGCCCGCCGAGCCGGAAGGCTACGCCATCCCGGCCCAGGCCCGGACCGTGCGCGACGCCCTGATGACGCGCTGCCCGGAGTGGTCCGTGGCCGGCAACAGCCTGGGCGGCTGGGTCGCGGCCTGGCTGGCGCTGGAGTGGCCCGCGGGCGTGCGCCGCCTGGTCCTCATCAACTCGGCGGGCCTGAACGACCCGACGGGCGTCGCCCGGCAGACCGCGGCCGTGCTCTCGGCGCCCACCGCGGAGAAGATGAAGGCATTCGCCGCGCGCGCCTACCACGCTCCGCGCGCCGCGCCCATGCGGGTGTGGCGCGCCGTCGCCGACGTCATCGGCTCCCGCCACGCGAGCCGGGTCGTCGCGGCCCTGCGCGTGTCGGACCTGCTCGAGAAGAGGGCCCACGCCCTGCGCCTGCCCGTCCTCATCCTATGGGGGGAGTCCGACCGCATCCTGCCTCGGGCCATGGGCGAGGGCCTGCACCGCCTCATCCCCGGCTCGCGCTTCGAGCTGCTGCCCGCGTGCGGCCACCTTCCTCAGCAGGAATGCCCCGCCGCCGTCAGCCGCGCCCTCTTCGCGCCGCTCTAGGCTTCGACCTTCGTCCTCTGCTCGAGCGCCGTGTCCCGATAGTCGGAACGGGCCAGGGCCTCGAAGAAGGTCTGGGAGCGGACCAGCGAAGCCCCCGGACCCGGCTGGATGCGGGCATAGGAGCCATCGGGCTTGAGCATCCAGGCCTTCTGGTTGTCGGCTAGGCCTTTGCCCAAGATGGTGTCTCGGATGTAGCGCTTGAGAGTGGGGTCCTTCACGGGGAAGGCGACCTCGTAGCGCGAGTAGAAGTTGCGCGGCATCCAGTCGGCGCTGGACAGGTACAGCTTGCGCGCACCCCCGGCGCGGAAGTAGAAAATCCGGCTATGCTCGAGGAAGCGGTCGACCACGCTCACCACGCGGATGTTCTCGGACATGCCCGCG
>CAYHNV010000180.1:0-4935 GCA_964358065.1 uncultured Elusimicrobia bacterium | reverse complement strand
CGGAGCGCCTGTTCATCGAGACGGACACCGGCTCGCCGAGCGACTCTGGGATCAGCTTCTACTACGTCGGCGCCGACAACGAGATCAGGGTCAGGGATCGGGAGCCGGGCACTGACCTTGTGACCATCGAGCGGGCGGGCAACGTCGGCGTCGGGACGACGGCCCCGAGCGCGAAACTGCATGTCGCGGGAGACGTGCAGGTCGGCGGCGCGACGGCCATCACGCTTTCCGCGTCGGGCTACGTGACCCTCGCCAACCTCAGCGCCGCCCCCGCGGCGGCCGCGGCCAGGCTGTACTACGACTCGACCACGAACACGCTGAAACTCTCGACCAGTCCCACCGGCAGCTGGATCGTCCTCGGCCCCAAGACTTTCTACAAGACGACGACGACCAACAACGGGGTCAATCCCGCCAGCCGATGCTCGTCGGGATTCCACCTCTGCAAAGCCTGGGAGCTGCGGGAAGGACGGACCTGGAACAAGATGGGGGATCTCACGATCTACGACGCCGTCAGCGCCTGGGTCGATGCGGAAGGGTCGGTCACGGTGAACAACTGCACCAACTGGACGGTGACCACCGGCAGCGGGACGGTCTGCGACCTGCCCCTGAACTTAGGCGGGACGGTTGGAGACTACCAGAGCGGCTGGTGCATCACGGACGCTTGCACCGGGACCAATAACGTCTGGTGCTGCAGCGACTAGACCGCAGCGGTCCTGCCAGGATAGCGGCACCGGTCTTGCCGGGCATCCAGCTCAACGAGAAAGTCGCGCAGCATCCGCCGCAGCGCCTTGTCGTCGTCGACCACCAGGATTCGTGCCATATCGTCAGGGGCGGAAGAGATAGCCCACGCGGATCACGGTCTCCACGCGCTCGCCGAAGACGGGAAGCTTCTTGCGCAGGGACTCGACGTGCTTGTCCACCGTGCGCGTGGACATGTCGTGCTGCATTTCTTCGCCGGGACCCGTCACGATACGCCCCACGGGAACCTTTGCCTCAACGCCGATCCCCGTCTCCCGGCAGAACCGCGTCAGCGCCGAATAAGACGCCTCAATCTTGCGGCCACGACCAGCCAGCTCGTCTTGAAGCTTCTCCATAACGCGCACCATGTTGCCCCGGCACTCCCCGTGGTAAAGCCGGATAGACTCTAAATGCTCGTCGAACATGCTCGCTCGCCGCGCACACCTCGGCTCCGCGCCGCCGTCGGCCACGACCTCTCGCACGCTGTTGCGGCTCACCCCGAGCGCCTTGCCGATCGCACGAATGCCGTGCCCCTTCGCCCTCAACGCCAATATCGCCGTTCGCGTCTGCCGATCGATCATGTCGCCTCCCTCGTCAATCCTTCCGCCGTCTTCTTCAACACCTCGAAATGCTCGCGGCACCGCCGCCACGCGGCCAACAACCGTTCACGCGGCAGCATCCCAGCGTCACAGCCCAACACCTCCGGTAATCCTCGTGCCAGACTCAGCGATACGTTGCCGACCAACCCGAGATTCTTCACGCACCGCGCTTCCTTCTCGCCAAGCTCAGCATCCCCATGGCTCGCCGCCGATTTTACCCTCAGAAATAACGACGGGTCCTCCACGATCTTGCGTCGTGTTTCAGCACCCGCCGACCGATAGCTCGCGTACAACTCGCCCATCTGCCGGTTCGTCAGACCCAGCCCTCTCACCTTCTCGGCCAACGCCCGACCCGACTCGCCGTTGCCGCGCGTCAACGGCACTAAAAAGTTCGCCGCCGCGTGCGCGCCGATGCGCCCGCTCGCCACTTCATCGGCCACCCAATCCGGCAGCGCCTCCACCAGCCCCAGACGCCGGCTTGCTAATACTCCGAGAAGTTGATGTTCATTGAGCCTTTGATTCCTTTTTTCATTCCAGTCACTTGCCCTTAAATTCTTTCCCCGGCTTGGGACTATGAACGGGGTAAGAGGTGCAAACGCGCTTTGTCATATCATCCACGATCACGCAAAAATGACGATTTTAGCATACCTCGAAGCCCAAAGGTCAAAAAGCGCGGCCGACCGGGCCCCTCAGGGGCGGAAGATGTAGCCGACGCCGACCACCGTCTCGACTTTTTTCCCGAAGGGCGGGAGCTTCCTGCGCAGCGACTCCACGTGCTTGTCGACGGTGCGCGTAGAGACGCTCGGCGATGACTGCCAGACCGTCTGCAGGAGCCAGCTGCGCGCCAGAACGCGATTGGGCTGGCGCAGAAAGGCGAGGAGGAGCTGGAACTCGAGGTGGGTGAAGGCGACATCCTTGCCGCCGAACATGACGCGATGCTCCTCGGGCACGATCGACACCGGCCCCCAGCGCATGACCTCGTGCGCGGACGTGGCACCCCCTCGGCGCGCAAGCAGGCCCGCGATCCGCACGAGGAGAAGATCCATGTCCAGGGGCTTGACCATGTACTCGTCGGCCCCGATCTCGAGGCCCATGACCGCGTCGCCGGGAAGCGTTGCGTGCGCCGTCATCAAGACGAGGAGGGTCTTGCCGGTCTCGGGGTTGGCGCGCAGCACGCGGACGACCTCGCGGCCGTCCATGCCCGGAAGCTGGACGTCGATGAGGCAGACGTCGGGCTTGTTCTTGAGGACGCCGTCGAAGAAGCGCCCCGGCGTGGGATAGACATGGACCTTGTAGCCGGCCTTGCCCAGCACCAGAGACAGGAGTTCCAGCATCCCGGCGTCGTCATCGACGACGGCGATGCGCGCGCTCACGCGCTCTTCTGAGAGGCCTTCAGGGCCTCGGAAACTTTTTCGAGAAGCTCTTCCATCTCGAAGGGTTTCAGAACGTAGCCCGTGGCCCCGGCATCCAACCCCGCGGAGACCGTGGTCAACGCCGAACGCACGGTGCAGAGCAGGATGGGGACCTTGGCGCCCAGCGCAGTCGCCCGCAGGCGGCGGCAGACCTCGAAGCCGTCCAGGTCGGGCAGGTGGCCGTCGAGCACCACCAGATCCGGCTCCTGCGCGTCGAAGAGGCTTAAACCCTCAAGGCCATCGGCCGCGGTCACGACGTCGTAGCCGCCGCGGGAAAGGACATGGGTCACGATTTGGCGGAAGTCGCTGTCGTCATCGACGACCAGGATGAGCGGTTTGCGCATAAGCGAATCTAGCTCATCTTGCGCAGAGAAGCAAGACTCGCGTCCGATTAATTCGGAGACTTGATTATTTAACATCCCCGCACTATCCTTAATGCGCGAATGGCCAATCCGGACCTCGACTGGCTGGGCGATGTGCGTTGGCGCGGATATCCGCGCTTGGAATCCTTGCGCGACCTCGGCCCTGATGCGGGCATGGGCGAGGCGCCCGCGGCACGGCGCGACGCCCCCGCGGCGCCGCCGGACCCGCGCCTGGCGGAGCTGGCTCGGGACAACGAGAGCCTGCGCGCGCGCCTGGAGGCGCTCACGCGCCTCTCCTCTGAGTTCGACCGCCGTCTCTCGGAGGCCGCGACGGCCTATGAGGCGGCGGTGCTGGAAGCCGAGTCCCGCCTGCGCGACGCCGTGTCCGGACGCGAGCATCTCTCGGGCGAACTCTCGGCGGCCAAGGCGGAAGGCGCGCGGCTTGCCGCCCGCGACGCCGCGCGCGAGGCGGATCTGCGCCTGGAACGCGAGCGCCCCTCGGGCGCCGAGAAGGCCCAGGCCGAGGCGCGCCGCCGCTTGGAGGAGCTGACATCCGACTGCGAGGTTTTGCGCGCGAAAGCCGCGCAGCAGGCGGGCTCCCTGGAGGAACTGCGCCGCCAGGCCGGCTCGCAGAACGAACGCCTGATCCAGGCCAAGATCCTCACCGACCAGGACGTCAGCCTCCTGCGCGGGGAGCTGAAGGATTTCATCGCCAAGTTCCACCGCATACAAGATTCGCTGGGAGAGAAACAATGAGGTATTGGGTCTACATGAACGAAGAAGTCCCGGGAAGCTACGAGCCCGAGCAGTTGGCCGGACTGGCCGGCTTCACCATGACGACGTTGGTCTGCCCGGCGCAGGGGCTGGTCGCGGAGAAGAACTGGCGCCGCGCCGGAGAGTTCGACGACATCGCCCGATGCGTGAGCTCGCGCGTCGAGCAGTCGGCCCCGCCGCCGCCCCCGGCGGCCGGACCGGCGTCCTCCTCCGCCGCGGACGTGGACGCGATGCTGGACACGGCGGGCAGCCGCCTCTTCAGCCACGTGGCCGACCTCATGAAGGAACTCGAGAACCGCCGCGAGGAATGCGCCCTCTCCGCCTCGCTCCAGCGCCAGATCTCGGCGCTCAAGGATGAGCTCTCGCAGACGCGGGAGCGCGCCAATATTCTCGAAATGCGCCTGCCGCGCATCGCCGAGCTCGAAGAGTCCTCGCGCAAGGACAAGGAAGCCCTCCAATGCCTGCAGACCGGCCTCCACTCCCGCGAGCAGGCTCTCAACGAGACGCGGATCGACACGGAGAAGCTGAAGAACGATCTCGAATCGGCCAAACGCAGGCTGCTTGAGACGCAGAACGACCTCAACATGCGCAACCGCCTGGTCGACAAGCTCTCCAAGGAGCTCGGCGACAAGGAACTCTCCCTGGCAAAATCCCTGGGACTGATCCGCCGGATGGAGGAGGACCTCGATCGCCTCTGCCCCGCCGTCCTGCCGAGAGCGAGCGTGCCCGCCGCGCAGCCGGAACCGGCGCCGCCAGCCGAGTCGGGGCCCGCCGACGGCGTGTTCACCACGGACGAGCCGCCGCCCACGCCGCCTTACCTGGAGCCGAAGATGGACCGCCCCAAGGCCCACCAAGCCCTGATCGGCCTCATCAAAAAGGTCTTCCCAGGCCCGCCGCACTGACGCGGGCTGAGAAACGGCGGACGGCAATGTCTCCGTCGGGACCGCGCGGGTTTGACCCGCGCTGCCGTCCGCCGTTTCCCATTCCCGAGCGCCGACCGGATGTATCACCGCCGGGATTTGGTCGACGCGCGGCCATCGGCCCCAAGGC
>CAYHNV010000179.1:0-4954 GCA_964358065.1 uncultured Elusimicrobia bacterium | reverse complement strand
ACCGCCCGTGCACGTGCACACCCCGAAGGCCACGACCCACTTGGGGCGCGGCATCTGGTCGTAGATGCGGCGGATCACCGGGGCCATCTTGTGCGAGATGGTGCCCACGACCATGAGCACGTCGGCCTGGCGCGGCGAGAAGCGCGGGAAGCCCGCGCCGAAGCGGTCCATGTCGTAGTGCGAGGCCGCAGTCGACATGTACTCCATGCCGCAGCAGGCCGTCACGAACGGGTACTGGAAGATCGAGTATTTGCGCGCCCAGCCCAGGGCCGCCTCGATCTGCGTCGTCACCGTCCCGGCGGGCGCCACGGATTCTTCTAGCGGCATTCGAGGACTCCCTTGCGCCAGAAGTAGGCGAGCATAAACAGGACGAGGAACGTGAAGACGGTGATGGCCGTCAGCGTCGCCGCGTCCAGTGCGGGGCGCGCAAGGGCCCAGGGCAGGAGGAAGGCCAGGTCCACGTCGAAGATGACGAAAAGAACCGCGTAGCGCCAGTAGAGAGCGCTCATCCTCTCGTGGCCGGCGGACAGGGGCGGAAGGCCCGTCTCGTAGGGCATGTCCGCGTCGCCCTCGTGCTTGGATCTCGGGCCGAAGAGCCGGCCGGCATTCACGAAGAGGCTCACGATCGCGAGGACCGCGAGAAGGTTCATCGCCACGGCGATCAGGGCGGTGGCACTCATGGCCAGAAGACCCCGGCGACATTCTTGAGGATGAGGGGTGCCGCACCCAGGACGAGCGCTGCGAACGCGCAGGCCATGACGAGGATGCGGGAGGATGCGCCGGCCGGAGCCGGGACCTCCTCGAGAGGCTCCTCGAAATACATATCTCGGACCAAGGCCAGGTAGTAGCCCAAAGACACCAAGGCCGCAAGCGCCGCGACGATGACGGGACCGGCGAGATGGGCGCCGACCGCCTGCCACAATACCAACAGCTTGGCCACGAAGCCGCCGGTCGGGGGCACTCCGCCCAACGAGAAGAGGAGCACGGCGAAAGCCAGGGCCAGTTCCGGCCGGCGCTTCGCGTAGCCCTTGAGCTGGGAGCGGGTCTTCAGCCCCGTGGCCGCCAGGAACCCGAAGGTCCCGTTGCTCATCAGCGCGTAGGCGCCGAGGTAGAAGAGGATGGCCGCAGCCGCGGCCGGGGACCGTCCCATCCGAGCCCAGGCTCCGACGCCGAGGACGAGCAGTCCCGCATGGGCAATGGACGAGTAGGCGAGCAGGCGTGCCAGGCGCTCCTGGCGCAGCGCCATAACGGCGCCGAAAAGGGAGGTGACGGCGCCGATCCAGGCCAGCAGGGCGGCGACGTCGGCCGCGGGCACGACCGAGACCACGCGCATCAAGAAGAGGACCGCCGCCGACTTCATCGCGGTGGAAAGAAATCCCGTCACCTCGGGCGCGGCCGCCTCGTAGACGTCGGGCAGCCACCAGTGCAGGGGCACGGCCCCGATCTTGAAGAGTGCGGCCGCCGCCATCAACGCCACTCCCGCCTGGCCGAGAGGACCCACGGGGACCGACGAGGGACCGAGCAGTCTGGTCTCGCTGTAGTAGAGAGCCATGCCGAGGAGGAACAAAGCGCCGGCAAGCGCTCCCGTAAAAAAGTACTTAAGCGCCGCCTCCAGCCGCCTCCCGGAGTCCCCTCTCCCGGCGCGCGCCACGAGGAGATAGGCGGGCAGGGACATGAACTCCAGACCGATGAAGAGCATGGGGAGGTTGCCGGCCGCGGCGATCAGCCCCATCCCGAGCACGGCGCCCAGGAACAGGGCGGCCTCCACGTCGTCGCCCGAGGAGCGCAGGGCCAGGGGCAGGGCGGCCGAGTAGATGACGAGCTGCCAGCCCAGGCTCTTGAGGTCCACGCTCAGAAGCGGAAGTGCCGCGGACGCGGGCTCGCTTTGAAGGAAGAAGAGTGCGGCCAGAGGGGCGAGCAAAGCCACCGCGCGCACGGCCGCAGCGGGAGGGCGGCGCAGAAGACCCAGGCCGAGCGCGCCCAAGACGCCGCCGGCCAGCGCGGCCTGCGGGAGGAGGATCATCGGACCAGGCTCCTCAAAGAGGGCTCGATGATCGTCAGCCAGGACTGAGGCGCCAGCCCGATCCACAGCATCAGGCCGCAGAGGACCCAGAGGATGACTTTCTCGCGGGTATCGAGGTCTGGGACTTTCCCGCTGACCGAGTCCGGGCCTTCGGGCGCCCAGAACACGGTCTGGTACGCGGGCAGGGCGTAGGCCGCGGCGAGGGTCACGCCGACCACGCCGGCCACGGCGAAGAAGGGGACCGAGAGGAGCGGCACCGCGGACCGGGCGATGCCCGACAGGCACATGAACTCTCCGACGAAGCCGTTGAGGCCGGGAAGCCCGATGGAGGCCAAAGTCGCGAAGCCGAAGAAGAACGCCAGCCAAGGCGTGCGCACGGCGAGGCCGCCGAAGTCGGCGAGGCCGCGCTTATGCGAACGCTCATAGAGGAACCCGACCATCAGGAACAAGGCCCCCGTGGTGATGCCGTGGTTGATCATCTGCAGGCCGCCGCCGGTCAGGCCCTGGCTCGTGCGCGAGAGCACGCCCAGCAGGCAGAAGCCGAGGTGAGCGATTGATGAGTAGGCGATCAGGCGCTTAAGGTCGGTCTGGGCCATCGCGCAGAGCGCGCCATACACCGCGTTGAGCGCGGCCAGGCCCGCCAGCCATGGAGCCCAGGCCTCGGCCGTCGCCGGGAAGAGCGGGAAGGCCACGCGGATAAGGCCGTACAGACCCATCTTCAGCATCACGCCGGCCAGCATCACGGAGCCCGCGGCTGGCGCTTCGGTGTGGGCGTCGGGAAGCCAGGTGTGCAGGGGCACCACTGGAATCTTCACGCCGAAGCCGAGCAAGAGACCCGCGAAGACCCAGGGGCCGGCCGCTCCCATGGGCATCGCCTTGAGGGCTTGAAGGTCCCAGGTCCAGACCCCGGTCGCGTCGTGATGCGCGCTGACCAAAGCGAGGAGGGCCAGCAGCATGAACACCGAGCCCGCGAACGTGAAAAGGAAGAACTTGACCGCGGCGTGGCGGCGACCGGAGGAGCCCCACAGGCCGATGATGAAGAACATCGGGATGAGAGTGGCCTCCCAGAACACATAGAAAACAAAAAGATCTCGGGCCAGGAAAACGCCGCACAACGCGGAGGCCAAGCCGAGGAAATTAGCCCAATAAGCCGAGCCGACCTCAAGGTTCCAAGAGGCAAGGATGCAAATCAGATTCAGGAAGGCCGTGAGGCCAATTAGGGATAGAGAGAAACCGTCCGCCGCGAGGAGGTAGCTGACGCCGAAGGCCAGACGCTCCCCCCCCACGGCCACGAGCCCCGCGCCCCCGCCGGCCAGGAAGGGCTTGAGGACGAAGAGGCTCAGGGCGAAGTGAGCCGCGGAGAACGCCAAGGCGGCCGCCCGGGTGAGCGTGCGTCCGAATCGGCCGAGAGCGAGGCAGGCGGCGGCTCCGGCCAGGGGCAGGACCCAGAGTAAAGTGAGCTGGCTCATCTCAGGCTCCTCCCCAGCAATAGAGCGGCGCCCGCCGCCATCCACCAGAGTGAATCATTGAGCCGACCCGCGGATAGGAATGAAAGACGGTCCGAAAGTTCTCGCGTCGAGGCAGCCGCACCTTCGATGAGGCCGTCCCACCAGGACTTGTCCAGCACGCGCCCGACAAAGCGGCCCAGGAGCACGACGCCGGAGACGACCGCGTCCACGACAAGCTTCCAGCCGAAATCGGATTCAAAGACGTGCTCGGCCCTGCCGCCGCGCCAGCGCCAGTCCCAGCCGGCATCGACCATGGTCAGGTAATAGGCGCCGGCGGCACCCAGGGCGGCCATGCCGGTCCCCAGAGCGAAGACGGTCCAGTTGAACTCGGGCAAGGCGGCCACGCCGGGAAGGTTCAGGACCCCCGCCACGCCGGGCAGGCCCACCGGCAGGCCCTGGAGCCCGTAGAGCACGAGGCGCGAGACGCCGTGTCGCAAGGGACCGACCGCGAGGGCTCCGAGGGCGAGGAAGGCCACGGGAACGCTCAGGCCGGGGCCGGCCTCGTGGGGATGGGCGGCGAGCCCCTTCTGCTCCGGCCGCGAGCCGTGGAAGGTCAGGAACAACATTCGGAAAATATAGAACGCGGAGAGCACGGAGATCACGGGCCCCACGACGGCGTAGACGCCGCCGTGATGCCAGGCCGCGTCGAGGATGGCGTCCTTGCTGAAGAAGCCGGCGAAGGGCCAGACCCCCGCCAGCGAGAGCGCGGCGGCGATGAAGCAGAGATAGGTCACGGGCATGGCCTTGCGCCAGCCGCCCACGTCGTCGACGTTCGCGGTGGATTGATGGAGGGCGTGCGCGATGTTGCCCGCGCAGAGGAAAAGGGCGGCCTTGAAGAAGCCGTGGGTGAAGAGATGGAAGACCGCCGTGCCGACCTGATTGAGGCCCAGGGCCAGCATCATGAGGCCGAGATGGCTGACGGTGGAGTAGGCGAGGATGCGCTTGAGGTCCTTCTTGGTGCATGCGATGAGAGCCGCTCCCAGCGCGGTGAAAGCGCCCAGGCCCGCGACGAGGTGAGGCAGCCACGAGACCTCGCAGATGAGCGGCCAGGATCGCACGAGGAGGAACACGCCCGCGGTCACCATGGTGGCCGCGTGCATCAAAGCCGAGGTCGGCGTCGGGCCTTCCATGGCGTCCGGCAGCCAGAAGTAGAGCGGGAACTGCGCGGACTTGGCGCAGGCGGCCCATATCAGCAGGAGCCCGATGAGGGGCAGCATCTCGTGGCGGCCGCCGGCGACCAGCACGTAAAGGAGATGGAAGTGCGAAACCTTGTAGTAGGCCAGGATGAGGAGCAGGGCCAGCAGGAATCCGAAGTCGCCGACGCGGTTGGTGAGGAAGGCCTTGAGCGCCGCCGACCGAGCGGACGCCTTATGAAACCAGAAGCCCACGAGAAGGTAGGAGGCCAGGCCGACCAGTTCCCAGA
>CAYHNV010000178.1:0-4964 GCA_964358065.1 uncultured Elusimicrobia bacterium | reverse complement strand
GCCGAGTTGGTCAGCCGCCTGCTCGAGCAGACCCACTACGCCCGCAAGCCCATCGACGACGCGGTCGCCAAGCAGTTCCTGCAGAACTACCTCGACAGCTTCGACTACAACCATATGCTCCTGGAGAAGTCGGACATCGACGAGTTCTCCGCCAAGTACGCCGCCACCCTGGACGACCGGGTCAAGGACGGCGACGTCGAACCCGCCTACGAGATCTACGACCGCGTGGTCAAGCGCCTGGAGGAGCGTGTCGCCCTGGTCAAGCGTCTCAGCGCCGGAGATTTCACCTACGACATCGACGAAGCCGTGATCCTCGACCGCCACGAGGCCGCGTGGCCCGCCACGTCGAAGGACGCCGAGGAGATCTGGCGCCAGCGCATCAAGCATGAGTTCCTGCTGGAACACCTCACGCGCCTGAAAGCCGCGGAGTCGAAGGCCGTAGCACCCGCAAAGAAGGATGAAAAGCCCGCCAAGGAGGCCACGATCAAGGAGACCGTGGACACGCGCTACGACCGCACCCTGCGCAGTTATAGGGAATACGATGGCGCGGATATCCTGCAGATCTATCTCTCCGCGCTGGCCCACGTCTTCGACCCGCACACAGACTACCTGGCCGCCGCGCAGAAGGAGAACTTCGACATCCAAATGAAGCTCTCGCTGGTGGGCATCGGAGCGGTCCTGCGCTCCGAGGACGGCTACGCCAAGATCCTCTCGCTGGTCCCGGGCGGCCCCGCCGACACGGACAAGCGCCTGAAGGCCGGCGACCGCGTGGAGGCCGTGGCCCAGGGCGACGGGCCCTTCGTCGAGGTCGTGGGCATGAAGCTCGACCGCGTGGTCTCCATGATCCGCGGCGAGAAGGGGACCACGGTGCGAATGCGAGTGCTGCCGGTCGACGCGCTGGACCCGTCGGTGCGCGCGGTGGTGACGCTCGTGCGCGACGAGATCAAGCTGACCGACCAGGAGGCCCGCGCCCGGCTCTACACGCTGACCCGCGCGGGCGGCCGCGCCGTCAAGATCGGCATGCTGGACCTGCCGTCCTTCTACGCCGACATGCGCGGCGGCGAAGGCGCCAAGAGCGTCACGCACGACACGGCACGGCTCCTCGCCGAGCTCAAGAAGCGGGGCATCGACGCCGTGGTCGTGGACCTGCGCCACGACGGCGGAGGCTCGCTCGCCGAGGCGGTCTCCCTCTCGGGCCTCTTCATCAAGAATGGCCCCATCGTCCAGGTCAGGGACGCGCGCGGTTCCAGCCGGGTTTTAAGCGACACCGAGGAAGGCGTCGCCTATGAGGGCCCCCTGGTCGTGCTGACCTCGCGCGCCTCGGCCTCGGCCGCGGAGATTTTTCCCGCCGCGATGCAGGACTACGGGCGCGGTCTCATCGTCGGCGACAAGAGCACCTTCGGCAAGGGCACCGTCCAGTCCGTGTTGGAGCTCAATCAATACCTCCCGCCGGCCTACCGCTCCTACAAGCCGGGAGCGCTCAAGCTGACGGTGCAGAAATTCTACCGCATCTCCGGCGGCTCCACCCAGCACCGCGGCGTGCTGCCGGACATTCATCTGCCCTCCGCGGGGGACCTGTCCGAGTCCACGGAGTCCTCCCAGAAGAACGCCCTTCCTTACGACGAGATCGAACCCGCCCCCTACGTCCGCATCGGCGCGACCGACGGACGCCGTGCCCCCCTGGCCAAGGCCTCGGCCGAACGCGTGGCCTCCTCGCGCGAATTCCAATGGATCCGCGAGGATCTGGAGCGTTGGGAAAAACAGAAGGCCGACAAGACCCTCTCGCTCAACGAGCGTAAGCGCCTGGCGGAACGCAAGGCCGATGAAGACCGGCAGACCGCGCGCAAGAAGGAGCGTATCGCGAGCAAGCGAAAGCCCCTGGCCTTCGAGGAGATCACCTTGGCCATGCTTGACGGCAAGACGCCGCCGGTGGCGGCCTCGACGGCCCCCGCGCGCGGCGCGGCACCCCGCGCCGAAGAGGATGAGGAGGACTTCGAGCGGGCTCCGGACGCCCCCGACGCCGTCCTGGAAGAAAGCCTGCGCATCGCCGACGACCTCGTGGCCGGCACCGCCCCCGACGACGCCCATGCTTTCACCCCTGGAGGCGAAAAGACCCTCGCGCAATAAGTCAAACGGTCAAACCGCTCAGGCCAGGATCCGGCGCTCGACCTCGGGAGCGAAGCTCTGAGCCTCCAGCGCGGTCGTCTCAAGGGCCGCGTAGGCCCAGTTGTCTTGCTCGACGAAGAACACCCGGTCCCGGAACGGTTTACGCACGGCGTCGCAGACGCCTTCGGCGATCAGGCCGACCGCAGGAACAGGCATCGGGTGTCCCCAGCGCGCGATTCTGACGTCAACGATGCGCCGGGGGTCAATACCCATCTCCGGCAGGACGAAACGGCGAATCTGCGCGTCGAACTCGCTGCGGCAGCGCTCGAAGGCGCCGTTCTCGTAGACGCGCGCGCGCCCGTCGGCGTAAGGCAGAGCACGATAGAGCGTCAGCACGGTCCGCTCCTTGTCGGGCCGGGCGAAGGTGGCCACGATCACGTCCGTGGCGCCCTGCCGTTCAATCTCAGCCGGAAGGTCGTCACAATTGAAACAACCGTCGCCAAGGAGAGGGACGTCGTAATAGGCACCCTCGAACGCCCCGTTAAGAAGGACATTGCCCACCAGGTAGGCGTTGTAGCGCAGCTTCTTGATGGCGGCTGCGCGCTCCGGCTCGATTCCGCGAAGGATCTTCGCGACCACGAATTTCGGGCAGGCCATCACGACGGCTTTCGCATGGATGGTCCGCACGGCTCCCCGCCGGTCCTCATAGGAGACGACAACGCCGTCGTCGTCGAGCCGCACGTCGAAGGCCAAGCAGCCCGCGCGCAGGCGGCTGGACGGCGTCTTGCGGAAGATCCGCTCCAACAAGCGCTGCGCGATGGCCGCGTTGCCTCCGGGCGCGACCAGCACGCCGCCGAACTCGGAGGCGTACGCATTGAGGCCTGCCGCCGCGCTGGCCTCCGACAGGGTGCAGCCGAAGGTCGACCAAAAATAAAACTCCAGACGCTTCATGATGTGAGGGTGGAGCTTGCCGCCGACGCGTGCCTCGAGCCAGGACCTGAAGTCGAGCCGGTCGAGCGCGTCCATGTAGGCCCGCTGACCGGGGTCGATGATCGGGATATCGGGAAACGGGAGGCCCTCTCCACTCACCGTGTCCAGGAACAGCTTGTGAAGCGTTCGGAACTGCGCCGCGTTGGCCGGGTCGGTCTCTCCCTCCCAGAAGCCGTCGTATCTGCGGCCCTGAAGAAAGACAGGGTCCACCGCGCTCTTGACCCGGCAGAAGTCCTCCAGCCCCAGTTCGCGATAGAGGAGGTCAAGGGACGATCCCTTTTGGGGCGCCATGAAATAGGCTGCACCCAGGGAGTAGTCGATCCCGCGCCAGGACTCTCCGCGGGAGTTGCCGCCGAAGCGATCCTGGCCTTCGAGGATCACGGGCTTATGCTTGCGAAGAAGATAGGAGGTGAAAAGGCCGCTCAGGCCTCCGCCGATGACGACGACGGGGACCCTCTCCATCGGGGCGAGAAGATCGCCTTCGGGACCAACGTCGCCCCAAAAGAGGCGGTGGGTTTTGCTTGGATTTTCCCCCGAGAAGGCTCGGGGAGCGGCATCACCGAGGGTGCGGTCTATGGGATCGCTGTCGTCCTTGCCGGTCGAGCGGACCTGTCTCCACAGGGGCCCGCATCCGTGGAGGGGCAGTCCCGCCGCGGTCGCCAGTCCGGCGACGCCGAGGATCCGGAGCACCTCGCGTCGCGTCATCATGGTTCGTCGTCCCAGGGCAGCCTCCTTGCCGGCCCGCGGCTACCAGGAATACTTGACGGTGTAGGTCACGACGGTCTCGCCGTCCTTGGCGACCGGCGCCGAGAACTCGATGGTCTGCGCGTCCTTTTTTACCCATTTCTGCGAGGCATCGGCCACCTTCCAATTCGTCCAGCGATAGAGATGCTCGACGACGCTCACGCTCACGGGCGCATCCTTGTGGTTGCGCAGTCGGATCTCGAAGGTCTCCTCGAAGCGGCGCTTGTTGACGTCTGAAGCGTAGTGGAGGCGCTTGCGCTCGCCGACCAGGTCGAAGGACTCGCCCATCTTCACGCGGATCTTCTCGTCCTTGGGCGTGTGGTCGATGGCGTCCTCGCCCGCCAGCTGCAGCGAGCCGTCGTCGTCTTGCTTGTAGACGCGGACGCGCCCCTTGGGCAGGGGAATGCCGAGCCCATCGGCTTTCCTGTTCTGGATCTCGAAATGAACCGATATCTTCTTGCCGGAAGACACCCCGTAGTTGGGGTCCCAGTAGCCGGAATCGCCGTAATTGAGCCACTGCACGCCCTGAGCGCCGTCGTAGCTGTATATCTTCTTAAGCGGGATGTCCGCCGCCGAAGCCATCTCGACCTGCTTCGAGGAATTCGAGGCCAAAGTCGTCAGGCGTTGGAGGGTGTAGAGATGGTACTCGAAGAAGTCTTTCTCCACCATCCCGCCATCCATCTCGCTCATCGCCATCTTCGCCATGCCGCGCATCCTCCCCACGGAAGCGCGAGACTGCGGCGCGCGGTGAATGTCGCCGGCGACCAGCTTGAGCTTGGCGTCCTTGTAGGTCGCCCCCGAGTTGTTGGAGACCGTCACCCAGGCGGTGAGGTCGGCCTTCGCGTCGTCCTTGTCGACAACCAGGATGTAGTCGGCGTTCCAAGACATCCCGCCGGTCAGATACGAGATCTCGCCCTCGTGCCTGCCCGCCTGTTTGGAGGCAAGCTTCCAGACCAAGGTCGGCTTGGTCAGCAGGCCCTCGGGCAGCTCGGGCAGGACGGCAGAGCCCGCCGGGCTGATCAGAATCTTGCCGCCCGACTGGAGCACGCGCCCGCCCGAATTGGAAAGCAGGACGGCCTTGATCGTCTCCTTTTTGTCTCCGTCGCGGCCCACGACGCGCTCGA
>CAYHNV010000177.1:0-5040 GCA_964358065.1 uncultured Elusimicrobia bacterium | reverse complement strand
GAGTCCCGCGGCGAAGGTGACCGCGTGCTGCTCGGCCAGGCCCACGTCGAAGTATCGGCGGGGGAAGCGGTCGCGGAAGGCGTCGAGTCCCGTGCCCTCGGGCATGGCCGCGGTGATGGCGACGATGCGCGGGTCGTTCTCGGCCTCGCGCAGGAGGGCCTTGGAGAAGACCGAGGTGTAGGCGGGCGGCGGAGTTTTTGAGACCGGGGACTTCAGGAACTTGCCCGTGGCCACGTCGAACTTGCCGGGGCCATGCCAGGTGTAGGGGTCGGCCTCGGCTTGAGGGTAGCCCTTTCCCTTCTTGGTGACGCAGTGGACGAGGACGGGTCCCTTGAGCTCTTTGACGTGCTTGAAGACTTGGGCCAACTGCTTGACGTCATGGCCGTCCACGGGACCGAAATAGGAGAAGCCCATCTCCTCGAAGAGCATGCCTGGGAAGAGAAGGACCTTGGCGCGCTTGGCCACGCGTAGGATGGAGCCGCCCCAGAACTGGAAGCGGGCCAGGAAGGTCTTGATGGAGTGCTCCGCGTTGCGCACGGCGCCGAGGGTCAGGAGCTTAGACAGGAAGGCCCCGAGGGCTCCGACGCGGCTCGAGATGAACATCTGGTTGTCGTTCAGGACCACGATGAGGTCGGTCTGGACCTGACCCGCGTTCTGAAGGCCCTCGTACGACTCGCCGCCGGTCATGCAGCCGTCGGAGACGATGGCCACGACCTTATTCTTCTCGCCCTTGAGGTCGCGCGCGACGGCCATGCCGAGTGCGGCCGAGATCGCGGTCGAGGCATGGCCCGCGCCGAAGGCGTCGTACTCGCTCTCGTTGCGTTTGAGGAAGCCCGAGAGGCCGCCGAATTGGCGGATGGTGTTCATGCGCTCGCGGCGTCCGGTCAGGATCTTGTGGCCGTAGGTCTGATGGCCGGTGTCCCAGATGAGACGGTCCTTGGGCGTGTCAAAGGCGTAGTGGAGGGCGATGGTGATCTCGGCCGCTCCGAGGCTGGAGCCGAGGTGTCCGCCGAGCTTGGAGACGGTGTCGAGGATGAAGGCGCGCAGTTCGGAGGCCACCTGCGGAAGCTTGTTCGCGGGAACCTTCTTGAGGTCCGCGGGCGAATCGATCGAGTCGAGGAGTTCCATGTTCATTTATCCCTGCTGATGATATAGTCCGCCAGATCGTGCAAGACCGCGGCGTGCGCGCCGAAAGGCTTCAGGTGCGCGTGCGCCATCTTCACCGCCGCCCGCGCCTTAGCTCGCGCGCCATCCACCCCGTAGAGCGAAGCGTAGGTCAGCTTGTCGTTGTCGCGGTCGCTTCCGAGCTTGCCCAGCTTCTTCTTGTCGCCCACCACGTCGAGCACGTCGTCCGCGATCTGGAAGGCCAGGCCGATGCACTCGCCGAAGGCGCGCAACGCACGGTGCCTGGCGGTGGAAGCATTCGCGAGGAGGGCCCCCGCGTCGAGGCTGGCGACGATGAGAGCGCCCGTCTTGCGGCGGTGCACCGCCTCGAGAATGCGAGCCGCGTTCCTGCGGCGCGTGGAGGCGGCATTTCCTCGCCTTAGGGCTCGGTCAGCCGTGGCAAGCGCGCGGCCGAGGCCTTCGGCCGCGAGGTCGGCGACCTGCCCGCCGACCATCCCCTCGCCGCCGGCGCCCAAGGCGATGAGCCGGATGAGTTCGACCGTGGCTTTGCCGGGGAGCTTGAGGTCGGCCGCGTTGTCCGCGGCCGCCTCGAAGGCCTTGGTGAGCAGGCCGTCGCCGGCCAAGATGGCCAGGGCCTCGCCGAAGACCTTGTGGTTGGTGGGTTTGCCGCGGCGCAGATCGTCGTTGTCCATGGCCGGGAGGTCGTCATGGATGAGGGAATAGGTATGGATCATCTCGAGCGCGGCGGCGGTCTTAAGGGCCTTGCGGGGGGGCAGGCCGCAACACTCGGCGGCGGCCAGCACCAAAGTCGGACGCAGGCGCTTGCCTCCCGCGAAGAGGGAATAGCGCATCGCCTTGCGCAGGGACTCCGGCAGGTCGGGCGTAGGAGCCAGAAGCTTGTCGAGGGCCGCGTCCACGAGGGCGGTGTTCTTCTCCATCGCGCGGGCCAGAGTCGTGTTCACATCGCCTCCAGGCAGGCCTTCAGCAATAGCGAGAGGCTCTTCATCCCCCGGGCGGAGCGCAGCCCGGTCCGGATCAAGAGTGGGAGTTCGTCGGTGTGCGCCAAGGCGTAGCGCACGAGTGCGACAGCACCTTCGGATTCGGGTGCCTCCGGGGGGGCAACCTCGTCGAGTTCATCGAGAACGACGCGCAGGCCGATGACCGGGGTCTTGCCGCAGGCCCAGCGCCGGACGGCGGCGGTTTCCATGTCGCAGGCCAACGCTCTATTCTCGGTCCCCAGCTTGCGCTTCATTCCCGGCTTCAACACGAGGTTGGTGTGCAGTATCTTCCCGAAGTGGAAGGGCAGTCCCAGAGCCTCCGCCGTTCCTTTCAGAGTCGCAGCATAGTCGACCTCGACTTCCTGCGCATCGGCCACGATATCCCCGGTCTTAATTCCCGGCTGCAGCGCCCCGCAGAGGCCCGCGCTGATGACGAGGCCGTGATCGCCAGCCATGCAGTCGCGCTCCAGACGCTCGTGCGTCTTGATAGCTCCCATCCCCGTCTTGAGGAGGAGGATCCTCCGACCGCAGGCAAGGCCCTCCCAACGGCCGTCGCCCGAGGCCGGAAGCCCCAGCGCCTTGGCCAGGGGGTCTGCTTCCCAGCGCGTGGCGGCGGTAATGAGCACCGGGTTCATGCGGTTGCGGCTGCCTTCACGTAGCCGTTAGCCAGGAACCAGTCGGCGGCGGCCTTGAGCGCGATCTTGGCCGGGCGCGGCGCGTAGCCGAGCTCCTTTTTCGCCTTGTCGGAAGAGAACCACATGTAGTGGCGGGCCATTTTGATGGCGTCGAGCGGGGCCATGGGCTCGGTGCCGCGCAGGCGCGCGATTGCGGTGTCCACGGCACCGAAGGCGTAGGCCACGGCATAGGGCGTCTTGAACCGAGGCGCGGGCCGCCCCGAGACCTCCGCGAGAAGGTCGAGCGCCTGCTTGAGGGTGAGGTTCTCTCCGCCCAGGATGTAGCGCTGGCCCACGCGCCCCTTCGTTGCCGCCAGCCAGTGTCCGAGAGCGACGTCTTCGACATGCACGACGTTCAGGCCCGTGTCGATGTACGACGGCATCTTCCCGTTGAGGAAGTCGGTCACGATGCGGCCTGTGGGCGTGGGCTTGATGTCGTAGGGGCCGATGGGCGCTGCGGGATTGACGACCACGACTGGCAGACCCTCGTCATGAGCCAGCCGCCGGGCGAGGACGTCAGAGAGATATTTGGACTTCTTGTAATCGGACACCACGTTCGCGACCGAGGAGTATTCATGCGTCTCATCGACGGGAGTCTTGTCGTTGGGCGGGGCGATGGCGGCCACGGAGGAGCAGTGAATGATCCTTTCCGCTCCGGCCTTGGCGGCGGCGCGAATCATGTTCTCCGTGCCATCGAGGTTCGCCCGGTACATCTCGGCCGGCTCGGGGACCCATAGGCGATAATCGGCGGCCACGTGAAAGACGAATCGCGCGCCGGCGCAGCCGGCGCGCAACGCATCTTTATCCAGCAGGTCGCCGTCGATCAGTTCGACTTAGAGGCCCCCGAGATTGCGGCGGTCGCCTCCCTTTCGAGCGAGAGCCTTGATTCTCAGACCCTGCTTCAAAAGGAGCCGTGCCAGGCTCGCGCCGACGAAGCCGGTCCCGCCGGTGAGGAAGGCCGAGTCCACTCTAGCTCTTGCTCCCGGCGACCTTCGCGGGGCCCTTGGTGGTGGCGAAATCGTAGGCCATCTCGATGAACTTCGAGATGCTGGAGAAGCTTTCCTTGACGGCCGAGGGCTCGAAGCCGCAGTGCGTCATGCAGTTGGCGCATTTTGGGTTGCCCGAGGCATGGCCGTACTTGGACCAGTCCGTCGTCTCGAGGAGTTCCTTGTAGGTTTTGGCGTAGCCCGCATCGGCCATTAGGTAACAGGGCTTCTGCCAACCGAACACGTTGCGCAGGGGCAGGCCCCAGGGCGTGCAGTCGTAGTCGCGCTTTCCTTCGAGGAAATCGAGGTAGAAGGGCGAATGATTGAAGGCCCATCCTTTTTTGCGCCAGTCCCTGAGGGCTTCGGCGAACCAGGCTTTCGTCTGGTCGTTTTTGAGGAAGCCGTCCTGCTTGGGCGCCTTCTCGTAGGCGTAGCCGGGGGAGATCATCATTCCATCGATGCCCATGGCCATGTTCTCGTCGAAGAATCGCCGGAACTCCTGGGCATCCTCGCCCAAGAAGATCGTGGAGTTCGTCATCACTGTGAAGCCGCGACTCTTCGCGAGACGAATAGCGGCGGCCGCGGTTTCATACACGCCTTCGCGGCAGACCATCCGGTCGTGGGTCTTCTCGACGCCGTCGAGATGGATGGAGAAGATGAGATAGGGGGAAGGCTTGAAGCGGTGGATATTCTTCTCAAGGAGAATGGCGTTGGTGCAGAGGTAGACCGTTTTCTTGCGCGCGACCAGGCCTTCGACGATCTGGTCGATCTCGGCGTGGACGAGGGGCTCTCCGCCGGCGACGGTCACTACAGGCGCGCCGCATTCCTCGGCGGAGTCGAAGCATTCTTGAGGGGTCAGGCGCTTGCGCAGGATATCGGTCGGAAACTGTATCTTGCCGCAGCCGGCGCACTCCAGGTTGCAGGCGAAGAGCGGCTCGAGCATCATGACGACTGGATATTTTTCCACGCCCTTCATGTGCTGAGTGATCAGATACTTGAAAACGGCTAGTTGGGACTGCATCGACATCGCCATATTTTTTTCTCCCTAGCTGGCCAGCGGGTTGTTGTTGGTGTCAGGGGTTTAATTATATTAAATTAGAAGAGTTATTTTTAATAAATAAAAGCCGGATTCTCAGTTGGGATGGTGTCTGTAGTTGTGTGGTGTGGTGTTCCGTTCTGGAATTCTTTAGTGATGTCCGCGTGTTGTTATGCTGTCTTTGTATTCTTTTCTCAGCATTTCTTTTATCTTCTCATCAT
>CAYHNV010000176.1:0-5047 GCA_964358065.1 uncultured Elusimicrobia bacterium | reverse complement strand
CGGCTTTCCCGGCCGCGATCATCCCGATGTCTTCGCGGCCCACGACCGCCGCTCCGCCCCTGGTGGCCATGCGCAGCGCCTCGCGCGCCGGCATCGAGGCGACTCCGGACTTCACCCGATGGACCAGCATGGCTTGACGAGCCTCGCCCAGCATGTCGGAGGTGTCGTTGGAGGCCGAGCCGTCGACCGCCAGGCCTACATTGATTCCTGAGTCGAGGTATTTTCTCACCGGAGGCACGCCTGAACCGAGGCGGAGATTGGAGGACGGGCAGTGGGCAATCCCCACTTTGGCCTTGGCCAGGCGTTTGATTTCGTCATCGTTCACATGAACCATGTGCGCCAGCCAGGTGTTGCCGTTCATCCAGCCCAATGACTCGATGAAATCGACCGGCCGCATCTTGTACTTCTCCAGGCAGTATGCTTCTTCGTCCAAAGTCTCGCAAAGATGGGTGTGCATCTTCACTCCCCACCGTTTGGCCAAGACCGCCGTCTCTTTCATCAGCTCGGCGGAGACGGAGAAAGGCGCGCAGGGAGCCAAGCCGATGCGTGTCATGGCATATGGAGTGCTGTCGTGGTATTGCTTGACTAGGCGTTCACAGTCACGGAGGATCGATTCTTCATCTTGAGTGCAATCGTCCGGCGGCAGACCTCCCTTGGACGCGCCCACCGACATGGAGCCGCGCGTGGGGTGGAAGCGGATGCCGAGGCGCTTGGCGACTTCGATCTGAGCGTCGATCAGGCCGGTCCGACCGCGGGGATAGAGATAGGTGTGATCGCTCGAGGTCGTGCAGCCTGTGAGCAGGAGTTCGCCCAGTCCCACCTCCGCGCCGAGGGCCGCGGTCTCCGGCGTCAGATGGCGCCAGATTGTGTAATGGCAGGCCAGCCAGTCGAAGAGCTTGGCATCCTGCGCGGCGGGCGTGGCGCGCGTCAGGGTCTGGCAGAGGTGGTGGTGCGTGTTGACCATGCCCGGGATGACCACGCAGCCGCGCGCGTCGAGGACCTCCGCGCCGGGCTCTTCCAGGCCCTTGCCCACGCAGACGATGACCCGGCCGCGGATCAGGACATCGGCGTCGGCCAGCTCCGCGGCCTTGTCGTCCATCGTGACGACGCGGCGGGCGTTCTTAACGAGGAGGGCGGGCTTCATCCCGATCGCGCGGCCGATGCCTCGGCTTCGGTGATGGCGCCGCAGGCTTGGGCGCGCAGGAAGTAATTGAGCAGCCCTTGCCCCGTGGCCGCGTCGTCGAATGCGCCGCCGATGCGGGTGGCGTGTGCGGCCTTCTCTAAAAAGTTCTTCAGACGCGCCGTAGCCGAGGGCAGGCCGGCGAGGAAGAAGGCGTAGACGGCCGCATAGCGCGCCGGAAGCTGGGCGGGATGCAGGTCCCAGCCCTGGTAGATACCCTCGGTCAGCGAGCGCGTGGCGTTCTCGTAGTGGAGGCGCCAGGCCTGGCGTACGGCCTCCACGTTCTCGCGGTCCTGCGCGGCGGTGAGGTATTCTCCGGGGGCCGCGCGGTGGGGCGCTAGAGGAAGGATCACGGTCGCGCTGTCGCTGAGTGCCACGCCTGAGCCCGCCAGCGTCAGCTTCATGACTTGGCGCGCGAAGACGCAGGCCGGGTGGTCCAGGCGCTGGTGTGCGGCGACCACGTCGAGAGAGGCTGTGTAGTCGTAGGCTCCGAAGTGGGCCGAGGTGCAGCGCCCGCCGCAGGCTTGCGCGATCTTGAGCAGGGGCGAGGTCCCGTCGAGACCCATGAGCGCCTGCGGCGTCTCCACCATGATCTCGATCTTGAAGGAGTGAGATTGAAGCTTCTTCTTGCGCTCGAAGGCATCGAGTATCTTCGCCAGCGCCGCGGTCTGGGCCGGGTGCGTGAGCTTGGGCAGGGTCACGAAGAAGGGCGCGGGCACACGGCCCTTCGTCTGCCGCACGAGAGCGGAGAGGAAGATGTCCAGGGTCCGGACCGAGCGGTTCTGGCGCTCAGGCGTGAAGGCCTTGATCCTCAGGCCGAGGAAAGGGGGCAGAGTGCCTTCCTCCAGGCCGCGCGCGGTCTCGAGGGCGGCCGCGACGGCATGGGCGTCCTCCTCAGCCTCGGGACGATCACCGTAGCCGTCCTCGAAGTCGATGCGGTAGTCCTCGACGGGTTCGCTCTTGAGCTTCGCGACGACCCGGTCGTAGACCCTGTGGGCCAGAGTCTCGTCCATGCCGACGGCGCGCGCGAAAGAGACCGCGTCGGGCGCGTAGCGCGACAGGGCGCGCAGGGCCAACTCTCCCAGCTTATGGGCCGAATCGGACTTAAAGAGGTGCGCTCCGCCATAGACGACGTGCACCGGCCGGCGCTGGGCGCCTTCCTCCCGAGAGGGCGGCAACGCGTTCTTCTTGGCCAGCGCGGAGAAGACGGCCTTGAGAACACGAGGTTCAAGCGTGATCTGGGGCTTCATCAGGTGTCTCCTGTCATCCATCATGCGACTATCGGCGGCGATTTTTCTTGGGCGCGGGCTGGAGTTTGGCGATCGGCTCGGGGTGGGGGTTGTCCTGCACGCCCTGCTTCTTGAGCCAATACTCCATCTTCGGAACCTGCCACTGCCGGTCCACGGGGCCTCCGCCTGCTTGCTTGAGCGGCCGCACGGTCTTGCCCAGGTAGGACAGCGGCGTCGAGGAGGGGGTGAGGGCTTCGAGTAATCGCGGGCGCGCGACGATCGCGCCCCAATCGGGGAACCACGCCGGGCCCGTTTCGGGCACGCAGGCGGCATAGGGCGTCAGGAGTCCTTTGGGGCTTTCCCGGAAGGCACGGCGGGGGGTCCAGCGGTCGTAGCAGGAGACGGTGACGGCCGAGTCGAGAGACGGGTCGTCGAGCAGGGCCATCACGCCCTCGTCGATGAGCGTCGAACTGACGGCTCCGGTGTGGGCAAAGAGAATGACGACCATCTCCGCCGTCGTGCCTTCGCCTTTCATGTCGGCGACGACCTGAGGATAGGCATGAGCGATGAGGGCCTCATCACTCAGGACGGCGTCGGCTTCGTTCTTCAGGGGAGTGAGACTGACGGCGCCATACTGGGCCGCCACGCGCGCCAGGTTGGGCCCGGCTGTCTGGGCGTAGACGCGGCGGACATGGTCGGAGCCCTTGGCGGCCAGCAGCGGATAGGCGGCCAAGGGGCGGCCCAGGACCTCGGCCGTGTTGTCCGGGAAATCCGGGCTGTCGTCGGGGTCGATCAGGATCGCGACGATCATGCCTTGACCTGCAGGGTTTCGACCGCGTCGAAGGTTGCGGCGACGGTGGCGTCCCAGGAGTGGCGCTCGACGGTGCGCACGCCCTCGGCGATGAGTTTCAGCGACAGTCCGGGTGTCGAGGCCAGTGTGACGACCTGCTCGGAGAGGTCGGCCGCGTCGCCGGGCCGGAAGAGGAGTCCGTTGCGCCCGTCGACGATGATCTCGCTGACGCAACCGCCGGCAGCGCCGATGACCGGGCAACCCTCGGAGAGGGCATGCAGGACCAGCGCGGGGAAGCCTTGCCCGCTGGAAGGCTCGATGAAGGCTTTGGCCGCGCGCAGGTACTCCATCTTCTTCGGGTGGGGGAGGTCCGCGACAAAGCTCACGCGACCGCCGAGGCTCAGGGTCTCGGCGCGCGCCCTGAGTTCGGAGAGCGCGGGGCCGTCGCCGATGACGGCGAGGTGGCAGTCCAGGCGCAGGCGTGAGACGGCGGAGAGCATGGTTTCGAAAGCGGGCAGGGTGCTTGCGTTGATGCTGCCGGCGGTGACCAGGCCGAAGCCCGAGGGGCGCGCGGCGCGCATGGTGACCAGGGCGATTTGCTGAGCGAAGATATGATCGTAGGCGTAGGGCACAATCCGGCAGCGTTGCGGCGCGACGCCCCAGGAAGCGACGACCTCGGCCATGTGTCTGCTCGGCACGAGAAGACAGCCTGCTTGGCCCGCGCAATCCTTGATCTCAGCCAGCGCCGCCGGGGAGACTCCGGAGAAGGAGTCGATCAGGCGCAGGGCCGTTGGGCGGCCCGCGGTCCTGGCCGCGAGCAGGGCGGCGGGCTGGAGTCCGTTGATGATGACGGCGTCGCAGTCGCTGGAGGCGACGCAGAGATGCCCGCGCGCGTGGGCGCGCTTGGCGATCTCACGGCAGAAAGCATCCTCGCCGTTCGGGGAGGCCGGGTCGGGTATGAGGAGAAGCCGCATGTCAGGCGAGGTCGGGAAAGTGCTTCTTCGCGCACTCGGGGCAGACGCCGTGCGAGAACTGGGCGGGGGTCTTCTTGGAGACGAAGTCCTCGAGGCTGGCGTAGGAGCCGCGCTCGTCGCGGATGCGACGGCAGTAGGCGCACATGGGCAGGATGCCCTCCAGCGTACGCACGCGCTCGTTCAGGCCGATGATGCGCTCGGCCACGCGCAGGCGCATGCGCAGCGCTTCCACGTCGAGCGGTTTGTGGAGGAAATCGTCGACGCCCTCATCCATCGCCTTGGCGTAGTGCGCCGCGCTCAGGCGCTCGCCTGAGAGCAGGATGAAATAGACGTAGGGGCGATCTTGGTCTAAGCGCACGCGCTTGCAGAGTTCCAGGCCGTCGCTGTCCGGCATGACCCAATCGCTGACCACGATGCGGCAGTTCGTGCGCAGAAGGGCGTCCCAGGCCGAGGTGCCATCGACGGCCGCGACTACCTCGTAGCCGAGTTTGATGAGCGAGCCCTGGAGCAGTGAGCGGCTGGTGCGGTCATCATCGGCGATCAAGACCTTCATGTTTTCAGTTTATCAAATCCCGCGCCGTCTGGCCGGGACAGCCAGAGCAGGAACTCCACATTTCCCTTGGGTCCCTTGGCCGGGGATTGGAGCAGCCCGCGTTCCACTAAGCCGAGCGCCGTGGCCGCGGCGCGGACCCTGTCGACGGCCTGCATCCGGACCTCGGGGTCGCGCGCGACCCCTTTCGGGGCGAGCTTGGGACCCATCTCGAACTGCGGCTTGACGCGCACGATCCGATCCGCCGATCCGGCCAGACACGGAAGGATGAAGGGGAGGCCTTGGGGCCGCGAGATGAAGGCCCCGACGGCCCCGGCGAGGGTG
>CAYHNV010000175.1:0-5053 GCA_964358065.1 uncultured Elusimicrobia bacterium | reverse complement strand
GTCGGGAGTTCCGGGCGGCAGGCTCAAGCGGGCCAGGCGGAACGGCGAGGGGCGCGTCGCCCAGGCGCGGGGGTCGGCGATCTCCGGGGCCGCGGCGGCCACGGCAGTGGTGGCCTTGGTAGCCAAGGCCTGCCAGGAGTTCTTACCGTACTTCTTCGCGACCACATCAGTCGCTGTTTTCGCCAGAATGAACTTGACGGTGGCGCGGGCGATGGCGCGGGCCTTGATGAGGGCTTGACGCTCGGCGAGATCCTTCATGGCGATGGCGGAGACGTCCTCCATCAGCTGGGTATCGGCCTTGCGTCCCGCGGCCTCCACTTTTGAGGTTGCGATCTGGAAGGGGTCTTGCGTATAGGCCGGGTAGGCCACCGTGACGGCATTGCCGATCAGGCCGGAGCGCAGAGCGTTCTGTGCCTGCGCGGACTCTTTCTCGTCGTCTTTGCTTGAGTTGAGCGCGATGACGGCCTCATTCCAGGCGACCGAGAAGGTCTTGCTGATCTTCCGGGGCGCCGTGCCGTTGAGGTGGAGGAAGACCAGTTCACCGGCGGGTTGCGCGTCATCGGGGGGAAAGTCGAATCTCGGCGCGGGGGTGCCGTAGGAGGCCGCGTAGAATTCGTAGACCTTCTTAGATTTATCCAGAGAGATTCTGGCGTCGTCCGTCTTGTTGTCGTCGGCATAGAGCAGACTGGCGAGGTACTGCGCGAAGGCATCGTCCTTGTACGCGGTGCTCTTGCCCGCGGATGTGTCCGCATACTCCTGCAGGAGCCGGGAGAGCTTGCGAATCTCAACGAGGGCACCCTCGCGATCGCTCCGGAAGAGATAGCTGAGGGCGCGGTAGACATTGACCAGGGCGCGCTCGAAACGCTCGCCCGCGTACTCCGTCGTATTGTCGTTGATGAGGAGGGTCCCCGCGGCCTTGGAGACGCTCTTGGTGAAGAGTTCCTCCATGCGCGTTTCGGCGGCCTCGAAACTCCGATCGCTCTCCTTATATTTGCCGCCGTCGTGCTGGACGGCCCCGAGGTCGAGGTAGTAAAGGACCTGGTTCTTCTTGCCGTAGGAGCCCTGCTTCTCCTTCGTGATACGGGCTTCGGCTCCCGCGAAGTCGCGGGCGGCGATCAGGCTGTTGACTTGCTTGCGCATGGAGCCGGACGGGCCGCCACAGGCGCAGAGCAACGCCGATATCACGATCAAGAGGGTTCGTTTCATGGTCTCTCCCGGTCAGACGACGGCCCCGCCTCTCGCGGATGAGAGGCGGGGCCGTTTGTCACCCATGGCTTTTACCAGGAAGCCCGGGCTTTCGTCACGAATTTCTTGAGCTTCTTCTGCCCGTTCCAGACGATCTGGTGGGTCTTCATGTTGAGCAGCTTCAGGTTGATCTGGTAGAAGATCACGGCCTTGCCGCCCTCTTGGTCGACGATTTGGTTGAGGGCGCCGCTGAGCATGAAGTCTGCTCCCGTCTCCTGGCCGTGGGCCTTGCGTGTCTCGTCGGAGGCGCTGGTGTCCTGGTCCATCCGTTCCTCGCGGACCTCGCCGCGCTCGCCCTTCGAGGCGACGAACTCCACTTTGCCCGAGTTGACGAGCGATCTCTGGAGGTCCTCGACGAAGGTGTCCGTGGCGATGTGCTCCTGGGACTGGTTCTTTACCGTTCCCACGATCACCGTCGGATTCTTGGCGAGTTCGGACTGCGCCTTGCCGTACCACGGTCGCGACAGGCAATCCGCGATCATTTCCTCGGCCACCAGGCGCGAATCCGTGTCGTTCCAGCGGCCGCTGACCTCCATGACCTCGCCGGCGTCCATGCGCTGAACGGAGGTCCCCCCGCAAGCCGACAATGCCAGTGCTGCGATGAGCGCGGTGCTCCAAGATGCCAGGCGCATGTCAGTGCTTGGCTTCTTCGGCCGAGAGCTCGTCGAACGCCTTCTCCGCGTTGGCCTTCACGTAATCGCGGACCTTGCTGTCGAGCTCTTTGGATTCGTTGAGGCTCTGCTGGACGGCGGCCATATCGAGCTTGACAAGCGCGAACAGCGTGCCATCGGACGGGTCCTTCCAGTGGTCCACGGGAAGCGCGCCGTGCAGGGTGAACTTGGCGAAGTTCTTCATTGTGGAGGAAACCATCTGCTCTTCGCTCGACTTGGACATGTCGCCGGCGGTCACCGAGGCCATGTAGTCCTTGGTCAGCGTCGTGATGTAGGAGTTCATGATCTTGGCGATCTCAGCGCGGCCGCGGTCGTCGGCGCCGGTCACGGCAAGAGCGCGGTTGCGCACGCCCTGCATGATTCCCACGCCGTAAAAGACCTGTTTGCCGGCGGTGTCCTTGAAGGCGCCCGAGCCCTTGTTCACCCACTCCGGGGCGTTGTTGGCGATGGGTGCGGCCGGGGGTTTCCCGGCACAAGCGGCGAGGGCGGCGGCTGCGACGGCGGCAAGGACGACGGTCGGGAAACGATTCATATTCATTACTCCTCCTGAGTAAGGGCGAGGGCCCTTTAATGCCTTGGAGTTTATCAAGCCTCGTTTGGGCTGTCAAGGAGTCGTTGCTCGCGAATTTTGGTAGGATGGCGTGGCATGCGCGTGACACCCGGCGAGAAGAATCTGATCTGGCTCGACCTGGAGATGACGGGCCTGGAGCCCGACAAGGATTTCGTTCTCGAGATCGCCACGGTCGTGACCGACAGCGAGCTCAACGTCCGTGCCGAGGGGCCGTGTCTGGCCATCCACCAGCCCGATGAGGTCCTCGACCACATGGACCCCTGGTGCATCGAACAGCACGGCAAGTCGGGGCTGACCCAGCGCTGCCGCGATTCAAGAGACACGGTCCTGGACGCCCAGGCGCGCACCCTCGAGTTCCTCTCGTCGTGGTGCGAGCCCGGCAAGTCTCCCCTCTGCGGCAACACCATCGGCCAGGACCGCCGCTTCCTGGTCAAGCACATGCCACGCCTGAGCGAGTTCTTCCACTACCGCTCCATCGACGTGTCCTCTATAAAGGAACTGGTCCAGCGCTGGTATCCCGACTCGAAGTACGTCTACTCGAAGTCGAAGCAACATCTGTCCCTGGCGGACGTGCACGAATCGATCGATGAGTTGCGTCACTACCGTAAGACGATCTTTCGGTAGACGGGAGTCAGTTGCCTTCGGACTTGCGGCTGTGCCCGCCGATGCCTTCGCAACCGCACTCGTCGGGGTGCGGCTGGCCGTCCTTCCAGCCGTTCTTTTCGAGTTCGGACTTCACCCAGCAGGGATAGCAGAGCATCAGGCGGTTGATCGGCTTGTTCTCCCCGCAGCGGCGGCAGAGGCCGCGCGAGGGGGGCTTCTTCTTCGACAGCTTGCGCAGATCGGTCTCTTGCTCCGGCTTCTCCTTGGGGAGGGGATCGACGAGCGGGTTCGCGATCACGAGTTCTTCAATAAGAGTCTTGGTCATACTCCTGTACCTCGATTGCAGCGTTTGCACCACCCCCCGATCTTGCCGGTCGGGGCGCGGCGGGTCAGAATGACGGTTTCCCTGCAGCCGGGGCAGATCACCTTGACGCCGGTGGCCTCGATCTTGGGATAGTCCTTTTCGAAGGCTTCGTGCGAGCCGTGGCGCGGCTGGAGCCATTGGCCTGGCTTCATGACGCGCCTCCAGATGAAGCGTCCCTCTTCTCCTTGACGAGCTTGATGATCTCATAGGGCAGGCCGAAATGCTCGGTCTCCACGACCGTCTCGAGTTCCTCGACGTTCGTCACGCCGTAACGGTCGCGGGCCAGGGAGATGACCTCTTGGAAGAGGATCTCGGGGGCGGAGGCCCCGGAGGTAAGGCCCATCGTCTTGACCCCCGTGAGCCACTCGTCCTTGATGTCGGAGGCGCGCTCGATGAGGTGGGAACGCACGCCCTTGGCGCGCGCGACCTCGCAGAGGCGGTTGGAGTTGGAGCTGTTCGGTGCGCCCAGGACCAGCAGGAGGTCCACCTGCGGCACCATGGCCTTGACCGCGTTCTGGCGGTTTTGGGTCGCGTAGCAGATGTCGTCCTTCTTGGGCGGCATCAGCTTGGGAAATCGGCGCTTGAGTACGGCCACGATCTCGCGCGTGTCGTCGAGCGAGAGGGTCGTCTGCGTGAGGTAGGCGACCTTCTCCGGGGTCGGGACCGTGATCGTCTCGGCTTCCGCGACGCTGCCGACGACCACCATATGCTCGGGAGCCTCGCCCATCGTGCCGATGGTCTCGACATGGTCGCGGTGGCCAATGAGGATAATGGTGTAGTCGCGCTTGGCCAGCGCGATGGCCTCCAGATGCACCTTCGTGACCAGCGGGCAGGTGGCGTCAATGACCTTGAAATTGCGCGACCTGGCTTCGGCGACGACCTCTGGACTCACGCCGTGGGCCGAGAAGATGAGCCAGGAACCTTCGGGGACCTCGGAGAGCTCCTCGACGAAGACGGCCCCCTTCTTGCGCAGCTCGTCAACCACGTAGCGGTTGTGGATGATCTCGTGGCGGACGTAGACCTTGCCGTCGCAAAGCTCGAGGGCGCGCTCGACGACCTCGATGGCGCGTACGACGCCCGCGCAGAAGCCGCGGACCTTGGCGAGGATGAGTTTATCGATCTTGATCGCAGAAGGCGTTCCGCTGCTGGAAGGCGTTCGAATCGTCATGTTCCTCCGGTCGGTCAGATATGTGCCGGGCTTTTCACCGGGATCCAGGCGGCGACGCGCTGCGCGATCTTGGGGCCGCTCAGGCCCACGGCGTCATAAAGGAGGTGGGGGGCGCCGTGCTCCACGAAGGAGTCCGGGATGCCCAGGCGCAGGACCTCGGCTCGGCCGGGGGTCAGGGCCTCCAGCACGGCGGAACCGAAGCCCCCCTGGATCACGTTGTCCTCGACGGTGACCAGGCGCGGCGTCTTGGCCGCGCACTCCTTGAGGAGATCGACATCCAAGGGCTTGACGAAGCGCATGTTGACCACGCCACAGGAGAGGCCCTGGTCTTCCAGGATCTGGGAGGCCTCCAGAGCCGGGTGCACGCGGTTGCCGATGGCGAGGATCGTCACGTCGCAGCCGTCCTTGAGGCGCATGCCCTTGCCGATGGG
>CAYHNV010000174.1:0-5087 GCA_964358065.1 uncultured Elusimicrobia bacterium | reverse complement strand
CGGGACAACGCGGATGGGAGCCGCCTCGAGCCTCGGGGCGGCGCGCTATTTTTTGTGGCAGGTCAGGCAGATGTCGGTCTGGCCGCCTGGCCTCAGCGCGGCTATGGACCCGCGGCTTTCATGGCAGGACAGGCAGGTGACCTTGCCCGCTTCCAGGTGGATGCGCGGGTTCGTCGCCGGGTCCCGGTACTCATCGGGCTTGCCGGCCAAGGCCGCCGCGTAATCGACGTCGACCGGATGTCCGGCCGGAGTTCCGTTCGCGGTGGTCGCGGCCGCATGACCCAGGGACTTGCTTGAACCGACGACGACGCCGTCATGGCAGGAGAGGCAGTAGTGCATGGTCCGCATGCCGCTGGTCGCGCCGGGGGCACCCGCGGTTTGCGCCCGCCCCCACAGCGGCGTCCTGGAGGACTGACGGTGAGGCATCGCACTCTCCGGGCAGCGAGCGCGATCGCCGACGGCGTCGCGCAAATCCTTGAAGTCGGCGTCCGGCCGCGGCGCGCGCGGTACGAGCGCCGCGACGAGCACCACCAAGACGAGAGCGGAACGGAAAATATAACGCCGGGGCCAGGAGCTTATCATCGGGGCGGGCTTCCAGTTGTAGTGTAGACCCGGAACGCGCGTTTGTCCATTCCATTTCAGGTTGATCGGGATTCAAGGATTGGACGACGCCGGGAAGGGGCCGCTGCGCGCGTGCGGGGAGTGGCAGGAGCGGCAGTCGCCGGCGGGGGCGGGCTTGCCCCGGTGGTAGCCCGGATGGCAGCGCGCGCAGAGCGCGGGCCACGGGTAGGCCGCGAGCAGCTTCGGATGGGGGGATTCGTGGGGATCGTGGCAGCCCAGGCACACCCCGGCGCGGAAAGGACCGTGGAGCCAGAGCCCGCGGTTTTGCGGCGCCTCGGGGTTGAGGTCTTGGTGGCACTGGAAACAGAGGCGGTCCACGCGGTAGCGCAGCCGCGAGCGCGTCTTGTCGTCGAGCTCGGGTGAGAGATTGGAGCCTGCGGGCGGATTGGGGAGCGCGAATTTCGCCGGATAAGAGCCGAAACTCGTCGAGCTTTCGGTGTCATGACAGCTGTTGCATGCATGGGCCGCGTAGGGGCTGTGCCGGGAGGCGGCAGGCTTGAGGCCTCCGCAGGCCATAACGGCGACGGCGCCCAGCGCCAGAGCCGCCCTACCTGTCGAGAAGTCTTTCCAGGGCGGCGCGGTATTGGACCAACGCCTCGTCTTTGCGTCCCGTCTTTTCATAGAGATCGCCCAGGTAGCGGCGGGCCCGCGGGTCGGGACTCGCGGCCGCGGCTTTTTTGAGAAGCTCCTCCGCCGGCCCCAGCTCGCCCAGAAGGAACAGAGAGCGGCCG
Source organism: uncultured Elusimicrobia bacterium (assembly GCA_964358065.1). Lineage (GTDB taxonomy): Bacteria > Elusimicrobiota > Elusimicrobia > UBA1565 > UBA9628 > GWA2-66-18. The sequence goes on along the minus strand of CAYHNV010000174.1, from coordinate 3,735 downwards.
AGCCAAAGAGCGGCCTGCGGTGAGTTCGGCTCGGGCTTCATGCACTCCGCAGCCTGGACGCGCGCTTCGGCGGGCCGGGACAGCTTAAGAAAAATCTCGGCGGCCAGCAGACGCTCGTCGCAGCGCGTCGCCGCTTTGAGCGCGGGCTCGAGCTCGGCCAGAGCCTCCTGCGCCCGGCCATCCTTCAGAAGCCGGCGCGCCAGCGTCGTCCGCGGATCCTCGATCGGGGCGGTGACGACGGAAGACGGTTTCTTGGCCTCGCGGATGCCGAGGACCTCGTCGAGCCGTGCCGCCGCTTCCTCTTCCATGCCGTCGTGGTAGCTTGAGAAGTAAGCCTTGAGCCGATGTTCCTTGTCGAGCACCGCGGTCGTGGGCAGGATGAAAAGGCCGTAGGTCCCGTAGAACTTCCTTTGGCCGTCATCGAGCAGGGGGAACGGGACCTCCGGCAGGGCCGCGTCCGACTCCGCGTCCTTATGCCAGAGTCCCAGGAACGTGACACCCTGGGCCGAGTAGCGCTTGGACAGCCGTGCCAGTGCGGCCAGCGTCTTGACCGAGAAGGGCTGCCCGGGCCGGAAGTAGCAGAGCACGACGGGACTGCCGCGGTAGTCCTCCAGGGAGCGGGGTTTGCCGTGCTCGTCTTTGAGCGCGAAGGCGGGGGCTTTCTGGGCGATCTCGAGGTTGCGCATGGGGTTGGCCGCGCTCGAGGAGGCGCTGACGCCGGGCAGCGCCAGCAGGACCAGCAAGGTCAGAGAAGTTTTCATGGGTTCTCCACGGGCTTGGCGCGGTCGTACGCTCTGGGGTTGTGGCAGCCCACCGCGCAGGAGCCTCCCGTCGCGGTCTTCTTGAAGGAGATCGGCAGCATCCACGTGCCGAAGGGGACCTGCGAGCGGACGTGCTTCTGCTGGTTGCTCGCGTGCACGTCATGGCAGGTCTTGCAGCTTCTGCCTTTCTCGGAGTGAACATGGACATAGTGCAGGTTCTTGTCCCCGTTGCGGAAGTTGGTCAAGGACGTGGTCTTGGCCTCGCGCGCGATGTCCTTCTCGTGGCAGTTAAAGCACAGGGCGTAGAGTCCATCCTTGTACGGATTATAGAATTCCGCCGGGAAGGAGGTTTTCAAGATATTCTGGTTGTCGGTCCCGTGAGGGTCGTGGCAGGCCTGGCACTGGCCTTGGACCACGGGCCCATGCATGAAGGAGCTCTTGAACTCGGCGGCCTTCTCCTTGTGGCAGGAAGAGCATAGTTCCTTGAGGGGTGCTTTGAGCAGGCTTGCCTGCTGCGAGGCGTGAGGCACGTGGCACCCCGTGCAGCCGACCGCCTCCACGGCGGGATGCGGCCGCTTGACCGCCTTGAGCTTTTTGGCGATGTCCGCATGGCAGGTCAGGCAAAGCGCTTTTTTAGAATCCGCCTGAAGCAGAAAGCGTTTGGGCGCGCCGTGCGGGTCGTGGCAGGTCTTGCAGCCCGCCTGCACCGGACCATGCATGTGCTTGCCGGCGAGTACGGCGCGCAGCTTCTGGTGGCAGGAGATGCAGAGCTCCGGCGAGCCGGCTTTGAGCAGATTTTTCTCGCCGGCGCCGTGCGGGTCGTGGCAGAGGGCGCAGGACTTGCTCACGGGCTTGTGCACGACGGCCGCGCCCGTCTTGTCCTCGTGGCAGGAGGCGCAGAGGGCGGCCATGCTCTTGCCCTTGAGAAAGAATCTCTGCGCGGAGCCGTGCGGGTCGTGGCAGACCGTGCACCCGGCCCTCGTTATGGCTTGATGCTTGACCTTGCTCGACTGGACCTTCGCCCTCAGCCCTTCGTGGCAGGCCAGGCAGAGTTCAGGCTCGGGCTTGACGAGCGCGAAGGTGTGATGCTTGACCGGGCCGGGCTTTTCTTCGGCGTGGCAGACCGCGCAAAGCCCGACTCCCACCGGGCCGTGAGTGAACTTGCCCGCCTGCACCGCGGCGCGGTGGCAGGAGAGGCAGTCAGCACTCGGGGCCGCCGCAGGCGCGGGTGGGGCCGCGACGCAGATCGAGGCCAGCAGGGCGCAAGCGAAGACGAATAATCCGGTGAGAGGACGCCTTTTCATATATGCATCTCCTAAAAAGAACTTCACAAGAACCTCGACAGCGACAGGCTCCAGTGCGAGAACGTGTTGGCGGTATAGAGTTCCTGCCTTTCGAAACGGACCGTCAGCTGCGTTCTGCCCAACGTATAGCTGCCGCTGAAGATCGCGTTGAGCGCCCCTCCTCCGCGCAGTATATTCCCGGAAAGCTGGACCCCTTCGGCCGGCGAGTAGTCCGCCGAGAGGTTGATCGTCTCGCCGCGGTTCGAGTCTCCCGCATTGCTGCGGCTCCATATCAGGCTGTAGCTTGCGGAGGCCCTCAGGCCCTCCAATGGGGCGGATTGGAGCGACGCCGTGAGGCTGTGGTTTAAATTGACGGCGCCGTCCGAGAAATTCCGGCTGCGCGTGAAGGCGTAATTGCCCGCGAGATCGGTGCCGGTCCACGGGTGCAGACCCAGGCCGCTCCCCAGCGAATGCTGGCGGCTGCCGCCGGCGCCGCGGCGGACGGGGCTCGCGCCCGAGGTGGCCGCTTCTCCGTAGACGTCGTAGAGCGGGCGGGGGGTGAGAGTCAGGCGCTGGCGCAGGCCGTCGGAAAGCACGGCGCCGCCGAGCGGATCGTGAGCCCAGGAGCCGTCGGCGCTCGTGCGCAGCGCGGTCTTGCCCGAGGCGGATCCCCACTCGCCGGTCGCGGATTCCGAGACGCTCTGCCGCTCGCCGAGGCCGTCGGCGCGCAGGTACGCGAGCCGATTGTCCACGCGGCCCCGGGAAAACGGGGCGAAGGAGGTCAGCGCCAGCGAGTGGCGCCTCGAATCCCGGCGCTCGGCGCTGGTCCAGGCGTAATCCCCGCCGTAGCCCAGGAAAGACTCCCATCGCCGGTTTTTGAAGCGCCGCGTGGCCAGATAGGCGCTCGCTGACTTCGAGTCCTGACGCGTCGCGCTCTCGGCCGACTCGGTGCCTTGGTCCTGGTAGGAGGCGCGCAAGGACAGGCGCTCCAGGCGCCCCTTCATCTCCGCGAGGTCGAACTCCGCGTCCGCCCGCTTCTGTTCCGTGCGGGAGCTCGCTCGGGTCGCGAGCCTGTCGTCGGTGCGGCTGCGGTCGCGCCGGGCCCGCAGCCGCAGCGGGCCGTGGGAGGAGGCGCTCTCCTCGGTCTGCAGGCGGGTGGCCTGGGCCACGGCGGGTCGAGCGGAGGCGTCCCGGCGCGAGAGGCGCGAGCGGGACACGCTCACGCTCGGCAGGCGCGGCAGAGCCAGCCCCACGGTGAGCGCCTGCGCCGTGTCCGTGAGGTTGAGCGCGGCCTGCTGCGTCTTCGTCTTGGAAAAACTCGGCGCCAAGGTCACGTAGCGCCTCAAGCCCGGCGGAAGCAGACCCGCCCGGAAGGAGTAGCCGAGGATCTTCTGGTTTTTCCATGGCGCCTTCAATGCACATGCGTTGGTCGTTAATATCGCCGTGCTTGCATAAATTCGGAAGCAAATTTGGATTCTCCCTTACATCATTGCTCCAGGCAAAGCCAGTGCCATAAAAACACCCCAAGCGGTTAAAGCCGTCTAACTTCAGACATTCCTCAAAAATCTTATCCGCACTTTGGAGAATCTGCCTCAACTTCTGCGATTTAAAACGATAACAAGCAGCAGGGAATTGAGTATATGTGTCGCAAGGATAATGGAGCGCTTGAGTCTTAAGCTCTTCATACTGAT
>CAYHNV010000173.1:2986-5142 GCA_964358065.1 uncultured Elusimicrobia bacterium | reverse complement strand
AGCTCGAGCGCTTGGCGATGACCTGGGGCTCGCTCCAGCAGGACAAGAAGCCGGTGCGCTTCCGCATCATCGGCCCGCACGTCGAGCACGCGGTGGACCTGTAAGATGCCGGTGCGCCGCGTCGCAAAGCACGGCGAGCGCGTCCTCAAGACGCGCTGCCCCCCGCTCGACTTCGAGGCGCTCAAGGCCGAACTGCCGGCGCTGCTCAAGGACATGTGGGCCACCATGGCCGCCGCGCGCGGCGTGGGCCTGGCCGCTCCACAGGTCGGCTTGAGCCTGCGCTTGGCGGTCATCGACGTCAGGCCCGAGGGGAAGTCCCAGCGTCTGGTTCTGATCAACCCCGAGATCCTCTCGCTTGAAGGCACGCAGAAGGAGGAGGAAGGCTGCCTATCCCTTCCCGGCGTCTACGCCAAGCTCGCGCGCGCCGCGCGCGTGCGCGTGCGGGCGCTGGGCCCGGACGGCAAGCCCTGGGAGATGACGGGCACGGGCCTGCTGGCCCGCGCCTTTCAGCACGAGCTCGACCATCTCGACGGCAAGCTCTACGTGGACCGGCTCTCCTTCGAGGAAAAACTAAAGGTTCTCGACGCGGTCAAGGCCGCCAAGCCCTCCTGGGACTAGCGATGCTCAAGACCATCTTCTTCGGGACGCCCGAAACCGCCGTCCCCTTCCTGAAGGCGCTCGCCGCGCGCACCCAGGTCCTGACCGTCATTTCCCAGCCCGACAAGCCCGCGGGGCGCGGCCTGTCGATCGTCCCGACGCCGGTCAAGGCCGCGGCCTTGGAGCTGGGACTCAAGGTCCTGCAGCCGTCGAAGCCGTCCGAGATCGCGGCGGAGCTCGCGGCTCTCGCGCCGGACCTGGCGGTGGTCGTCGCCTACGGCCGGCTGTTGCGCCGCGACGTGCTCGAAGTCCCGAAGCTCGGGACGATGAACGCGCACTTCTCCCTCTTGCCTAAGTACCGCGGGGCGGCGCCCGTCCAGTGGAGCCTGGTGCGCGGCGAGAAACGTACGGGGGTGACTCTCTTTTGGCTCGACGAGGGGATGGACACCGGTCCGATCCAATCGGTTCTCAAGACAGAGGTCGGGCCGGACGAGGATGCCGCCTGCCTTCTCTCGCGCTTGACCCAGCTCGGCGTTGGTCTGCTTGACAAGACATTGATCGACATCGAAGCCGGCTCGGTCGTGCGCGCTCCGCAGCAAGGCTGCGCGACGTTGGCTCCTCTCATCAAGCGCGAGGACGCGCGCCTCGACCTTTCGCGGCCGGCTTCGGAGATACACGACCTCGTGCGCGGTTTCCGCCTGTGGCCGCGCGCGTATCTCGAGAATCGCGACGGCCGGTTGCTGGTCTTGAAGACCGCCATTGCCGGCCCGCGGGACCTCGTCGGCTCGGGCCGGCCCGGGACTGTTCTGAGCGTTGAACGAGGGCGTGGAATTTTAGTACAATGCGGGTTCCGCAGCCGTCTGTGGTTCCTCGACGTCCAACCTGAGGGAAAAAAAGCGCTGAATGCTGCGGATTTCTCCAACGGCCTCCGTTTGGCCGTGGGTGGTTTTTTGCCGTTCGTGGACGGGACATGATGACCGATATCAGGAAGGCGACGTACTGGGAGATGGCCGCCGTCACGGTGGTTTTCCTCGCGTTCGCCTTCTGGGCGCTGAACTGGGGCATGGAAGGTCTCGTGCACGCTCGCAAGGTCCAGACGATTCCCGAGCTGAAGGGGCGTTCGATTTCATCGGCGCTCGACCTCCTTGCCCCCCTTAACATAGGCTTGCGCAAGAACGGCGTTGAGTTCAACGCCTCGGTTCCGATCTCATCCGTCCTGCGTCAGGACCCGTCGCCCGGCACGATCGTGCGCGAGGGCAAGACCGTCCGCGTGGTCGTCAGCCAGGGAGGACAGACGGTGCTGGCGCCCTCCCTGATGGGACTGCCTTTGCGCAACGCGGAGATGCTTCTGCGCCAGAGCCAGCTCGTGCTGGGCGAGGTCAGCGAGGCCTACTCGCTCAAGTGGGAAAAGGGCCTGGTCCTCTTCCAGGATCCCAAGCTCGAGACCAGCGTTGAGCGCGACGCCATGGTCAATCTTGTCGTCTCCGGAGGCGCGCCGCCCGCGGGCGTGGCCCTGATGCCGGACTTCCAGCGCAAGACTCTTGATGAGGCCCAGGCCT
>CAYHNV010000173.1:0-2976 GCA_964358065.1 uncultured Elusimicrobia bacterium | reverse complement strand
GCCCCCCCCCGCGGCGCCCCCGCGCCCGTGGTATCGCTGGGCGCCGCCGCGGGCGCGCCGCCGGGGGGCGGGGCGCTGATCCGCGCCGCCCCGCCCACCCCTCTTGAGGGGGCCCCGGGGGGGCCCGCCGGCGCCGGCGTTACGCTCGAGGTCAAGAGCGACAGCTTCTCCCTCTTCCCGAACGGGACGGTGATGACGCAGTTCCCCTTTCCCGATGCCGTGCTTTCGGGCGAGGAGAAGGTCATCGTGACCGTGAGCGGACGCAAGGCGTCGGCGCCCGCCCTCGCCTCATCCAAGACCTTCCGATACGAACTGCCGCAGAGCGGCTCCGACAGCCAGGTGCGCATCGTGATGGTCGACAAGTACGGCGAGCGGGAGCTCTTCAATGGCTTGCGCAAGCCGGGCTCGAAGATCGAGGTCCCCGTCCAGTCCGCGGGCGGCGCTCGCGTCAAGATCTATCAGAACGGCATCCTCGTCGAGGAGAGGGACCTTTGATCGTGGCTTCCAAGATCCAGACGGTCGTGCCCTCGCTGCTGGCGGGAGACCTCTCGCGCCTGGGTGTTCAGCTCGCATCCGTCAAGTCCGTCGGCTGCACGTGGGTCTCCGTCGACGTCATGGACGGGCACTTCGTGCCGAACATCAGCTTCGGCCCGGACTTCGTCCTGCTGGCCAAGAAGCACGGTTTTTTTGTTGACGCGCATCTGATGGTCTCGAACCCCGAGACCGTGGCGCCCTGGTTCGCGAAAGCCGGCGCCGATATCGTCACCGTCCACGCCGAGGCCGTCAAAGACGCCAAGGCCGCCCTGCGCGCCATCCGCGCCCTCGGTTGCCGGGCCGGCTTGGCGATCAAGCCGAAGACCTCCGTTGACGGGATCCTCTCTGTGCTTGATGAGTGCGACCTCGCCCTGGTCATGACCGTGGAGCCGGGCTTCGGCGGGCAGGGGTTCATGCTGGAGATGCTTCCCAAGGTGAAGGCTTTAAGACATGCCATCGACTCGCGCCGCTTGGACTGCTGGCTTCAGGTTGATGGAGGAATCGGGCTCCTTAATATCGCGCAAGCCGCCGAGGCGGGCGCGGACAGCATCGTCGCCGGTTCGGCCGTCTTCGGGGCCGAAGATCCCGCCGCCAATTTTTGCGCGCTCGAGGCGAAAGCCCGGGGGAAGTAAGAAGTCATTCGTGTAATTGATCCATACGGAGGAATACATGGCCGTCGTCATCAGGTTGCAGCGCACGGGCAAGCCGCACCAGCCCTACTACCGCGTCGTCGCCATCGATAAGGCGCGCGCGGCCTCGGGCCGCCCCGTGGAAGTCCTGGGCACCTACAATCCCCGCGCGGAAACGGCGGTCAAGAAGGTCGTCCTCAACAGCGAGCGTTACGAGCACTGGATCAAGGTCGGCGCCAAGCCTTCCGCGACCGTCTTCTCGCTCATCAAGTCCGCCAAGAAGGCTCCTGTCGCCGAGTAAGGCCATGAAGGAGCTTCTGCTTTTCATCGTCCAACGGCTCACGCAGATGCCCGACGCCGTCTCGGTTTCCGAGTTCCAGGATGGCGACACCGACGTCTTGAAGCTCGTCGTGGCCGAGGCGGATAAGGGCAAGGTGATCGGCAAGGAGGGCAAGGTCATCAAGGCCATCCGTTCGGTGGTCGGCGTGGCCGCCTCGAAAGCCGGCAAGAAGGTCGCCGTCGAGATCGACTGACTACAGGACAGAGAGAGTGAGGATCGATTTCGTGACGCTTTTCCCCGACATGTTCGCGCCCGTCATGGACGCGAGCATGATGCTGCGCGCCCGCGAGAAGGGGCTTCTGGCTTGGGGCTGCGTGAACCCGCGTGATTTTTCCGAGGACAAGCACCGCAAGGTGGATGGCCGTCCCTTCGGCGGCGGGCCCGGCATGATCATGACGGCACAGACTCTGGCCAAGGCGGTGGAGAGCGTCAAGAAGCCGGGCGCCAAGGTGGTGTTCCTCTCTCCGCAGGGGGCGGTCTTCAACGACAAGAAGGCCTCCGGCCTCGCCTTGGAGAAGCATCTCGTGCTGGTGTGCGGGCATTATGAAGGCGTCGATGAGCGGGTTCTGGGGATGTTCGACGAGGAACTCTCCATCGGAGACTACGTGCTCACGGGCGGGGAACTGCCGGCGATGGTCGTGGCCGACGCGGTGGTCCGCAAGATCCCCGGGGTGCTCAAGAAGGAAGACGCGGCTGCCAGCGAGTCTTTTGCCGGCGGCGCGCTCGATTTCCCGCAATACACGCGGCCGCGCGTCTGGCGCGGCCAAGAGGTCCCGGAAATCCTTTTTTCCGGCGATCATGAGAAGATTGCGGCATGGCGAAAGAAGGCTGCCTCTGTCGCGACGAAGAGCAAGCGACCCGATCTGAGTCTCGGGGCGTAACGACACGAAGTCCAGGAGAATCGTATGGTGGCGATGGAAGAGAAGAACGCGATGAGGACCCCTATGTTCCGGGCGGGAGACACGGTCAAGGTGCACATGAAGGTCAGGGAAGGCGACAGCGAGCGCGTCCAGATCTTTGAGGGTACCGTGATCAGCCGCCGCGGCCGTGGAGCCAGCGAGACCTATACGGTCCGCAAGATATCCTTCGGCGTCGGCGTGGAGAGGACGTTCCCGGTCGTCACGCCGCACGTGGAGAAGATCGAGCTCGTCCGCGCCGGCAAGGCGCGCCGCGCGCGGCTGTACTACCTGCGCGGTCTGACCGGGAAGTCTGCTCGTCTCGACGAGCGCGAGACCGGCGAAGCCGGCATCCAGCCGGAGGCGAAGCCCGCGGCCCCGAAGATCGAGGCCACGAAGCCCGCCCAGCCTGAGACCCCGAAGAGGGGCGAGGGCGCCAAGGCCGTCGCCCAGTAGCGTTTGGACGGCCGGCGCTTCGACGCTGACGCGAGGCGGCGCGCCCATGGCGCGCGTCTCATCGGCGTGGATGAGGCCGGCCGGGGGCCCCTGGCGGGGCCCGTGGTGGTCGCGGCCGTGG
>CAYHNV010000172.1:0-5166 GCA_964358065.1 uncultured Elusimicrobia bacterium | reverse complement strand
CCGGGCCCCCCCGGGGGCCGCCCCCCCCCCCCACCCCCCCCGGCCCGGGGCCGGCCCCCCCCCCCCCCCCGGGGCGGGGGGCGGCGGCGCGCGCCGCGAGGTCGGCGCCTCGGTCGGAGTCGCCATCACCGGGATCGCGGGCCCGGAGGGGGGGACCGCCGAGAAGCCCGTGGGGACCGTCTTCGTCGCCGTCAGCGGCCCCGGCCGGGCCGAGACGGTCCGCCGCCTGGACGTCATCGGCCCGCGCGAGAACGTGCGCTCGCGCGCCGTCACCTCCGCCCTGCGCCTCGCCTACGACGCCCTCGCCTAGCCCACGCTATTGACGGTCCCGTCGAGGTTTCGTAGAATCTCCCCATGATAACGAAAGAGAAGAGAAACGAGACGGTGAAGAAATACGGCAAGAGCGCTTCGGACGTGGGGAGCACCCCGGTCCAGATCGCGCTTTTGACCGAGCGCATCAAAGACCTCTCCGGCCACCTCAAGGACAACAAGAAAGACTACGCCTCCCAGAGGGGCCTGCTCATGATGGTCGGCCGGCGGCGCCGCCTGCTCGGCTACCTCAAGAAGCTCGACCTCGCGAGCTACAACACGATCCTGAAGCAGCTGGACCTGAGGAAATAAACCATGGCCAACACCCAGAAGATCGGCCTGCAGGAGACTGTGGGCGGCAAGGTCATTTCCCTCCAGACGGGCACCCTGGCCAAGCAGGCCGGCGGCTCCGTCACCATCCACCTCGAAGGCACGATCGTCTTCTCCGCCGCCACGGTGGCCTCCAACTCCAAGGAAGTCAGCTTCGTCCCGCTGACCTCCGACTACCGCGAGCGCGCGTACGCCGCCGGCCGCGTGCCGGGCGGCTTCTTCAAGCGCGAGATGCGCCCCCGCGACAAGGAGACTCTGACCTCTCGGTTGATCGATCGCCCCATTCGTCCGTTGTTCCCCGAGGGCTGGAACCACGAGACCTCCATCCAGTCCATCGTGGTCTCCTGCGACCTCGTCAACGACCCGGACGTCCTGGCGATCACCTCGGCTTCCGCCGCGCTCATGCTGTCGGACGCTCCGTTCAACGGTCCCGTCGGCGGCGTGCGCATCTGCCGCGTCAACAACGCCTGGGTCTTCTTCCCGACCTGGGAAGAACGCTCGACGGCCGAGCTTGAGCTCATCGTCGCCGGCAAAAAGGACGCGCTCCTGATGGTCGAAGGCTCCGCGCACGAAGTGACCGAGGAAGTGTTCGCCGAGGCTCTCGAACTGGCACAGACCGAGATCAACAAGCTGTGCGCGCTGCAGTTGGCGCTCGTCAAGCAGAGCGAAGCCTCCGGCCGCAAGGTCAAGAAGCACGCGGCGCCGGTCGCGGCGATCCCCCCGGCGGTGCTGGAGCTGGTCACGTCCCGTTTCACCGAGCCGGTCCGCAAGCACCTGCGCGCCAAGCTGGACAAGCACGGCCTCGACGAGAAAATACACGAGGTCAAGGACGCGATCAAGAAGGAGGTCGAGGAGAAGGCCAAGACCGACCCGGCCTTCACCGACGGCCTCAAGTGGGTCTCCAAAATCTGCGAGGAGATCCTCTACACCGAAAGCCGCATCCTCACTCTTGTCGACCGCGTGCGCCCCGACGGCCGCGGTTTCGAGGAAATCCGGCCCATCGACATCCTGATGAAGCCCTTCCCGCGCCTGCATGGCTCGGTGGTCTTCACGCGCGGCCAGACGCAGGCCTTCTGCAACACGACGCTCGGCACGCCGGGCGACATGCAGATCATGGACGTCATCGAGGGGGAATACAAGGAGCGCTTCATGCTCCATTACAACTTCCCCTCGTTCTCCGTCGGCGAGGTGCGCCCAGAGCGCGGCCCCGGCCGGCGCGAGATCGGACACGGCGCGCTCGCGCGCCGCAGCCTCGCGGTCCTGCTTCCTCCCGAGGAAGAGTTCCCGTACACCCTGCGCGTGGTCTCGGAGATCTGGGAGTCCAACGGCTCCAGCTCCATGGCCTCGGTCTGCGGCGGATCCTTGTCCCTGTTCGACGCGGGCGTGCCCATGAAAGCGGCATGCGCGGGCATCGCGATGGGCTTGGTGCTGGAAGGGCGCCAGTACGCCGTGCTCACGGACATCGCCGGCATCGAGGACCACAACGGCGACATGGACTTCAAGGTCGCCGGGACGAGAGCCGGCATCACCGGCTTCCAAATGGACATGAAGATCGAGGGACTCTCGATCGCCATCATGAAGGAAGCCCTGGCGCAGGCCAAGCGCGGACGCCTCTTTATCCTGGACAAGATGGACGCGGTGTGCCCCGAGCCCCGCAAGGAGCTCTCGCAGTTCGCCCCGCGCCTGTTCCGCATCATGATCCCGACCGACAAGATCGGAGCGCTCATCGGCCCCGGCGGCAAGAACATCCGCCGCCTGATCGACACCTACGGCGTTCAGGTGGACGTCGAGGACGACGGCTCCGTGTTCATCGCGGGTGTCGATCCCGTCGGCTGCGAGCAGGCGAAGGCCGAAGTCGAGGCCCTCACGCTTGAGGCCGAGGTCGGCAAGATCTACAAGGGACACGTCGTCTCCATCAAGGAGTTCGGCGCGTTCATCGAGATCTTCCCGGGCAAGGAAGGCCTGCTGCACGTCTCGCAGATCGACGTCAAGCGCGTCAACCGCGTCGAGGACGTCCTGAAGATGGGCGACGAGGTCGAGGTCAAGTGCCTGGAGATCGATGAGAACGGGAAGATCCGCCTGTCGCGCAAGGCGGTCCTCTCCCCGGGCTCCGAGAACGACTCTCCCGGCCCGCGCCGCGACGGCCCGCCCCGCGAGCATTCCGGCGGGCCTCGCCGAGGCGGAAGCGGCGGCGGCGGACGCCGCTGACCCGGAGGGACATTTATGGCCAAGAAGGCTGAGACGCCAAAGAACGGAGCCTCGGGGCAGCTTGAGGCTCTCAAGGCGGTCTATGCCTTTATGGCCAAGAACGGTCTGGAATCCGTCGAAATGACGGAAGAGGGCGCCCAGATCAAGCTCGTCCGCCGGAAGGCCGCGACCGTTCAGGTCCCGGTCGCCGTACCGGTGGCGATGGGGGCGGCGGCGTATGACGCCGCTTCCCCCGCGCCGCTGCCCCACTGCGCGCCGCCCCCCGCAGGGCCCACCATCAAGTCGCCCATGATGGGGATCTTCTATCGCGCGCCGTCGCCCTCAAGCCCTCCTTTCGTCAAGGACGGCACGACGGTCAAGCCCGGCGAGGTCATCTGCATGATCGAGGCCATGAAGGTCTTCAATGAGATCAAGGCCGAGTTCCCCTGCATCCTGATCAAGGTTCTCGTCGAGAACGGCAAGCCCGTCAAGGCGGGCCAGGACCTCTTCACCGTCTCGCGCTGACCGGCATTGGATGGCGACCAACCGCTACCGCAAGGCCCGCAAGGACATCCTTCCCTCGGCGTTGCGCTGGCTGGCCTTCTTCCTCGGCGCGCTCTATCTTGGTTGGGCTCTTCTGTTTCCGTCGCTGTCCGGAGATTGGGGGCGGAAACTGGCGGGCGACCTTCATGGCCTCCTTGGTTATGCCGCGCTTTTGCTGCCGCTGTTCCTGTTTAACGCGCTTCTCCAAAACGCCCTCCGCGGGAAGACGACGGGATGGCTGACGACGACGATCGCCTCTTTTTCCGGGCTCGCCGCGGGAACGATTCTTTTCGCGGAAGTCGGATCGTGGATCGACGCAAGCGCCGCAGCCGCCGCCGGAGGCCCTCTCGCCGCGGCGGTCGCCGGCGCCATCGCGCGCAGCATGGGGCATGCGGGCGCGTTCATCGCGACGCTGGCAGTGACGTTATTCGCGCTCCAGGTGGTCTTTGATATCCGCTGGTCGGGCGTGGCGGCCGCGGCGGGCAAGCTCCTCGCCGAAGACTATCGGCAATGGGCTCAAGCCCGCGACGGGCTCAAGCAGTTGAAGGGCAAGGCCCCGAGCGCGGAAGAGGCCGCCAAGACGAAGTCGAAGGACCCCGAGCATGACGCGCCGCCGATTCCCGAGAAAGCGAAAGCCGTGGATACGCGCGCGGTCAAGTCCCTCGTCAACGGCCTGCCCAAGCCCGCCGCGAACGCATCCCGCTCGGCGACCCCCGCACCGGCCTCGGCCTCCAAGGAGTACAAGCTCCCTCCGATCGACCTGCTGAACCTGCCCTCGGACGCGCGCCATCGCGGCAAGCCGACCGAGGCCGAGATCTCGGCGGCCATCTCCGATCTGGAAAGAACGCTCAAGAGCTTCGCCATCGACGCGCACGTCTCCGGCTACTCGCCGGGCCCCGTCATCACGCGCTACGAGATCTCGCCCGCGCCCGGCGTCAAGGTCAGCTCCATCGTGGCCCTCGAAAATGACATCGCGCTCGCGATGCGCGCCAAGGCCGTGCGAATCATCGCCCCCATCCCGGGCAAGGCCGCCGTCGGCATCGAGATTCCAAACCCGCGCCAGGCCGCCGTCGTCCTGCGCGAGATCCTGCAGTCGGAGGCCATTACCGCCGCCTCTCCCCTGCTCACCTTCGGCCTGGGACTCTCGGCCTCCGGCGAGCCCGTCGCCGCCGACATCGCCAAGATGCCGCATGTGCTGGTAGCCGGGGCCACGGGATCGGGCAAGTCGGTGCTCATCCACTCGATGGTAATGTCCATCCTCTTCCGCGCGCGCCCCGACGAGGTCAAGTTCGTGATGATCGACCCCAAGCGCACGGAGCTCACCTTCTACGAAGGCATCCCGCACCTCTTCGATCCGATGACGGACCCCGCGCGCGTCGCGGTCATCACCAACTCCAAGGACGCCGCCAAGGCGCTGAAGGCCCTGCTCGCGCTGATGGAAAAGCGCTACGAGAAGCTCCAGCTGCACGGCGTGCGCAACCTGGACGGCTACAACGCCGAGGCCGACAAGAAGGGCCTGCCGCGCGAGTTCTACATCGTCGTCGTCATCGACGAGCTGGCCGACCTGATGCTGATCGCCGGCGACATCGTCGAGGATGCCATCCAGCGCCTGACCCAAATGGCGCGCGCGGTCGGCATCCATCTGGTGCTGTCGACCCAGCGCCCGTCGGTAGACGTGATCACCGGCGTCATCAAGGCCAACCTCCCCAGCCGCATCGCCCTCCAGGTGATTTCGAAGGTGGACTCCAAGGTCATCCTCGACGGCTCCGGCGCCGAGAGCCTGCAGGGCCGCGGCGC
>CAYHNV010000171.1:1468-5190 GCA_964358065.1 uncultured Elusimicrobia bacterium | reverse complement strand
GGGATTACGGCCGGCTTTCACTATGGGCAAAACCCTCGGGCAAGCGCTCATCATCTCAGCTCTTGTTGAAGCAGCGCTCAAGCGTCTCGAGACGGACCGCCGCCGGCGGGAAGGCGTTCACATCGGTGCGCGCGTCGATAACGGTCGGTCGGTTGGCCGCCAACCCCATCCGCACGAACTTTTCCACGTCGCCGGGCCGCTCCGCCTTGAAGGCCAGGGCCCCCAAAGCCTCGGCCATTTTAGCGATGTCAAGCGGCTGTTTGAACAGAGCCGTGTTGAACTTGCCCTTGAACTGCATGGTCTCGCCCAAATGGACCATGCCGTATCCGCCGTTGTTCAGGACCACCCAGATGACCGGAATATCGTTTTCGACCGCCGTGTGAACTTCCATGCCGTTCATGGCGAACGCGCCGTCGCCGACCAGCGCCGCCACGGGCCGATGCGGCGCGGCCAATTTCCCGCCAATGGCCGCGGCCACCCCATGGCCCATGGAACCGAAGCCCAAATTGAGGAAAAAAGCTCCCGGCCTGCGAACCTCGAAATAATGGATGGCCCAAGCCATGACGTTGCCGATATCCACGAAGAGGATGGAGTCGTCGGGCAGGGCCCGGCGCATCTCGGCGATCACGCGCTGGGGCTTCAGAGGAACAGCCATGTCCTCCATGCCGGCGGCATCGACGCAGCGGGGATGCGCGCGCTTGCATTGCCGCACCGCCGGCAGACGGTCCGCGAGGTCCGGCCCCGGGTCCATGCGCTGAACCTCGCGCTCCAGCTCAAAACCGATTTCCATCAGGACCCGCTTGGCGTCTCCCACCAGCCCCGCCCGGACGGGGTAATTCTTTCCGATCTCGCCGGGGTCCACGTCGATTTGCAGCAGAGCCCTGTCCCGGCCCAGCCGCGGGTCCCACGCGTGAGTGGAGGTCTCCCCCAGGCTGGTGCCGATGACCAAGAGCAGGTCGGTCTGATCGGAGAGCAAGACCGCGTCCGCCTGCGGGGAGCCGGCCATTCCAAAAACGCCAAGCGACAGGGGATGATCCTCCGGGAAAACCCCCTTGGCCCTCGGCGTCGTCGCCACGGGAATATTCAGGCGCTCGGCCAAAACCATGAGTTCACCGTATGCGCGCGACAGGTGGACTCCGTAACCGGCCAGTATGGCGGGCCGGCGCGCCCGAAGCAGAAGCTGGGCCGCCTCGCGCACGCTGCGGCGGTCGAAGAGTTCGGACTGCGGCCGGTAGTGCTCGGGGCGCCACACGTCGGAGGCCACGGGACGCTTCATCATGTCGGCGGGAAGGCTGAAATGGACGGGACCAGGGCGCCCCGACAGGCATTTGCGCAGAAGGTGGCGCGTCATGTCGGCCATCTTCTCGGGCGACACGAGCATGACGCTGGCTTTGGTGGCGGCTTTATACAGATCGACGATGTCGATGCCCAGAGGAGAGCTTTCCTGCGCCGCGCCCTTGCCGAATGCCGCCGTGGCAATCTGCGCCGTCAAAAGCATCACCGGCACCGAGTCGCGCTGCGCGCAAGCCAGGCCGGTCAAGGCGTTCGTGGCGCCCGGACCAGTCGTCGTACAGCACACCCCCAGGCGTCCGCTCACCCGAGCATAGCCGTCGGCCATGAAAGCCGCTCCCTCCTCGTGCTTGGTGATGATCGGACGGATTCTCCCGCTCTCAAAAATGGCCTCATAGAGCGGCATCAAGGGGCCGCCGGGGATGCCGAAAATGCAGTCCACCCCCTCGGCCTCCAAGTATTCGAGCAGGAGGCCGACCGCCGTGACGGTGCGCGAAGGGACATGGAGCGGCACGGCGGTCTCTGTCGTCATTGGGCTTGCTCCTCGGCAATCAGCGCGCCGCGCGCTCGGACTTGCGCGGCGTAAGGCGGATCCGCAGCAGCGCGGCGGCTTGCTCGACCAGCGCGTGCAGGTCCAGCGGCTTGCGGAAGAACGCGTCGACCTTGATGTCTACGAGCTTCTTCTCGCCGAACGGGAGCTTCTTGCCGCTAATGGCGATGATCTTGATGTCGCGCGTCTGCGGCTGGCTCTTCAGGACACGGCACACCTGGATGCCGTCCATCTTGGGGATGACGACGTCGAGAATGACGAGGCCCGGCGGCTGCCGTCCGATGCGGATGAGCGCATTGATACCGTCGCCGCAGGTCTCCACCTCATATTCATCGAAGCGGGAGAAAGCACGGGCAATGACCTTGGCCAGCTCGGCGTCATCGTCGACGATGAGGATGCGCTTGCGCGCGACAAGCTCGTCGGGCAGACGCATGTTCAGGCTCCGGAGAAAGGCAATGAGGTCTTCCTTCGTCACGCGGTGGTGGCCGCCGTCGGTCTGGTAGGTCCGCAGCTTGCCGCCGTCGATCCAGTGCAGGACGCTCGACGGGGACACATCGCAGAATCTGGCGATGTCGTGCGTCGTGTAGGTTCTTTCAGGCATATTGGCCTTATGATTCGTTTGCTTCGTTTGACGAGTATACATCGTTTTGCCACTGGCGGTCAACGCGTTTCTCCTCCATACTTCGGCATGCTCGTGACCAAAAGGCAGAGGACTTTGGTCGTTGAGGACGACCCCGGGATGCGTGAGTTTTATGTTCATTTTTTCGCTCGGCTCGGGGGCGAGGGCTTCACCGCCGTCCTCGTCGAGGACGCGGAGCGGGCGCTCGACGTCCTGCAGCATGAGCCGGTGGACCTCATGCTGCTGGATTGGAACCTCCCGGGCATCTCCGGAGAAACCCTCCTGCGGGCCTTGCGCGCGCACCCCAAGACGCGGTCGGTCGGCGTCCTGATGGTCACCGGAAGATCCTCGCCCGCCGATGAGATCCAGGCGCTCGACTCCGGGGCCGACGACCACCTGGCCAAGCCCTTCGATGAGCTGGTGCTCCTGGCTCGCCTGCGCAGCCTGGGCCGTCGGCGGGAGCTTGAGATCGACCGGCGCCAGGCGAACCTTTATCCCGGGCTTGAGTTCGACCTCGCTGCCGGCATCGTCCGCATCGCGGGGCGGCGCGTGCATCTGACGCCGAAGGAAATGGGCCTATTCGGGATCTTCCTGCACCGGCCCAACATACACCATACCCACGCGTACCTATGGGAGGCGTTATGGGGCTACGAATCCGACAGTTGGGAGCAGCTGCTCGTTCTCACGCTCTCTTCGCTTCGGCGCAAGCTCGGCGCGGAATGGGGCGGGCGCATCAAGTCCCGCGAGGGTCGAGGCTATGCTTTCGAGAGCCCGGACCTCAGAACGGGGCATTTGCAATAGCTGCGGCGGGTTAGCCAGAAGGGCTATTGCGCCGCCGCTACAGGTGGGAGAAGAGCTTTTCCGTCACGATCCGGGCCGCTTCGCCCGCATCGTAATGTACGCCCGATGCCAGCAGCGGTCTCAAATCATCGCTGAATTGACGGTGCTCGATTTTCTCCGCAAAGTTCATTTCGAACATCCGCTTGGTGACCTTGTTGCCTTCGGCGTCCATGTACTTGCGGAAGGTCGTCGCGATCCGCCGCGGATCGGCGCCCATCTTTTCGATCCCGATCCATAGATCGAAGAGGTCTCGCCCCTTGCGCCGTTGATAGAGTGCGCGCAGCTTGGTCGCCAGCAGCTCGTCCAATGCGTACGTCCCGACCTCAGTCTGCCCGCTGAACCATGGAGACTTGACTGAGAACGTCCGGCTGGCCGCGCCGAAAACGGTGAAGTGCTCCCGCGTGTTGATCTCGATCTTGAGCC
>CAYHNV010000171.1:0-1368 GCA_964358065.1 uncultured Elusimicrobia bacterium | reverse complement strand
CTGGCCGCGCCGAAAACGGTGAAGTGCTCCCGCGTGTTGATCTCGATCTTGAGCCGCAACGGAGTGATGGGCGCGATCTCGGACGCCATGCGATACCGCAGCGTCACGTTGTTGGGATTGTTCTCCCGGCGAGGCGCCCCAAAGAGGGGATCGAGCCGGGCACGGATGGCGCTCATGACGGGTCCGATCGGTCCCGCGGTGACCTGAACGAGATCGATATCCTCGGAATACCGGGAGGGCGACTTGACAAGCAGCTTGTGGAGGGCCGTCCCGCCCCGCAGGAGGAGAGCCTTGGCAAGCATCTGGTCTTGGAAGATTCCCACCAGGGCGCGACTGAGAATGAGATCCTGCTCGACCTGGGCGTCCTGCGGCCAAGGAGCGACGTTTCGCCAATGAGTGATCGCGGCTTCCGGAATCATGCTTCCGGCTCTACCCGGGCGTTGATTGAAAGGCGCCACTTCCGGCTTTCGGAAGCGCCCGACTTCGCCGCCGGATCAAGAAGCCGAAGCGGAGCTCCCTCGACCCAATCGGAGAAACCTTTGGAAAGGTCCTGTCGTCCGAGCTTGTCGAGGAGATAGCCCAGCCGCTGAGCCACGATCACCTCATCGTGCCCTTTGACTGTCCGGCAAAGTTTTCCCGCGTCCAGCTTCTCAGCCAATTCCGAGAGGACCGTAACGACATTCTCAAGTCCTCCAGCGGTCTTATGGTAGCGGACGAGGTCCCATGCCGTTGTTTCAGGTGTGGAAGCTTTCATGAGGCCGGTCGGAGTCTTGATTTCTTGCGTCTGCGACCGGTCGAACGGCCCTTTCCGATGGAAATGAATGGACACGTTCCCGGAGCGGACGGGGCGGACGGCGCGTCCGGGGATCATTACTTGAAACTCTTGGGGACGGTGGTGCGCGGCGCCATGCAATTGCGCGGCGGACAGGAGACCCACATAGTAGGGACGGCCCAGGTCCTTCATCAACTCATGAATGAACCATTCCGGAGGCAGGGTGCCGGCGGCTCTGTGCTGAGGGTCCACGATCACATAAAACCCGGATATCGGCATAACCAGCCCGCGCGCATTCATAAGACGGTGAAGAGACATATACGTTGCGGCCTTCGAGGTCCCAAGATTGCGGGCGGCCTCCTCGCGGGTAAAAGCATAGCGGCCCTGTCCCAGGAGTTCCTCAATAAATCGACCCGCGGAAGGGGGGGAATTCCTTTTCATTTCAGTTGCAAATTATAACGCCAAACGTAATATTTTGCAACCAATTTATTTCGACTAATATTTTCATGCGCTGCATGGCATGCGAGAGGCCATGAGTCCCCAGATAGCAGCTCGCCAACGGGGCATTTGCAATAGCTGCAGCGGGGTAATTGCAA
>CAYHNV010000170.1:0-5190 GCA_964358065.1 uncultured Elusimicrobia bacterium | reverse complement strand
CTTCGCCGAACCGGTCTCGACTCCGTAGGAGATCTCCCGACAGCCGGCGGCGGACATCGCGCGGGCCAGCTCGAAGTCCATGGCGTCGGCACGGGTCATGCAGATCCAGCGGATGTCCGGAGCCTGGCGGCGCAGGAGCCGGCAGATCTCCAGCACGCGCGCGCGGTCGCGCGTGAAGAAGTTGTCGCCGAAGACGAAGTCGCGCCAGGCGTAACGGCGGGAGAGATCGCAGACCATGCGGACGAAGTAGGCCGGAGAATGGAGGCGGGGCGCGCCCTTGAAGGTGCTCATCGGGCAGAAAACGCAGCGGTAGATGCACCCGCGGGAGCTGAGGACCATGAGCGCGCTGTGCATGGCCGGGGCCGCCGCGTGCGCGCGGCGAAAGCGCTCAAGATTGTCCGCGGCGTCGAAGAGGTCGAAATCGGGCGAGGGCAGGGAGTCGAGATTCGCGAAAGGCTCCCTCTCCGGAGCGCGGCGGACCCCGCCGCCCTCAGACCAGACGAGACCCGCGACCTTGCTTGTATCGCCGCCGCTCGCGAGAGCCTCCACGAGTTCGGGCAAAGTCTCCTCGCCGTCGCCCGCCGCGACCCAATCGGCGCCCGTGCGGCGCAGGACCAATTCAGGGTCCGTGGTGGCAAAGGGCCCGCCGACGACGACGCGCAGGCCCGGCGTCGCCTTTTTCAGTCTCCTGGCAAGGGCGGCGACGGCCCCTCGGGTGGAACTCTGGCAAGAGACTCCGATCAGGTCCGGCCGCTCGACGCGGACCAGGGCCGAAGCCTCGCGCAGCATCTCCTCCATGGGGGTGCGGTCGAAGTCGCGCCCGAGGACCGAGACGCCGCGCTCCTTGAGGATGGCGCCCAACAGCGAGAGGCCGTAGGGCGGCCCGAAGTAGGACGGGGGCGGGTCGGGGTTTGGAGGATTGAATAGGATGACCTTCATCCCGCCTCCGCCAGCGAGCGCCCGATTTCAAGGTTGTTGAGCAGGGTGCGGCGCATGGGGCCTCGGCCATAGGCCGAGGCGAGGAGGGCGAAATTATCGAAGGGCGTGGCCCCATAGGTCTCGAAGAGGACCGCCCGACGAACGTCCTCCACGCGGAAGCGCTCCTTCATCTCCTGGAAATCCTCCTCCAGACAGACCCCGGTCTCGCGAAAGACCGTCCCATCGCAATCCACCGTGAGCTCGCTGTTGAGCACCACGGGCTCGCGGCGCTTCTGCGTGAGGTTGACCAGTTCCACGCCCAAGCGCCGGGCGGCGTCCGCGGCTTGGATCATGGAGCGGCTCAAGGCAGCGGCCTGCGCCGCCGTCCAATAACGACCGAGGGCATAGTTGATCTGGATGCGGCGGTGGCCCAGCGCCGCCAGGGTCTCGACGCGCTCGTGAGCGCGTTCAGCATCCTCGGGAAGGACCACGGCGATGACTTGATAAGGAACCTCGGCCCGGCGCAGGCGCTCGAGGCCGTCGCGCAGCGCCGACCAAGACCCCGTGCCCCGCGCCATCGGACGCTGGGCGTCCTGGGCGCTCATGGTCCCGTCGCAACTGACCTCGACGGAGAAACGGCGCTCTCGCAGGAACGCGACGGCGGCGGCGTCAAGAGCGAGGCCGTTGGTCGTCAGCAGGAAGCGCACCGTCTTGCCCGCCTCCCCGGCCAGACGCTCGGCCAACTCCGCGGCGCCGCGCACCACGCTCAGGGCCAGCAGGGGCTCGCCGCCGAAGAACTGGAGTTCCACGTCGCGGCGCAAGGATCGCATCAGCCAGCGCACGCCCGCCTCCGCCGTCTCGGCGTCCATGGAGGCGCCGTACTTGCGGACCCGGCAGTAAGCGCAGCGCAGTTGACAGGCGTGCGTGACGAGGAGGATGAGACGGTCGCTTCCGGAACCGGAAAAGAGGGCGCGCAGCCAGTCCGCGTTCGGACGCAGACCCCCCTTCACAAGACGCCGCAGGAGGCGGCGGCGATAAAAGGCCCAGCCGAGCAGTTCCGCGCGCCGCGCGGCGGCCGGAGGACCGCCGGGAGCCGTCTCGGCGCGGTGCAGCGCCTCAAAAAGAGCGGAGTCCAGCGCCCCCAGCGCCAGGCGCGCCTGCATGCCGCCATCCTGAGCGACGGTCCGCAGGGCGCTCTCGGCCCGGTCCATCTGCGTCTTGTAAAGGAATCTCATGCGGGCACCCTCCCCAGCCGCCCGCCCGCCGAACGAAAAAAGCGCCCGACACGCAGTCCGAAGGAGATATTGTTGAGCAAAGCGGCGCGGACCTCGGGATTGCCCTCGTACATCGTCGCAAGGGTATAGTAAGAGTGGAATCGGCTCCAGCGCAAAACGTTGATATCTTTGACCGTGTCGAGCGTACCGACCGGGAAGGGCGCCTCCCGGCTCGTTGGACTTGTCTCAAACATCCACTCGCTCATCTGGTGAAGAGAGCCGTCGGGGTCCACCATCAGCTCGCTGTTGAGGACCGTGGGCTCCACGCGCCGGCGCGCGTTGCCGAGCTGGACCAGGCCCGAATCCAGCTCACGGGCGTGGCGCTTCAGGATGAGCTCGACCTGAGCGAAGAAGGTCTGCTCCTCCTGGGCGGACCAGACGCCGCCGATGGCATAGCTCAGGTCGAAGCGCCGCACGCCGATCTCGTAGAGGTGCTCGAAGTTCTCCGCCAAGCGCCCGACATTCGAGGGACTGGCCACCAGGATGACGAAGTGCGGCGAACCGGCGCGCAGCGCGCGTTCCACGCCCGCGCGCGTGGCTGCGTAGGGATCCAAGCCTCGCTCGTAGGCGGACTTATAGCGGTTGTGGTCCTCCTTGGCCCCATCCATGCTGAGCTCCAGGAGCACGCCGCGTTCGGCCGCCCACTCCAGGACGGCGTCGTCCAGGAGGACGGCATTGGTGACCATGTAGAAGCTGAGGTCCTTGCCGAGAACCTTCGCGCGGCGCGCGGCATAGCTGGAGGCCTCGCGCACCACCTCGAAACTCATCAGGGGCTCGCCCCCTCCGAAGTCGAGACGCAGGCGTCCGGACTGGTGGCCCAGGAGGAGGTCCACGCCCTTCAAGGCGGTTGCCAGCGGCATGAGCGAATCGCCCTTGAGGATCGGACAGTAGCGGCAGCGCAGCTGGCAGCGCCGGGTGACGAAAAGCTGCAGATTCGCCTTCAGGGATCCGTCATTGCTCACGCAACCGCCCGGGCGCCGCCCGCGTAGAGGTCCACGGCCCGGCGCAGGCGCGCCGCGCGCGCCGGGTCCTCCCCGCGCGCCGTCAGGCTCTCGCTGCGCAGAAGCCACGTGAAGAGCAGCCCCTCGAGTTCCGCTTCCCAATCCAAGCACGCGGCCTTGACGGCCAGGCTCTCGGCCCAGGCCGCGACGTCGAGGTCGGCGGGCACGTCGCGCTCGACGAGCGGGTAATCGTATTCGGGGAAGCCCGGCACGGACAGGACCGCGCGCTTCTCCACCCGACCCGCCAGCCCCGCGCGCTCGAGCGCCCGCAGACTGGCCGTTCCGGGAAAGGAGATCAGATGGCTGATGACCGGCTCAAGGACGGCGAAGGGCCGGCCGCACTCCGCGCGCAGGGCCGCGATGCGCGCCAAGCTCTCCAGGACGTCCTCGGGACGAGTCCGGGCGTTCGTCGCGATAAAGTGATGCGCCTGCCGGACCCCGCGACTCGAGAGGGCGCGCGCCAGGGCCGAGACTTCAGCCGCGCCGTAGCCCTTGCCCAAGCGCTCGAGTTCCGCGTCGCAGAAGCTTTCCGTGCCAAGGTAGAGCTGTGGGTCCTCGCAGGGGGCGCCGCGGCCAAGCTTCGACGAGAAGACGTCTCCAGAGAGCGCATCGAGAAGCCTTTCGTCGAGGCCTTCGAGGCGCCCGGCGCGGTCGCGGCGGAAGAAGGCGCGCACGCTCGCCTGGATGAAACGGAGATGGAAGGGCGAACGGCGCACCACGTCGAGCACGGCCAGCGCGCGGTCCGGGTCGCCGAGGAAATCGTCGTCATAGAAGCCGACCCCGAAGGCTTCAGCCGGGGCGGCCCCCCAGCAGCCGTAGAGCTCCTTGAGGCGGCGACCATAAGCCGCCAGGACACGGCCGACCTCGCGCGCGCTCTTGGCGTGGAAGCGGCCTTGATCCGGAGAAGTGCAGAAGTGGCAGGCGTTGCCGCAGCCCCGGGAGAGACAGAAGGTGCTTCCCGACTCGGCGTCTCGCCGCTCCAGAAATGAGAGGTCCAGGACGGCATCATCGAGATCCGCGACGCGCAGGACGTCCTCGGCCCCCGCCCAGACGACTGAGCGGTCGCCGTCGCAGGCCAGCACGCCGTCCAGCCCCAGCAGGCCCCCCCGCGCCGCCTCGTCGAAGGGTCCCGCGGGAGATCGTCCCGCCAGGACGGCCAAGAGAGGCAAGGACTCTTCGCCGGCCCCACGACATGCGAAGTCGACTCCGGGCAGATGGACGAGAGCGGCCTCGGGGTCTCGAGTGGGCATCAGCGCCCCGATCGCCGCGCGCGCGCGCGAACGCGAGCGCACGAACTCCACGAGGAGCGCTGCGTCCTCGAAGTAGGCGTCGTAGAGACTCAGGGCGACCAGCCCGATGTCGGGGTGCGCGTCGAGAAGACGCGCGAGCGCCTCTCGCTGCCCCGCCTCCCGGGCGAAGCGCGAGACCTTCGCATCGGAGAAGACGAGGGGCACGCCCGCCGCACGCAGCGCCGAGGCGAGATAGAGCGCCCCCTGATTGAGACGGTCGGCGCCTTCCTTGCCCGGAGCCTCCAGGAGACTTCGAAAGAGGAGAACCTTGGCGGGAGCGACGACGCCCGCGGCTGGATAGGCTGGGCCCGTGGAGGCTTTGGAGAACGCGGCGGCGAAAAGTCCGCTCGCGAAGGCGTCAGGGGTCACGACCTCCAACGCCCGCCCTCCCGCGGGCAGAGCCCGCCAGGAACAAGAAAGGCCCTCGGCGGAGGAGTCGTGGATCACGCTCACTCGCGCGGGAGAATGCCCGGCCGCGCCAAGCGCTTGCGCGGCCAGCCGAGCCAGGCGAATTAACCCAGCGCGTCGGCGACGGACTGCCTTACCATTGGCCGTGGGACCCATGGGAGCCGTGAGAACCGTGCGAGCCATGGCTGCCATGAGAGGCATGGCTGCCATGGGAGCCGTGAGAGCCGTGAGAACCATGGCTGCCATGAGAGCCGTGGCTGCCGTGAGAACCATGGCTGCCGTGAGAACCGTGGCTGCCGT
>CAYHNV010000169.1:0-5247 GCA_964358065.1 uncultured Elusimicrobia bacterium | reverse complement strand
ACCCCTCCTACGACGAGGCCCGGGATTTCCTGGTCCGCCGCCTGCCCGTGCAGAGAGGACTCTATGCCGAATACCACGCCCTTTTCGTGCGGCTGGCTAAAGAGCACTGCCGCGTGCGCCCGGACTGCGGCGCTTGTCTTCTGCGCCCTGTCTGCGCTTTCGCGGCCCGTCGCCGCGCTTGAGGCCGCGGCCGCCAAGGTCGACATCACCCCGGACCTGAAGACCGAGAAGGTCCTTCTGGCCGGCTTCGGCGCGACCGGGCGCAAGCCATCGGGCGTCCATGACTCGCTCTACGCCCGTCTTCTCGTCTTGAAGGAGGGGAGCAGCACGGTGGCCCTCGTGGGCCTCGACCTCCTAGGGTTGACGATCAACGACACTTACGATCTGCGGCGGATGTCGGGCTACGACCGGCCCGACCGATCCCTCTTCGTCTCCGCCACGCACACCCACTCCGGCCCCGACACCCTCGGCCTCTGGGGCCGTCTGCCAGGCCTCTCGGGCGTCGACCAGCGCTATCAGCGCCGCATCAAAAAGACGATCGCCGAGGCGCTGAAGCTTCTGGAGACGCGGCTGCGCCCCGTGAAGGCCGCCGGCGCCAAGGGAGAACTTGACCCGCGCGGGCTCTGCAGAGATTCGCGAGACCCTCAGATCATTGATCCCAATCTCGCGGTCCTGCGCCTGACGGGGGCGGACGGCAAGGCGGTCGCGACCATCGTCAATTGGTCCTGCCATCCAGAGGTTCTTGGCCCGGAAAATCGGCTTATCACGGCGGATTACCCCGGCCCCCTATGCGCGCGCGTCGAAGAGAAGACCGGCGGCGCGTGTCTTTTCCTCAATGGGATGATCGGCGGATTGATGACGCCGGATGCGAGGCTCGAGAATTTCTACGAATCCACTCGCATCGGGACCGCCGTGGCCGACGCCGCGTTGGCGCTGAAGGCGGCACCCGCGGCCGGTCGGCTCTCCTACCGCTCGGAGCGAATCCTGGTGCCGGTGGAGAACTCCCGCTACCGACTCGCCCTGCCCGTCCTGAGCTTCGGGCATCTCCTGCTTGACTCCGAGGGCCGACCGCTCGCATGGTGGAAGCAGTGGAGCCTGGCCCTGCGCCAGCTCTTCATTGGACTCACGGAGAAGACCCAGCCCTGGGTCGAAAGCGAAGTCTCGGTCCTGCGCGTCGGCCCCGCCTTGCTCCTGGGGCTGCCCGGAGAAGCCTTCCCCGAGCTGGCCGTGGGCGGCTACGACGGGAGGTACGCCTTCGGGCGCCTGTTGACGACCTCCGGCAATCCCGACCCCCCCGATGTCTCACGGGCGCCGAAGGGTCCTTACCTGCGCGACCTGGTCAAGGCCCCGGTTCCCATGCTGGTGGGATTGGCTGGCGATGAGCTCGGCTACCTGGCGCCCGGCTACGACTTCAAGGTCCGTCCGTCCAAGCTGATGCTTCCGCGTCTTCCCGGCCATCACTACGAGGAAACCAACTCGATCGGCCCGTCGGCCACGCGCATCGTGAGCGAGTCGGCGGCGCGCCTGCTCCAGGAGACGCGATGAGAAAGATCAGCGTTTTCGACTGAGCATTTCTTCGCGCGCCTTCCGCGCGCGTCGGCTGAAGCGCTTGGTTATGCCTGCTCCTTTCTACTGAATTGATGGATAGCGTCGGTCGAAAGTTTGCGACTGAAGCGGTGGCGCTCATTAAAACGGCGACACAGCCCTCCGTCAAGGTGGACTGGCGGTTCACCACGGCGGACGCTCGCATTAAACTCAAGCGACTCTATCCTTCAATTCAGCCGAAATGATCGGTCGCTCTCGGGCTGGCGAATTGGCCGGTGGTCCCTATGCGCCTAGGGCGGTCAGCACGCGCACGGCGGCGAAGGCCAGGCCGTAGGCGAGGACGAACAGGGACGCGAACTGGATCGCGGGCCACTTCCAGCCGCCCGTCTCGCGCCGGACGACCGCGATGGTTGAGACGCACTGGAGCGCGACCGCGAAGAAGATCAGCAGCCCCGCGGCCATCGGCACCCCGTAGCGCGGCGTGCCGTCCTCCTTTGCGGCCTCCTGGAGCGCTCGCACCAGCCCTTGCGAGCCGTGCGTCTCGTGGCCCATCGCATAGATGGTCCCCAGGGTGCCCACGAAGACCTCTCGCGCGACCAGCGAGGAAAGCACGGCGACCGAGACGCGCCAGTCCCAGCCCAGCGGCGTGAATACGGGCTCGATGGCGCGGCCCGCCATGCCGAGGGCGCTGCCCTGGATGCGGACCGCGGCCGCCGCTTCCGCGGAGAGCCCGGCCAGGGGCTGGGAGGTCTTGGGAAAGCTGGCCAGGGCCCAGAGGAGGATGCTGACAATGAAGATGATCTGGCCCGCGCGGGAGAGGAAGTGCCAGACCCGCGCGCGCACGTAGCGGAAGAGCTCTTGAGCATGCGGCACGCGGTAGGGGGGCAGGACGGTCGCCGGCGTTGGATGGGCCTCATAGAGCCGGGTCCACTTGAGAGCCAGCGCCAGGATCAGGGCCATCAGCACGCCGAAGACGTAGAGCCCCGCCATCACGACGCCGCGGCCGTTGAGTCCCCACGGCCGCAGGCTCGGGGGCACGAAGGCGGTGATGATCAGGGTGTAGACCGGCAGTCGCGCCGAACAGGTCATCAGCGGCGTGAGCAGGATCGCGACGAGGCGGCGGCGCTCGTTGGCGATGGTGCGCGCGGCCATGATGCCCGGGATGGCGCAGGCGAAGCCGGAGAGGAAGGGGATGAAGACCTTGCCGTCCAGGCCGAAGGGGCGCAGCGCGCGGTCCACCATGGCTCCGGCGCGGGGAAGATAGCCGCTCTGCTCGAGGGTTCCGATCAGGGCGAACAGGATGGCGATCTGGGGCACGAAGACCACCACGGCCGAGACGCCGGGCAGGGCTCCGTCGCAGAGGAAGCTCGACACAGCGCCTTCGGGTAGGCGGGCGCGCAGGGTTTCTGCCAGGGCGGCCAGGCTTGTGGAGAAGAGGTTCATCAGGGGGTGGGCCCACTCGAAGAGGGCTTGGAAGAGCAGGAACATCACGGCGGCCAGGATCAGGGGGCCCGCGACGGGGTGGAGGAGGACGCGGTCGATGCGGATGGAGCGCGAGATGGTGGGAAAGATCACCCGGCGCGGCAGGATCACGGCGGCGGCGCAGGCGCGGTCGGCGGCGATGACGGCGTTCTCCTGAAGCTCATGGAGCCGGCGGCGCGGGGCGCTGCGGAAGTCGAGGGCCTTCGAGAGGTCCGCGCGCAAGGCTCGGGGCCGGAGCATGTCCCGGACCGCGCGCAGGCCCTCGTGCGTGCGCGCCGACGCCAGGCTCACGGGCATGCCCAGCGACTCGGCGAGGGCTTCGGCGTCCACGACGATGCCGTTGTGACGGGCCTCGTCGATCATGTTGACGACCAGGGCCACGGGATAGCCGGCGGCCTTCAGGCCCGCGGCCAGGGCGAGGTCGTTTGAGAGATTGCTCGCCTCGGCCACGCACAGGACCAGCAGGTCGCCGCCGGACTCGGCGCATTCCGAGAGGAAGCGGAAGGAGACCTTCTCGTCTTCGGTGTCGGGCAGGAGGCAATGCGTCCCGGGAAGGTCCACCACCTCGGACTCCTCTCCGGCCAAAGTGACGGCTCCGACGGCCTTCTCCACCGTGCAGCCGGCGAAATTCGCCACGCGCTGACGCAGGCCGGTCAGCGCGTTGAAGAGGGTTGTCTTGCCGGTGTTGGGACGGCCGGCGAGGGCGATGACTCTCCTCAAACGATCTCCACGCGGATGCGCCGCAGGAGCCGGCGTTCCAGCGCCAGGAGTTGGGAGCCGACCAGGCATTCGATGGGGTCTTGGAGGGGGGTGGGGATGAGCTTGGTCACCAGGACTCCGAGACGCACTCCCAGGCCGGAAAGGCGCGCGCGCTCGCTCTCGTCGACGGCGCCGAATCCGACGATCTTGACCTGAACCTCGAGGGCGACCTGGTCGAGCGTCACGAGTCAAGTATAGACTTCTTGAGACTGTAATTCAATAAGAAAGCGGCCTTCGCAGTCCAGTCCCGGTTTGATATCATCCCCGCATGGCCCGCGATCCCATCTCCCGGCTCGAAGCCGCCCGAGACTTCCTCGACGCCGGACGTCCCGACCGGGCCCGCGCGGCGCTCTCCGGGGGCTTCCCCGGGGCACTGGCGGGGGAGAGCCGTTTCCTGCGCGCCGAGGCCCTTCGCACGCAGGGGTTCTTCCGCCGGGCGCAAGCCGACTATCGCGCGGCCTTGAAGGCCCTGGGACGAGAGGACCGCGACCTGGTCGTGGGCGCGTTGCTCGGATTGGCGCGCTGTGCCCGCAGCCTGGGCGAGATCGTCCCCGCGCGCCGGGCGATGCGCTGTGCTCGCGCCGCGACCCGCACGGGCGACGCGGAGCCCCTTGAGACGCTGGCGCTCGAAGACGCCCTCGTCGAGCGCGCCGCCGGCCATTACGCTCGGTCCCTGCGCGAGCTCGCACCACTGCTGAAGTCCGCTCGCCGCCGCCGGGACTGGTCGGCGGTGGGATTTCTCCTCTGGGCGACGGGCGGGGCCCCGGGGGTGTCCCGGGCCCCGGGGGGGTCGCCCCCAAACTTGAAGAGGTGGTTGGGGGGGTTACCCCGGGCGGGGGGCCGCGCAGGCCAGCCCTACGCCCTCTTCGGGCTGGGCGGCATCGCACGCGTGCGGGGATTCTTTGCAGAGGCACGCTCGGCCTACGCGGCGGCGGGGAGGATCCTCGGTTGCGGCCCCGATCTCTTCGGCCGCGCCTACGCGCATTGCGGACTGGCCAACGTCCTGCGCCAGCTCGGCCTTTGGGATCAGGCCGAGAGGCATTATCATCTCTCTTATGCTCTCTACGCGAAACTCGACGACCGCATCGACCTCGCCTATGTGGATTGGGGGCTGGGGCAGGTTCACCTCAATCGTGGCGAGCTACGCATCGCTGAAGCCCGCCTGCGCGCCGCCCTGGCCGCCTTCTCCGCCGGCGGCGAGGCCCGCGGCGAGGCCCTCTCGCTACACTCCCTGTCCCAGGTCGTCCACGCCCGCGGCCGCACCGCCGATGCGGAGAATCTGTTCGACGCCGCCGTTCGCCGCTCCCGCGGCGCCGGCCTGCACGCCCACCTCGAAATCTTTACCTAGAACGGCGGGGGGGGGGGGGGGGAAAAAAAAAAAAAAAAGACGGTAATTTTTAAAAAAAAAAACAAAAACCCAAAAAGCAAAAAAAAAAAATTAAAAAGAACCGGAGGAAAGAG
>CAYHNV010000168.1:0-5265 GCA_964358065.1 uncultured Elusimicrobia bacterium | reverse complement strand
TCTTGGGGGGGCGGGGCCGTTCCACCCCCACCACCATGGGCCAACGCCCGGGGGGCCGGGGGGGCCCCGCGGCCCCGGGCCCGCGCGCCCCGGCGGCGCGCGCGATCTGCGTCACCTTGGCCCGGACGGATCGGGCGACGGCATGACTCTGACGCCGGCTGCCCTTCGGGGTGAGCTGGACGACCAGATCGGCCTGGTTGGGATTCGTCCTAAGAAAATAATGTCGTACTAAGCCGTTGAAGTTGTACGGCGCGCCGATGCCGAGGTAGGCCACGACCCGCTGGGTCTCCGGCAGCCGGCGCAGGACGGCCGCCAGCTCGTCCGTCGCCGCGCGGGTGGCGGCGAGCGATGAGCCCTCCGGCATGTTCAAGACGACCTCGAAGTCGTCCTTGTCGTCGAAGGGAAGCATCTTGATGATGACCGCCTTGAACGGGATGAGCGCCGCGGCCGCGGCCAGCAAGAGGGCCATCCCCGCCAGGTACCAGGCCCGCGTCTTTGCGTTGTCCAGCAGGCTCGCCATCGAGCGACGATAGACCCGGTCGAGCCAGCCTTCTTTCGTATGGCCGCGCGCGGCCGCGGGCTTCCACTTCTCCAATATCTTCACGAACGCCCAAGGCGAGACGGCGAAGGCGATGAAGGCGGAGAAGAGCATGGCGAAGGAGGCGCCGATGGGGATGGGGCGCATGTAGGGGCCCATGAGGCCGCCCACGAAGGCCATGGGCAGGATGGCCGCGATGACCGTCCAGGTCGCGAGCAGAGTCGGATTGCCGACCTCCGCCACCGCGTCGACGGCGAGCTTCCAGATCGGCCGGCCGTCGTTCATCGTGAAGTGCCGGTGTATGTTCTCCACGACGACGATGGCGTCATCGACGAGGATGCCGATGGAGAAGATCAGCGCGAAGAGGGTGATGCGGTTTAAGGTGTAGCCGAGGAGCCAGTATACCATCAAGGTCAGCGAGAGCGTGACCGGCACCGCGATGAGGACCACCAGGGACTCGCGCCAGCCCAGGGCCAAGGCGATGAGGAGCGTGACCGAGAGCGTCGCCAGGAAAATATGGAACAGCAGCTCGTCCGATTTCTTCTTGGCGGTCTCGCCATAGTCGCGGGTGACGCTCACGCGAAGAGAAGACGGAAGAAGCTTCATCGTTTCCGCGACCCGCGCCAAAGCCGAGCGGGAGACCTCGGTGGCGTTGGCGCCGCGCCGCTTGGAGACGGCGAGAGTTACTGCGGGTTTGGCCGCGGAGGAGGCGGCCTGCGCGCCGAGAGCGGCCCCGTCATAGACCGAGGCCTCGCGGTCGTCCTCGTCGGGACCGTCGACGACCCGCGCCACGTCGGCCACGCGCACGGGCCGACCGTTGGAAACGCCGAGCACGACGCCGCGCACATCGCTCGCGGTGCGCAGGAAGGCGTCGACCTCGACCTTGACGGCGCGAGCACCCGCGTCCTGCGTGCCCGCGGGCAGTCGGCGGTTGGCGGCGCGCAGGAGGCTGACAACGTCGAGCGGGGAGAGGCGCCGGCTCGCCAGGGCCGCGGGGTCGAAGAGCACGGAGAACTGGCGCCGGCGTCCTCCCAGGATTTCGATGTCGGAGACGTCGTCGACCGTGGACACGACGCGGCGCAGTTCCGCGGCGGCGCGGCGCAGGTTCAAGGGGCTCATACCCTCTCCGGTCAGGGTCAAGGCGAGGATGGGGACATCGTCGATGGAGCGGGGCTTGATGAGCGGCGAGGCCGCGCCGGAGGGCAGGAGGTCTAAGTTTGCGAAGGTCTTGGTGTAGACCCGGGTCATCGCGTCGTCCGGGTTGGTGCCCACCTTGAAGCGGATGATGAAGAAGGCTCCGCCGGTCTGGGCGGTCGCGTAGACGTACTCGACGCCGGGGATCTCCATCAGCTTGCGCTCGCCGACGGCGACCACGCGTTCCGCCACTTCCCGAGCGCCCGCACCCGGCATGGGGACCATCACGTCGAACATGGGCACGTTGATCTGGGGCTCTTCCTCGCGGGGAAGGCGCATCGTGGCCAAAGCGCCCATCGCGATGGCGCCGAGGGCGATGAGAACGGTGAGCTTGGAGCGCACGAAGGTCCCGGCCAGGCGCCCGGCGGGACCAAGCGGAATCTGAGGGGGGTTCACTTGACTTCCTCCAGGCTGCGGGACAAGACGGCGACCGCCTCGTCGTCGAGGCGGCCTTGCGCGGCGCGCAGTGAGGCCCACTGTGAGCGCAGTTGATAGAGCGTCTCCAGGCGCATCTCCTCGAGGCGCGCCACGGCCTCCTCGGCCCGCAGGACCTCCATCACGCTCTGGCGGCCTTCCCGATAGAGAGGTTGGGCCTGCTCAAGCGACTGGCGGGCCCGGGCCAGAGATTCGGTGAGTTCCGGCAGGACCGCGGCGGTGCCGCGCAGGCCGGCGGCGCGGGACAGAACCTCGCCGCGGACCATGTCCTCCAGGCCTTCGCGGGAAAGGGCGGCGGCTTCCTCGGCCGCCTTGGCTTGGGCGCGGCGGGACGTATAGGCGGGGTCGCCGAACGGGATGCTGGCGCGCACGCCCACGAGGCGGCTTGCCGCGCCGGAATTGAAGCCGTCGGCCGCGGTCTGCATGGCGGCGAAGGCGTCCACGACCGGCAGGAGGCTTTGCGAAGCACCCTCGCGGCGCACGCCCGCGGCCTGCTTGCGCAGGTCGGCCGAGCGCAGGTCGCGGCGGGAGGAGAGTGCGCCCGCGACCAGGGCCGGGTCGTCTTCGAGGGGCGGCGTCCAATCGCGCAAGGAGCCGGAGGGCTCCGGCGCGGGCCCGCCCGTGAGGACG
This sequence comes from uncultured Elusimicrobia bacterium, assembly GCA_964358065.1. Lineage (GTDB taxonomy): Bacteria > Elusimicrobiota > Elusimicrobia > UBA1565 > UBA9628 > GWA2-66-18. The sequence goes on along the minus strand of CAYHNV010000168.1, from coordinate 2,468 downwards.
GAGAGCTCGACGTCGTGAGCGGCTTTTTCCGCCGCGGCGCGGGCGCGCCAGGCCTTCAGGCCCGAAAGGATGGCCAATGCCGCCTGGTGGTCGGAGCCCAGGACAAGGCCTTGCCGTTTGAGGCGCTCGGCGTTTGCGATTTCGGCGACGGAGGAAATGATCCGAGCCTCCAACTCGGCCAGCAGGGCGCGGTCCTTTAATCCCCGCAGATAGCCGTCCGTCGCGCGTAGTCGGATCGCCTGGCCGGCCGTGCCGCCCATGGCCTCGGCCTCGTCGGCGGCAAGTCCTGCCAGTTTTCGCGCCCGGGTCAGCTCGAAGCCGGTGAACAGTGGCATGCCCAGCTCGAGCGTGCCGCGGACGGAGGTCTGGTAGCCGGGGCGGTTGAGCTTGTCCGGCGCGAAGTCGGCCTGGGTTACGCGCCGCTCTTGGAGAAGTTCGCCGAAGGCGAACAAGGGGTCGTCGCTGCGCATCACCTGGCCGCGCGCGCTCAGGCGCGGCAGGCGGCTCCAGGAGGCCTCCCGACCGGCGGCCTCCGCCTGGCGCTTGCGCGCCCGGGTTTCGGCTAGGACCGGCGAGCGGCCGAGGGCGGAGGCCACGACCGAGGGAAGGTCGGCTGCGCTTGCCGGGACCGCAGCCAGGAGCAGGAGCAGGGGGACGGTTCTCATCGGTGATTTACCTCTTTGCAGCATCAAGGAAGATGCTACACGAAGGCTGGTCGGTTGTGAAATGATAATATCCGCGCAATGAAGCGCGCTGCCCGCCGGAATCTTTCCGTCGTCGGCGCCGCGGCCGTACTGCTGGGGCTGGCTGCCCTGCCCCGCCTCATCGCGATTACCTGGGGCCTGCCACAGGTCTTCAACGCCGACGCGCCCCATGAGGTCGACATGGCGGTCTGCCTGGCGGAAAGCCTGCGACCGTTCTCCTTTAAGAATCCCACGTTCTGGCCGACGGTGTTGGCCGCATGCTATGGAGCGTGGTTCGTGGTATGGTCGGGATTCGGCTTTCTGCGCGGTGCGGTGGATTTCGCGGCCAAGTATGTCTTCGAGCCCTCTGGTTTCCACCTGATCGCTCGTCTACTGGCCACGCTTGCGCAGTTGGCCGCTTTCGTTGTGGTCGCGCGCGTCGAGCGCGGCAGCGGCGACGGGCGCTGGCCTTACGGCGCGGCCCTTCTGGCGGTCTCGCCAGTCCTCGTCGAGCTGGCGCATTCCTCCAAGTCCGATTCCCTGATGCTCTTCCTCGTCGCCGGTGCCACCGCGACCGCCCTGCGCTTCCAGAGCGGCGGCGGCAAGGCTTGGTTGATGGGCTCGGCCGCGCTGGCGGGGCTGGCCTGCTCGACGCGGTACACGGCCGCACCCGCCGGCCTGGTGGTGCCGCTGGCGTGGCTGCTGCGCGCCGAGGGGCCCGCTCCGTTCTCCTGGCTGATCTGGGCCGGGCTCGTCTCGGCCGCGGGCTTCGCGCTGGGCACTCCCTATGCCCTCATCGAGCACGCGCGCTTCGCGGCCGATTGGAGCGACTACGGCGACCTGGGGCGGCTCAAGTCCCATAACGCGGCCGCGACCGCGCGTATGGTGCTGAAGAACCTGTGGTGTTTCGGCGGCGAAGGATCCCTTGGGGGCGCTGCCGCGATCATCGGCGTTCTCGCGCTGGCTCGCAAGCAGGCCAAGCGCGCCCTGCTTCTCCTGATACCGGTCGGCGTCTACGCGGCCCTGCGTTTCGAGGGGGGCGCGTCGCGATACCTGTTGGGCGCCTATCCGGCCCTGGCCCTGCTGGCCGGGGAGGGCTTCACGCTCTTGGCGGGCGCAAGTCCTTGGAGGCGTGGCCTGGTCGCGATGCTGGCCCTGGGCCCCGGACTCTACCTGAGCTGGCACTACGACGCCGAACTCCTGCGCCCCGACACGCGCACACAGGCCACCGCCTGGCTCCGGGAGACCGTGCCCGCGGGGGCCGTCATTCTCCTCGACCAGCCGCACACGGGGGCGATGGCAGTCCCCTCGAAGGCTCAGTGCCTGGAACTTGCCGAGCGCATGGAGAAGCTCGGCTTGCCCCATGCCCGACTCTACCGCGCCATGGCCGCCAAGCATCCTGGCGGCGGCTGGCGGATCTACCGCATCCAGCGCACCTCCCAGGCCGAGGGCGAGTTCCTGGACGTGCGTCCGGGGCTAGACCTGGTTCGAGCGGCGCGCGTGGAGTGGGTCATCACGACCAGCTACGGCGCCGACCCGCACCGGTCGCGCGAGCTGGCGACTTTCTTCTCGGAGCTGGCCGAGCAGGCCGAGTTCGTGCGCGAGTTCCCCTCGGGGCCGGGCGTTGCCGCCGGGCCCTGGCTGCGGGTCTATCGACTGCGGCGGTAAAACTACTTCCGGCGGCCGACGGTGGTGTAGGCGGTCTCTTGGGGGCCCGTGTAGATCTGGCGCGGACGGCTGATCTTGAAGTTTGGAGACTCGTTCATCTCCTTCCACTGGGCGATC
>CAYHNV010000167.1:0-5298 GCA_964358065.1 uncultured Elusimicrobia bacterium | reverse complement strand
CGGCAAGAAGGCCGACGGCTCCATCGTGCGCGCGCGGGTCAAGTTCGCGGTGGTGAAATGATCTCAAGGTTGTTTGCCTGTGCTTTGATGCTCTTGGCCGCGGCGCCCGCCCGCGCCGCCGACGCCAACGGCTACACCGCGCAATATGAGTGCCGCGCCGGCGGGCCGAACTGTAATGTTGATGTCGTCGGTCTGACGGCACAGGCTTGCCAGCAGACGATAACAGCCGCCACGACGCCGACCGGCGACTGGTCCGCGATCAACTGGTCAAACAACGTTATTTGCATTCAGGCCGGAGATCATACAGGCAGAGGCACGCTGACGCTGACATCAAGCGGAACGGCGGGAACTCGCAAGGTATTGCGTTATACCCGCGCTGGTGACAACGATGATGAGCCGTGGGTCCAATCGGCCGGCAACCGAGCGAAAGTCCGTCGCATCAATTCTAATCGCCAGAGTTACTGGATTATTCACCGTCTGACGATGGATGGCGGAAGTGATATCGGCGCAATCGTACAGGGCCAACCACTGATTTATAATGATTTCGCCACCAACATCATCATCAATCGCACGTATTTTACGCGGTTGACCTGCGCAGGTGTCTGCGGCGGCGTGAAAGAGCATTTTGGTTCATATAACACGACCCAGAATAGTTACTTCGAGGATTTCCCTCCGCATCGGGATTCGGAAGCCGCGGCATTATACGTAGAGGGGGCTTCTTACTTTCGATTTGTAAACAATGAAGTGCGCAACGCATCAACCGGGATGGTCATCAACCAAAGCGGATCGCTGGGCCAATCGGTTGTAGAGAACAATGATATTTACTTCACGATCGCGTGGTTCACCAATTGCTACGGCGCATACGATGGATCGGGGAAATGCATGGCAGCAAAGGGATCGGTGGGATTCAAAGGAGGGGGCGATTCTTCAAATTATGCGATCCAAACACACAATAGAGTATGGAATGTTCGAGTAACCGACCACAGCGTTTGTTGTACTAGTACCGGCATGGGCCAGGCATTCAGCTGGTCAACAAATGCCCCGGCTGACCCGAGTGCCCAAGGGGATTGGATCCTAACTCAGAACAACATTGTCATGGATTCCCAGTATTGCGTGCAAACAACCCGTCCTGATACAAACAACAACAGCATGATTGGAAATATCTGTTACAACATCCAGGACTTCAACAAAAGCAGCGGTGCCGCCAACCCTGGCGGAAAATCGGGAGCTTTCGCCATGTCCTACGGAGACAGCCATGAGTATTATTTGAACACTATCATCTCGTCAAAATACTGGCTGATAGGAGGCGCGTTCAACGGCGATTATAAATGCAACGTAATAATCGATGGCGGCACTCGAACTGGCTCTCCTGGAACCGGCACTGTGTTTAATTCCAATGCATACTATGGCACGGTTTCTTCCGGACTTGGCGAGACTGATAAGATCGACAACTCCCTGGACACTCGCACTCATTCGACCGCCTACGGCCTAGGCCGAATCATCCGCACCACCTCCGCGCCTCCGGCCGACGGAACAGCAGGAGACTTTCTCTACAAAGTCACCATCGCTGGAACTTCGGCCGGTTCGCCTCCGGCCTATTGCGCGACGCTCGGCTGCACAACCACCGATGGTTCAATGACGGTGCGAGCCATTCGCGGCCCCTACTCATTCAAGCGCAAGCTGCGCACGGTGGCCGGCGGGGAGACGGTCATCATCCCCTACGCCAAGGCGCACTCGAGCGCCCCCGAGAACAACTTCTGCCCGGGCATCGCGGGGACCTTCTGATCGTCGACCCCGAGCGCTTCTGGAAGTCCCCGCCGTGAAATGTTAGCATGAGCGCCGATGAGGGCCCTCACCTTCCTGGCGAGCCGTTTCGTGGCCGGCGACCGGATCGACGAAGCGGTTTTGGCCGTGCGCGCCCTCAATGACGAGGGCATCAAGGCGACTCTCGACAACCTGGGCGAGGACAGCCTGACGCGCGAGCAGGCCGTGGCCGCGGCGGATGAGAACCTCCTCATGCTGCGCTGCCTGGCCGAGTCCGGGGTGGACGCCAACATCTCCCTGAAGCTTACCCAGCTGGGTCTGGCCATCGACACGGGCCTGGCCCGGGAGAACCTGACGCGCATCTTTAATGAAGCGGCCAAGCTGAAGATCTTCGTGCGCGTGGACATGGAGGGTTCGGCTTGGACGCAGACGACCCTGGACCTCTTCTACGCGCTCAAGCCGAGCTTCCCGGACACGGGGATCGTGCTCCAATCCGCGCTGCGCCGCACCGAGGCCGACGTCCAGGACGCGGTCGCGCGCGGCGCGCGGGTGCGCCTGTGCAAGGGCGCCTACCGGGAGCCGGCCGCGGTCGCCTTCCAAGACAAGGCCGAAGTCAACGCGAACTACGACAAGTGCGCCGCCCTCCTCACGCTTGCCCCGCTTCCCGCCTTCGCCACCCATGACGACGTCCGTATCGCGGCGGCGCTCAAGGCCTGCGACGCGGCGGGCCTCGTCAAGTCCGACTATGAGATCCAGATGCTCTACGGTTTGCGTCCCCGCCGCCGGCGAGAACTGCGCGCGCAGGGACATGCGGTGCGCGTCTATGTCCCGTACGGCACGCACTGGCCGCCTTATTTCTACCGCCGCATCCGCGAGCGCAAGGAGAACCTGATGTTCGTCCTGAGGAACCTCTTCGAATGAAGGCCCTGCTCAAGAAGACCCCGGCGCCCGGAGCCTCCTACGAGACGACCGACGCCCCGAGGATCCGGGCCGACGAGCTTCTCGTCAAGATCCACCGCGCCTCGATCTGCGGTTCGGACCTACCCATCTTTGGCTGGAACTCCTGGGCGCCGGAGCGCTTCAAGACGCCCAGCACCTTCGGCCATGAGTTCTGCGGGACCATCGCGGAGGTCGGAGCCAACGCCCGCGACTTCGCCCAGGGCGACTTCGTCTCGGTCGAGAGCCATATCTTCTGCGGCCTCTGCTACCAGTGCCAGAACGGCCAGCGCCATGTCTGCGCGAGGGTGAAGATCATCGGCATCGACGGCCCGGGCGGCTTCGGCGAGTATGCGGCCGTTCCCGCCCGCTGCGCGTGGAAGCACAAGGACGACTCCTTGCGGGACCTTGGCTCGCTCTTCGAGCCCTTCGGCAACGCGGGCTACTCCGTGCTCGTGGAGCCCGTGTCGACGAAGTCGGTGCTGGTGATGGGCTGCGGCCCGCAGGGGTTGTTCTCCATTGCGGTCGCCAAGGCCTCCGGGGCCGGCCCGATCGTGGCCGTCGAGGGTTCTTCGTACCGGGCGGAACTGGCGCGCCGGATGGGGGCCACGGTCGTCGTGGAGCCGGGGAACCTCGACGCGATCCTGAAGGCCGGCAAGGTCAAGGACGGTTATGATGTGGTCTGCGAGATGTCGGGTGCGGCCCCCGCGATCAGCATGGCCTTCAAGGCGGTGCGCAGCGGCGGCCGCATCTCCGCCTTCGGCCTGCCGTCCACAAAAGTCGAGATCGACTGGGCCAACGACCTCATTTTCAAGGGCCTGCGCGTCCACGGCATCGTGGGCCGCGAGATCTTCGAGACCTGGTACAAGGCCGACCGCCTGCTTCGCTCCGGGGCGATCGATCTTGCGCCTGTGGTCACCCACACCTTCCCGCTCAAGGATTACCAGGCGGGCTTCGCCGCGATGGCCTCTCCCGACAAGAAGTGCGGGAAGGTCCTCTTCGTTCCCTAGCGCTTCAGGACTTCCCAGCGCTTGAAGGGCGGCGTCGCGCAGTCCCGGCAGTCGTCCGCGTCGAAGAGGATGCCGTCGTCGCATCCCGTCTGCGCCCGTGTTTTTTGATGGAAGAGGACGGGGATGAGAGGGAGGGGGACGAAACCCCGTTCCTTGCGAACGACCCCGCAGGCGTTCGAGGCGTCGAAAGCCGCGAACAGGGTGTCCTTGCGCGCGAAGTCCCAGGAGTTCTCCGACCTCCAGCCGACGCGGAACTGCAGAGGGCGCCGGTCCTGGGGGGAGGCGAGTTCGCGCCAGAACACGGCCTGAACGACGATCATCGCGAGCGCGGCCGTGATGGCGACGGGGCGGCGGTCGGGCTTGGGCAGGCGCGCCAGCGCTGCGGCCAGCGAGAGAAGGCTCAGGAACTGGATCAGGCAGTAGTAGCGCAGCGAGCTGGTGTTCCGGAACAGGCTGAAGCATGCCATGTAGGCCCAGGGCCAGAGGGCGAGGGTCCTTTCGCCTGCCGAGAGTCTCTCATGGCCGTGCCAGGCGCGCAGCGCGTTCCAGCCCAGGACGGCGAGGAGGAAGAGCGACCAGAGGTGGAGCGGGAGGTCCAGCCACCAGGGCGCGTTCCAGGCGATCATCCTCTTCCAGACCACGGGGCCCGCAAGGATCTCCCAGAGCGGCGGGAGATGCCAGACGAAGAAGGCGAATAGGCCCAAGCCCAGCAGGCGCAGGCCCCAGCGTCGCGCGCCGGGATGGGAGAGTAAGGCGACCAGGCGGCGCTCCCAGGCGCCGGCGACGGCGGCGGTCGCGGCGAGGGGGATCAACGCGAAGAAGAGCGGGACGGCCCACGGCTTCTGGGACGCCCATGCCGCTTCCGAGAGGCGGGGCTTGACCAGGAAGACCACGGCACCGGCCGCCAGCGCCGTCAGGCACAGGCGTAGGCTCGGGCCCAGGTCGTCCTCGCCGCGCCAGGCCGCGCGGACTGCGAAGAGGATGACGAGCGAGACGGGCACGGAGAGATAGATGAAGTGGTTCTGGACGCCCACGAGCGTGACGGCCATGAACAGGAGCGCCCGCAGCCACGTGAGCTTCCGGTCGAGAAGCATCAACGTCAGAGTCAGCAGCAGGGGTTGGAGGGCATAGACCTCCCAGGCGAGCCGTGATTTGAAGAGGAGATAGGTGCCGGCGGCCAGCAGCAGGGCCCACCAGGCCGCGGCCTCGGGGCCGGCGCGGCGGCGCAGTTCCCAGGCCGCCAGCAAGAAGGCCAGCGCGTTGGCCAGAGCCCCCGGCAGGCGCAGGACCGCCACGCTCACGCCCCAGGCGGACATGACCCGGCTCAGGAGCAGGCCGTAGAGGGGGCCGGTGTAGGTGTTCATCTCGTGCGGAGTGTAGAAACCCATCGACGTGAGCCATGTGGCGAAGCGGCCGGTCCAGGCCTCGTCCAGGGTGAGCGCGGGCAGTCGTCCGAGCCCGGCCAGAACGCAGGCGATGGACAGGGCCAGCAGGACGCAGGTCATCATGAGTGGGGCGCGCCGCATCAAGGACATTCTAGCCCTTCGTTCGCTATAATCGCCACAATGACCACGAACACCGCCTCCAT